>OMZN01000107.1 GCA_900315555.1 uncultured Eubacteriales bacterium
CCCCGAGAAGAAGAGCCGGGTTATCAGTGAGGAAGAACGCAGGATTACCGCTTTCCATGAAGCGGGCCATGCCGTGGTGGCAAGGTCGCTGCCCAAGAGCGATCCGGTGCATCAGATCACCATCATTCCGCGCGGCCGGGCAGGCGGCTTTACCATGACCCTGCCCAAGGAAGACCGCAGCTACGGCAGCAAGCAGCAGATGCGCGAGCAGATCGTGCACCTTCTGGGCGGCCGGGTGGCCGAGAAGCTGACACTGGAAGATATTTCCACCGGCGCCAGCAACGATATCCAGCGGGCGACCGACATTGCAAGAGACATGGTCACCAAGTACGGCTTCTCCGAAAAGCTGGGGCCGGTCAACTACAGCTCCGGCGAAGAGGTATTCCTTGGCAAGGACTTTTCCACCAAGCAGAACTATTCGGAGGAAGTGGCCTCGGAGATCGATGAGGAAATCCGCAACATCATCGAAGACTGCTTCCGCGACTGCGAGCAGATCCTCAGCAGCAATCTGGACAAGCTGAAGGTTGTCGCAGACGCCCTGCTGCGTCTTGAGACGCTCAGCGGGGAACAATTCGAGCGGCTGTACACCGGGCAGATCACGCCCGAGGAGCTGGAAGCCGAGTTCCGGGATCAGTCGGAGGAGATCGAGAAGGCCAACCGGCAGGAGGCCGAAGAGAGCGAAAGCCTCCGCGAAAAGGAAGTCTATGAAGACGGCATCATCCTTTCCGGCAGTGAGGACGAGCCGGCAGAGGAGATAGACGAAGAGGATCTTTCTGTCTACGATACGGATTATCTTTCCGCCGACGATATCGAAGAGGGCAGAACGCTGGAGGATAAGAAGGCGGAAAAGGCGGAGCCGGCGCCGCAGGAAGACCGGGAAACGGACGAAGAGGAAGCGGCGGATGACGCGCCGGATACAAAAGAAGAGCAAGAGGAGGATCCTGATCACAGATGAAAATTACTGTGAAAGACTGTTTGCAGCTGGCGGCCTTTGATAAAGCCGAGGTCGTCGCTGCATCCAGCAGCCTGGATCGGATTGTAAAGAAGGTTTCGGTCCTGGAGGCTGTGGACAAACAGGACGTGGCCGCGTACTGTGGCGCAAAAGACCAGATGATGTTTACCTCGTTTTTCGCCATGCGCTCCGACGAGGAGGCGCAGTGCAGCGCCATTGAGGCGCTGGCGGAGAACGGGAATGCAGCTCTGGTTATTTTTCATGTTGGGCGTGTGGTTAAAAGGATCTCCCGAAGGGTGGTCCTGACAGCAGAACGCTGCGGGCTGCCGCTGATCATCATGGATCCCGAGATGCCTTTCGGCATGGGCGATGTGATCGCCCAGGTGAGCAGCATGCTGCTCACCGGCGGTGAGGACCATGAGAGTTCGCTTGTCAGCAACACGGTTTATCATCTGCTCAACTTCGAGAAGTATACCAGCTTTCCGGAAGCGGCCAAGGCGGCGGCACTTTCCAATGATTTCCAGCTGATTCTCCTTTCGGAGGAGTTCAATCCGGTGCTGACGGTGGAGACCCGCCATCGGACGACCATCGCCGAGGCCATCCGGCTGGGGCGAAAACGCGATGTGGACAAGGAAAATGCGGTCTATACCATGATCGACGTCCACGGCGTGCTGACCTACTGGGGGCCGGTGACCATCCAGGGCAGTAAGTTCTATATGTTCATTGTGGACAATGAGGACTCCTACACGCCCGCGGAGATCACCCGGCTGGCGGAGATCATCGAGCTGGCCATGGGCATGTGGAGCTATACACCCGAGCACGACAGCCGGGCAGAACTGATCAAGGCCCTGCGCAGGGGTAACATCAGCCTGGCTTACAGCATGAAGGACGATGCCGGCGTGGACACCGACAAGATCATCAGTGTCTTCTTCGGCGTGGGTCTGGATGAACCGCGGGGCAGGACAGTGATGGAGGCCTTTGAAAAGCACCCGCACCTGCAGATCATCAGCATCACGGAAGAAAATGAGACCTGCGGCATCATTCTGGGCAGCCGGGGCGCGCAGGACAAGACCGACTGCATCCAGGTCTATAATACGCTGAAGGGCGCCCCCAAGCAGACGGTGCTCTTCCATGTGACCGACATCGACGGGCTGGAGGGGACGGTGGAAGCTTACCGTCTTATCGGCGAATCCTGGTCCTTTGCCCGGCGGATATATCCGCACAAGAACGTCTTCAGCAAATATGAGCTGACGATGGTGTCCAACTGCATCGAGATCCGGATGAACGGCGGCCGGGTGGAGAAGAATTACACCTCGCTGCTGGATCCCTTCCTCAACGGCCGGGTGAAGGACCGGCAGCTGCTGGAGACCCTGACGATCTTTGTGCTGGATGCGGGGATGAACAACAGCCGCACCGCGAAGATGATGAAGCTGCACACCAACACCATCCAGTACAGGCTCAAGCGGATCAACGAGATGCTGGGGGCGGAGATTTCAGGCAACCGCGTAATCCCCGGGCTGACGATCGCCCTGGCCCTGCGGCGGCTGGAGATGGTGGCCGTCTAAAAAGAATCGTCGGGGAAAAAATAATGTATACACAGTTTGCAGTATTGAAACGGCGATTTTTTTGATATA
The DNA here is from genome assembly GCA_900315555.1 of uncultured Eubacteriales bacterium. Taxonomy (GTDB): domain Bacteria; phylum Bacillota; class Clostridia; order Peptostreptococcales; family Anaerovoracaceae; genus RUG100. Next base: position 2,587 of record OMZN01000107.1, read on the forward strand.
TAGTAACTATGTTGTACTGAAGAGAAGATCTTGATTCCATTTGTGAAGGAGGATACATCAATATGAACAAGCTTGAGGAGCTCCGTGAGTTTAAGGCGAAGATCGCTGCGGGCGGCGGAGAAAAACGAATTGAGGCGCAGCACAAGAGAGGCAAGCTGACAGCCAGAGAACGGCTGGACATTCTGTTCGACGACAGCAGCTTTGTCGAGATCGACACTTTCGTATCGCACAGGTGCAATAACTTCGATATGCCCAAGAAGAAGTTCCACGGCGACGGTGTCGTTACCGGCTACGGAACGGTCGACGGAAGACTGGTCTTTGCCTACGCGCAGGACTTCACGGTCATCGGCGGATCTCTGGGAGAGTACCATGCCGAAAAGATCGTCAAAGTGCAGAAGATGGCCCTGAAGATGGGTGCCCCCATCGTCGGCCTCAACGACTCCGGCGGTGCCAGAGTCGAGGAAGGTGTCAACGCGCTTTCCGGATTTGGCAAGATCTTCAAGAACAATACGATTTCTTCCGGTGTTATCCCGCAGATCTCTGTGATCATGGGACCGTGCGCGGGCGGTGCCGTGTATTCTCCGGCGATCACCGACTTCATCTTCATGGTGGACCAGACCAGCCAGATGTTTATCACAGGCCCGCAGGTTATCAAGACCGTAACCGGTGAGGAAGTGACGGCAGAGGCGCTGGGCGGTGCCAAGGCGCACAACACCAAGAGCGGCAACGCGCACTTTATCGGCGACAACGACGAGGATACCCTGCTGAAGGTCAGGGAACTGCTGAGCTACTTCCCCTCCAACAACATGGAGAATCCTCCGGTGTACGAGGCGACCGACGATCCCAACAGGATGATTCCCGAATTCAACGAGATTATCCCCGAGAATCCGAACAAGGCTTACAATATGTATGATGTCATCAAGGGCTTGGCCGACGACGGCAAATACCTGGATGTCATGGAGCACTATGCACGGAATATGATCACCTGCTTCATCAGAATGAACGGATCCACCGTCGGTGTCATCGCCAACCAGCCGAAGGTGGGCGCAGGATGTCTCGACATCAATGCTTCCGACAAGGCAGCCCGCTTCATCAGAAGATGCGATGCCTTCAATATTCCGATGCTGACCCTCGAAGACGTTCCCGGATTCCTGCCGGGCACCGATCAGGAATATGGCGGCATTATCCGTCACGGCGCCAAGATGCTGTACGCTTACTGCGAGGCTACGGTGCCTCTCGTGACGATGATCCTGCGCAAGGCCTACGGCGGTGCCTACATCGGCATGTGCAACAAGGAGCTGGGTGCTGACATGGTGCTGGCATGGCCTTCGGCACAGATCGCCGTCATGGGTGCTTCCGGTGCGGTCAATATCATTTCCTCGATGAAGCGCGAGATCAAGGAAGCGGATGACCCCATCGCCAAGACCAAGGAAAAGGTGCAGGAATACGAAGAGAAATTCAACAATCCGTACCGGGCTGCAGAGATGGGCTATGTAGATGACGTCATCGAGCCTGCGACAGCGCGTCAGAGGATCATCAGCGCATTTGACATGCTGGCATCCAAGAGAGATTCGCTGCCCGCAAAGAAACACGGAAATATTCCGCTCTAGGGAGGTAGGCAATGAGCTTAATGGAAAAATTCGCTGACCCGAGCATGATGCACAGCCTGTCATTCGGCGACAAGATGGCAGGCGCGGGGATCACGACCCTGATGGGCATGGGGATCACTTTTATCGTCCTCATCCTTCTGTGGCTTGTCATCAGCATCTTGACGCGGATCGTCAGAGGCACACAAAAGAAGAAAGAAGCTCCTGCGGTACCGGCTGCAGCGCCTGAAAAGGCGGTACCAGCTGCGGCAGTGGCACAGACTCCGGCCGAGGCACCTGCGGCGGCGCCGCCGGCTGAGGAAATGGTGGACGATGCCCAGCTGATTGCAGTGATCGCAGCGGCGATCGCAGCAGCGGAGGGTTCGGAAATACAGAGCAATCTGGTCGTCAGAAAGATCAGAAGGGTTGCCGGTCCGACTGTGGCATGGGCCAGAGAAGGCCGTGAAGAATGTCTTGAAAGCAGAAGAATGTAAAAGGAGAAAAGTACAATGAAAAAATATAACATCACCGTCAATGGCACCAGCTACGAAGTCGAAGTAGAAGAAGCGGGCGGCGCGGCTCCGGCGGCCGCACCGGCAGCGCCCGCAGCACCGGCTGCGCCTGCAGCGCCTGCAGCAGCTCCCAAGAAGGAAGCGGCACCGGCAGCTCCCGCAGCACCGGCCGCACCGGCAGCAGCTCCTGCAGCCGGCGCCACCAGTGTTGATGCGCCTATGCCGGGCACGGTGCTGGATGTCAAAGTGGCACCGGGACAGGCAGTTAACGCCGGCGATGTGCTGATCATTCTGGAAGCCATGAAGATGGAGAACGAAATTCTGGCACCTTCCGCAGGTACCGTGGATACCGTTCCGGCTGCCAAGGGTGCAGCTGTCAATGCAGGAGATACCCTGGTCACGCTGGTTTAAGCTGAATGCTGAAGGGCACTGCGGGTGCAGTGCCCTTCTTTAAGTACATGACAGGCCGATGCAGTCATCTGCCGTACTGCTGCAGGGCAGACGGAAAAGACCGACAGGCCGGTATATGCCGCCATGGCGAGAACAGAGCAGGAGGAGGAAACCAATGCTACTGGCATTTGATGTGGGCAATACCAATATTGTGCTGGGCGTCTTCGAAAAGCGCCGCCTGGTGCAGAGCTGGCGTCTGGAAACAGACAACAACAAGAGTGCTGATGAATACGGTATGGTAATCAATCAGCTTTTTTCTTATGAGCATCTTGATATTCACGATGTGGAGGACGTGATTGTTTCCACGGTTGTTCCTTCGGTGCTTTTTACGATCCAGCATCTCTCGCAGAAATATTTTCACCGCAGAGCCATCGTGATCGGCCCCGGCGTCAAGACGGGACTCTTTATCAAGTATGATAACCCCAAGCAGGTGGGCGCTGACCGCATCGTCAATGCGGTAGCTGCTTACCACAAATACGGCGGCCCCCTGATCATCATCGACTTTGGCACGGCGACCACCTTCTGTGCCGTTTCCGACAAGGCGGAGTATCTGGGCGGCACGATCGCTCCGGGGCTCAAGATCTCATCGGATGCACTCTTTGAGAAAACGGCCAAGCTGCCCAAGGTGGAACTGGAGGCGCCGGGCAGCGTGGTCTGCCGCAATACCATCCAGAGCATGCAGGCAGGCCTGGTGTACGGTCATATGGGTCTGGTGGAGTTCGTCGTCGGCAAGATGAAGGACGAGCTGCATGCGATCACCGGTGACAAGCCCATTACCGTGGTGGCGACAGGAGGACTTTCCAGCCTGATCAACAGCGGGACAGACTGCATTGATCATGTGGACAAGATGCTGACCTTGGAAGGGCTGGAGCTGATTTACGAAAAAAACAGACGGAATCGAAAGAACAGAAACTGTGATACCAATGAAGAAACTTGGTGATGTGATTCTTGACAATCCGTTCATCGCTGCGCCGATGGCGGGCATATCGGATGCACCCATGCGAAGCATTGTTCGCCGGATGGGTGCTTCTTTTGTGTGTACGGAAATGGTCAGCGCTAAGGGACTTCTCTATGGCAGCCGCAAAACGAACGAGCTGCTGCGCACGGAACCCGACGGTCTGCCGTATGCCTGCCAGCTCTTTGGCAGCGAGCCGGCGATCATGGCGCGCGCTGCCGAGGCTATTGCGCCGCTTGCAAACAGCTTCGTGGATATCAACATGGGCTGTCCGGTGCCCAAGGTGGTCAGGAACGGCGAGGGTTCGGCACTGCTCAAGAACCTGGACAAGCTTTATGATGTTGCGGCAGCTGTGGTGCGGGCGGCCGGCAAGCCGGTGACCGCCAAGATCCGCACCGGTTGGGACGAGAAGAGCATCGTCTGTGTGGAGGCGGCCAAGGCCCTGGAGGCGGCCGGCGTCGCCATGGTGGCGGTGCATGGCAGGACGCGCTGTCAGTTCTATACCGGCCGGGCCGACTGGAGCAGAATTGCGCAGGTGAAGCGCGCTGTCAGCATTCCGGTTGCCGGCAGCGGGGATGTTTTCTCGGCAGCGGACGGCCTGCGGATGATGGAAGAAACGGGCTGTGATTTTGTGATGGTGGCCCGCGGCATGCTGGGGAATCCGTGGATTTTCCGGGATCTGGACCGTGCCTGGCGCGGCGAACCGCCGCTGCCTGCCCCCACCTTAAAGGAGAAGGGGGCAATGATGTTGTATCACTATCACATGTCCGCCCGGGCAAAGCGCGAGGATGTGGCCGTGCGCGAGATGCGCAAGCATGCCGGCTGGTATTTCAAGGGCGAGCATGATGCGGCCAGCATCCGGCGGATGATCAACAGCGTGCAGGACGGCAGGTCGCTGGAAGAACTGATCAGAAGCTACACGGGGGCATCGGCGGAAGCGGCGGAGCTTGCCGAGCAGCTGTAAGCGCAGGCAGAACTGCTGCTTGGCGTGAAGAAGAAATGCAGCGCATGCAGTGTGATGCAGGACATGCGGTGTGATATAACGCGATACAGCGCATGCAGTGTGATTTTGCGCGGTTGAAAAAGAACGGAAAAGTCAGAAAACAAACGCAAGGAAACGTGTTACTTTCTCGGGAGCGGGAACGACTGAAATATTTGGATTTTCATCCAAAAAAAACGTCGTTTTTCCTCGAAAAGCTGCACAAAAAGCCTTGCTTTTTATGCATGTGTCAAGTATAATTTAAAAGCTTGCGAAAATGCGAAGAAGTGGGAAGTTGCTGTGCTATCAGGTAATTTCCACCGAGAAGAGTCTCTGCCAGACGGAGGCGAAGGGCGTTCGCTGTTTTTTCGTTGTGTTTCACCAAAGGAAACACACGGGGGCGTGTCGCAGGCACCGCAGCCAGCGGGAAGCACGCAGCAGCACGATGGGATGCCCTGTGCAGGAATAGCGAAAACGGTACAAAAGGAGTAACAAAATGAGCGAACTTCAGAAGATCAGAATCAAACTCAAGGCCTACGATCATGCTCTGCTGGACCAGTCGGCAGCTAAGATCGTCGAGACGGCCAAGAAGACCGGCGCCGAGGTTTCCGGCCCGATCCCCCTTCCCACCGAGAAAGAAGTGGTTACGATTCTGCGTGCTGTTCACAAGTACAAGGATTCCAGAGAGCAGTTCGAGCAGCGCACCCACAAGCGCCTGATCGACATCACCAGCGCAACGGCCAAGACGACGGATGCGCTGACCAAGCTGGAAATGCCTGCAGGTGTGAGCATCGAGATCAAGTTATAAAAGCGAAAGGGAACTCCCTTAGAATGATCAGGAACAATCCTGATCCGCTGTAAGAAAACAGGAGGTAGACTATGAAAGCATTACTTGGACGGAAGATCGGCATGACGCAGATCTTCGCAGATACAGGAGAAGTTGTTCCTGTAACTGTCATCGAGGCGACGCCGGGCACGGTTACGCAGATCAAGACCTGCGAGACCGACGGCTACGATGCGGTGCAGGTCGGATTCGAAGACCAGAAGCCGCAGAGAGTCAACAAGCCGATGACCGGTCACTTCGACAAGGACGGCGTGACCCCCAAAAAGAACCTGGTGGAGTTCAAGCCTGAGGAAGGTGAGACCTACGAGGTGGGCCAGACCATTTCCGTTGCGGATTTCGAGGAAGGAAAGAAGCTCGACATCACCGGCACATCCAAGGGAAAAGGCACCCAGGGCAACATCAAGCGCCACGGTCACCAGAGAGGACCCATGGGCCACGGTTCCAAGCACAAGAGACTGCACGGTGCGCTGGCCGGCGCTTCTTATCCGGGCAGAGTCTTCAAGGGCAACAAGAGCCCCGGAAGAATGGGCCGCGACACGGTGACCATCCAGAACATCGATCTGGTGAAAGTTATTGAAGAAAGAAACCTGCTGCTGGTCAAGGGTGCAGTTCCCGGAGGCAAGGGAAGCCTGCTGAACATCCGCTACGCAGTCAAGGGTCAGGACAAATAGTTAGGTTTGAAAGGAGGATATGCAAATGGCAACAATCAAAGTGCTGAACATGAGCGGCCAGGACGCCGGCACGATGGAGCTGAACGACGAGATCTTCGGAATTGAGCCTAACCAGAACGCGGTTCATGAAGTTGTCAGAAACTATCTGGCAAACAGACGGCAGGGAACCCAGTCGGCCAAGACCAGAGCAGAAGTCAGAGGAGGCGGCAGAAAGCCGTTCAGACAGAAGGGCACTGGACGCCACAGACAGGGTTCTTCGACCGACCCCTCGCAGATCGGCGGCGGTATCGTATTCGCACCCAAGCCGCGGAGCTACCGCTACAATGTGCCCAAGTCACTGCGCAGGCTGGCAATGAAGTCCGCACTTTCCGCTAAAGTGCAGGACAACGAAATGATCGTTCTTGACGAGCTTTCTCTGGAAGCACCCAAGACAAAGGAAATGGTGAAAATCCTTTCCAACGTTAATGCAGATAAAAAGGCACTGATCGTCACCGCCGAGAAGAACGAGAACGTTGTGAAGTCCGCTTCCAACATTCCGGGCGTTCGGACTGCGGTGGTAACATCCATGAGCGTGTATGATATCGTGAACCACACGAACTTCATCATCACCAAAGACGCGATCAGCAAGCTGGAGGAGGTGTATTCCTAATGAGAACCGCTTATGATGTGATACTCAAGCCTGTCATTACTGAAGACAGCATGGACGATGCCCAGAACAAGAAATACACATTCAAGGTTGCAGTCGACGCCACCAAGACCGAGGTTAAATCTGCGGTGGAGGAGATCTTCGAGGTGGAAGTCAAGAAGGTCAACATCATGAATGTCAGAGGCAAGTTAAAGAGAATGGGAAGAAATGCCGGTATGACCTCCGCTTCCAAGAAAGCGATCGTAACGCTTACCGAGGACAGCAAGGAAATCGAATTCTTCCAGGGACTGTAAGAGGAGGCAGTGACAATGGGAATCAAAAAATACAATCCGACAACGCCAGGCCTTCGGGGAATGACGGTTTCCACCTTTGAGGAGATCACCAAAGACACGCCGGAAAAGTCCCTGACGGTAACGCTCAAAAAGCATGCCGGCAGGAACGCCAGAGGCAAGATCACCGTACGGCACAAGGGCGGCGGCTACAGAAACAAATACAGAATCATCGACTTCAAGAGAGATAAGGACGGCATTGCAGGCAATGTTGCTTCCATTGAGTATGACCCCAACCGCAGCGCCAACATCGCACTGATTGTTTATGCGGACGGCGAGAAGAGATACATCATCGCACCGCAGGGGCTGCAGGTCGGCGCTAAGATCTACTCCGGCGCTGATGCGGATATCCAGGTGGGCAACGCGCTGCCCCTGGCCAACATTCCGGTAGGTACCGTGATCCACAACGTGGAGCTGAAAGCCGGAAAAGGTGCACAGCTGGTGCGTTCAGCCGGCAACGGTGCACAGCTTATGGCCAAGGAAGGCAAGTTCGCACTGGTGCGGCTGCCCTCCGGCGAGGTGAGAAGGGTGAGAATCGAGTGCCGCGCCACCATCGGTGAGGTCGGTAACAACGAGCATCAGAACATCGACATCGGTAAGGCCGGAAGAAAGCGTCACATGGGCATTCGGCCGACCGTCAGAGGATCGGTTATGAACCCCAACGACCACCCGCACGGCGGTGGCGAAGGAAAGGCGCCTATTGGACGTACAGGTCCTGTTACGCCCTGGGGCAAGCCTGCGCTTGGCTTGAAGACAAGGAAGAGAAAGCATCCTACTGACAAGTATATCGTCAAGAGAAGAAACGAGAAGTAAAGGAGCGTAGGAATGAGTAGATCAATTAAAAAAGGCCCTTTCGTTGAAAGGAAGCTGCTCAAGGCCATCGAGGCCATGAATGACGCCAACGAGAAGAAAGTGATCAAGACATGGTCCAGATCGTCTACGATTTTCCCGCAGATGGTAGGGCACACCATAGCCGTGCATGACGGCAGAAAGCATGTCCCCGTATATATCACGGAAGACATGGTGGGTCATAGACTGGGCGAGTTTGCTCCAACGAGAACGTTCAGAGGACATAGTTCCGACAAGAAAGTAGGAAAGTAAAAGGAGATAGACAATGGAAGCAAAAGCAGTTGCAAAATACGTGAGAATGTCTCCGATCAAGCTCAAGCCGGTTACTGACCTGGTCAGAGGGAAGGATTTGAATGAGGCGCTCACCATCCTCAAGTTCACGCCGGGCAAGGGCGCTGAGCTGGTGGAGAAGGTCGTAAGATCAGCAGCGGCAAACGCTGAAAACAACTTCGAAATGGATCCCGAAAATCTCTACGTTGCAGAGATCTATGCCAACCAGGGACCGACCATGAAGAGATGGAGAGCCGGCTCGCAGGGCAGAGCGTCCATCATTCTGAAGAGAAGCAGCCACATCGGCGTTACACTGAAAGAAAAGGAGGTTCAGTAAATGGGTCAGAAAGTAAGTCCTCACGGGCTCAGAGTAGGAGTCATTAAAGACTGGAGCTCCAAGTGGTATGCTGACAAAGAACAGTTCTCCGACACTCTGGTGGAAGACAACCAGATCCGGAAGTTCATCAAGAAAAAGCTCTATGGTGCCGGCGTTTCTCATATCGCCATTGAAAGGCGCACCGAGAACGAAATCCGCATCATCGTGGCAACCGGCAAGCCGGGCATGGTGATCGGCAAGGCCGGTGACGGCATCGAAGCGCTCAAGAAAGAGCTCGTCAAGATGACCGGCAAGAAGATCAACATCGACATCAAAGAGGTCAGAAGAACGGAGCTGGATGCACAGCTTACAGCAGAGAGCATCGCAGCGGCTCTGGAGAGAAGAGTTTCCTTCAGAAGAGCCATGAAGCAGGCTATCGGCAGAACGATGAAGGCCGGTGCCAAGGGCATCAAGGTGCTTGCCAGCGGACGTCTGGGCGGTGCGGAAATCGCCAGAAACGAAAAGTACAGCGAGGGCAATGTTCCCCTTCATACACTTCGTGCTGACATCGATTACGGTCTGGCCGAGGCAGATACCGCATACGGCAAGGTCGGCGTCAAGGTCTGGATCAATCACGGCGAGATCCTCGACAAGGGTCTTCAGAGCGTCATCCGTGAGGAAGGCGGCTCCGACAGAAGAGACGGCAAGGGCCGCGGCAGAAGACGCGGCGGACGCGATGACAGAAGACGCGGTGACAGACGCCGCAGGGATGATCGCCGTTCGCATGAGCTGCCCAAGGCTGCCAATGCCAGGATCAGAAAGAAGAAAGTGGAACCCGCACCGGCCGATGAAGAGGCAAAGGAAGCGGCACCGCAGACAGAAGTTAATGCTGAGACCAACGCTGAACAGTCGGCTGAAGAATAGAGCAGCGAAAGGAGGAGCAAGCCATGTTGATGCCAAAGCGTGTTAAGCGCAGAAGAGTGCACAGAGGCAGAATGAAGGGCAAAGCGACCAAGGGCAACAAGATCACTTATGGATCTTACGGCCTGGTGGCGCTGGAGCCGGGCTGGATTACATCCAATCAGATTGAGGCTGCCAGAGTTGCCATGACAAGATCCGTCAAGAGAGGCGGTAAAGTATACATCAAAATCTTCCCGCACAAGCCGGTAACAAAGAAGCCTGCGGAAGTTCGTATGGGTTCCGGTAAAGGTGCACCCGAGTACTGGGTGGCCGTCGTCAAGCCCGGCCGGGTCATGTTTGAGATTGACGGTGTTAGTTTCGAACAGGCGAAAGAAGCCATGAGACTGGCAGCACACAAGCTTCCTATCAAGAGCAAATTTGCCATCAAAGGACAGGAGGGCGGTGAAGCGTAATGGAATTGAACAAAATGAGAGAAATGACCACGGCTGAACTCAACGACGAACTGAACAAAATGAAAAAAGATCTGTTCAACCTGAGATTCCAGCACGTCACAGGCCAGCTCGAGAATCCCATCAAGATGAGGGATACCAAGCGGGATATTGCCAGAGTGAAAACCATTATCAGAGAAAAAGAATTAGCCAAGGCACAGGCGGAATAAGAAAGGAGGATGCATCATGACACAGGAAAGAAACAGAAGAAAAACCAGGATCGGCACCGTCGTCAGTGACAAAATGGACAAGACTGTCGTCGTTGCGCTGCAGGAGTCTGTAAGGCATTCTCTTTACGGAAAATCCATCAAAGTGACCAAGAAAGTAAAGGCTCACGATGAAGAGAACCAGTGTGACGTTGGCGATCGGGTAAGAATTATGGAAACAAGGCCTCTATCCAAGGACAAAAGATGGAGACTTGTCGACATTGTCGAGAAAGTTAAGTAGGAGGCACCAATATGATTCAGACAGAAACCAGATTGAGAGTGGCTGACAATTCGGGTGCGAAAGAACTGCTGTGCATCAGGATTCTGGGCGGAACCAGGCGCCAGTATGCCAACATCGGTGATGTGATCGTCTGTGCGGTGAAAGATGCCGCCCCTGGTGGTCAGGTCAAAAAGGGCGATGTGGTGAAGGCCGTCGTGGTCAGATCCAAGAAGGGCACCCGCAGGATGGACGGCTCATATGTGAAGTTCGACCAGAACGCAGCTGTCATCATCAAGGAAGACAAAAATCCGGTCGGCACCCGTATTTTCGGACCGGTTGCAAGAGAACTCAGAGACAGGAACTTTATGAAGATCGTGTCCTTGGCACCGGAAGTACTATAAGGAGGACAGGATATGCGCATTAAAAAAGGTGATACCGTTGTTGTCCTTACTGGCAAAGACAAGGGCAAGAAGGGAAAAGTTACACGCGTGATCCCCGATAAGGACCGCGTCGTGGTGGAAGGCGTCAACATGCAGACCAAGCATCAGAAGCAGACGCGTACCGCCCCTGCGGAAATCAAGCATCAGGAGGGACCCATCCACGTTTCCAATGTGATGCTGGTAGATAACGAAAACAATCCGACCAGAGTGGGCGTCCGCATGGACGGCGACAAGAAGGTCAGATATTCCAAGAAGAGCGGCAACGCCATCGATTAGGAAAGGAGGAGAGACCATTGGCAAGTAGACTGAAGGAAAAGTACCAGAATGAAGCTTTTCCGGCACTGAAGGAAAAGTTCGGATACAGCAACACAATGCAGGTTCCCAAGCTGGACAAGGTTACGATCAACATCGGCCTTGGAGAAGCCAAGGATAATGCAAAGCTGATGGAGGGAGCTGTCAACGAACTGGCTGCCATCAGCGGCCAGAGACCGGTTGTCACAAAGGCCAGAAAGTCCATCGCAAACTTCAAGGTCAGACAGGGCATGCCGGTAGGCACCAAGGTCACCCTCAGAGGGGACAACATGTATGTGTTTGTCGACAAGCTGTTCAATATCGCACTCCCCAGAGTGAGAGACTTCAAGGGCGTCAGCAGGAACTCCTTCGATGGCAGAGGAAATTACTCCATGGGCATCAAGGAACAGCTGATCTTCCCTGAGATCAACTACGATGATGTTGAAATGATCAAGGGCATGAATATCGTGTTCACCACCACAGCCAATACAGACGAAGAAGCTGCAGCGCTGCTGGAAGCACTGGGCATGCCGTTTGAAAAATAGGAGGGAAAAACAGCATGGCAAAGACATCTCTGAAAGTCAAGCAGCAGAGAAAGCCCAAGTATTCGACAAGGGCTTATACAAGATGCAAGATCTGCGGCAGACCGCACTCCGTTCTGAAGAAGTACGGCATCTGCAGGATTTGCTTTAGAGAGCTTGCTTACAAGGGTGAGATCCCCGGCGTCAAGAAAGCAAGCTGGTAGTCAAACGCTTTCCGACAAGTTACTGCGAGGTAATACTATCGGAGGAAGGAGAACGAAGATATGACGATGACAGATCCCATTGCGGATATGCTCACAAGAATCCGGAATGCGAATACGGCTTCGCATGAGACTGTGGATGTGCCTGCTTCCAAGATCAAAAAGTCCATTGCCGGCATCCTGACGGATGAAGGATATATCAACGGCTTTGAAGTGATCGATGATAACAAGCAGGGCGTGATCAGAATCAGCATGAAGTACGGTCCGGACAAGGAAAAAGTTATCAGCGGAATCAAGAAGATTTCCAAGCCTGGTCTGAAAGTCTACGCAAAGGCCAGCGAAGTGCCGAAGGTTCTGGGCGGCCTGGGTGTTGCCATCATTTCCACATCCAATGGTGTGATCAGCGACAAGGAAGCCAGAAAGCTCGGCGTAGGCGGCGAAGTTATTTGCTATGTATGGTAGGAGGTAGTAAACATGTCTAGAATAGGTTTGAAACCTGTCGTGCTTCCTGCCGGCGTCGAGGTCAAGGTGGACGACAACAATCTGGTCACCGTAAAGGGCCCCAACGGAGAACTGCAGGAGCAGCTGAGCGGGCTGATCAACATCGAGGTGAAGGATCAGGAGGTCCTGGTCACGAGATCTTCCGATGATAAGGAACATAGAGAACAGCATGGCCTGGGAAGAACCCTGATCGCCAACATGGTGGAAGGTGTTTCCAAGGGCTTTGAGAAGAAGCTCGAGATGCAGGGCGTCGGCTACAAGGCCGAAAAGAAGGGTGATACCCTCGTGCTGAGCCTGGGCTTTTCCCATCCCGTCGAGTGGAAGGATCCTGAAGGCATCACGACCGAGGTTCCCTCTGCTACGCAGATCGTCGTCAAGGGTATTGACAAGGCGCACGTCGGCAACTATGCGGCCAACATCCGCGGACTGAGAAAACCGGAACCCTACAAGGGCAAGGGCATTCGCTATGAAGGCGAGCAGATTCGCCGCAAAGAAGGCAAGGCCGGCGTCAAGGGCGGAGAATAAAGAAAGGAGTGAACCAAGATGGCAAAAAGCAGAAATGACAACAGAATCGCCAGACACAAAAGAGTTCGGAAGAACTTGCAGGGCACTCCTGAGAAGCCGAGACTCTGTGTCTACAGAAGCAACAAGAACATCTCTGTACAGATCATTGATGATATCAACGGCACCACACTGGCAGCTGCATCCAGCCTTGACAAAGAACTCAAGGGCGAGATTGAGAACGGCGGCAACAAGGAGGCAGCCAGAAAGGTGGGCGAAGCTATTGCAAAGAGAGCTCTTGCCAAAGGCATCGAGACCGTTTCCTTTGACAGAGGCGGATTCCTGTATCACGGCAGAGTTAAGGAACTGGCTGACGGCGCCCGTGAAGGCGGCCTGAAGTTCTAGCAAGGAGGATCATCAATGCGTAATACAATAGACGCTTCTAAGCTGGATCTGAACGAGACAATCGTGAACATTCGCCGTGTTGCCAAGACGGTAAAGGGCGGCAGAAACATGAGATTCAGCGTTACCGTGGTTGTCGGCGACAAGGCCGGACACGTGGGCGTGGGCCTTGGCAAGGCTCAGGAGATTCCCGAAGCGGTAAGGAAAGCTACAGAAGATGCCAAGAAAAAGCTGATCAAAGTACCGACTCTGGGGACAACGATTCCTCACAGGAACATCGGCGTGTTCGGCGCCGGCAAGGTTCTCTTGATGCCGGCTGCAGAAGGTACTGGCGTAATCGCCGGCTCTTCGGTTCGTACCGTCCTGGAGGCGGCAGGAATCAAGGACGTCCGCGCCAAGTCCATCGGCTCCAACAATACCGGCAACATGGCTTATGCGGCACTGGAAGGACTCAAGTCCATGAAGACGCTGGAAGAGGTCAGCCGGATGCGCGGCAAGTCGAAGGAAGAAATACTGGGTTAGGAGGAGCAACATGGCAAAAATGGTAAAAGTCACCTTGACAAAAAGTACAATCGGTGCGACTCCCAAACAGAAGAAAGTAGTCGAAGCAATGGGGCTTAAGAAGATGCATCAGACGGTAGAGCTGGTCGATGGCCCCGTGACCCGCGGCGCGGTCAGCAAGGTGTCACATCTTGTCACCTTGGAAGAAATGTAGGATTGGAGGTTTGCAGGATGAAACTTCATGAACTGAAAGCTGCTGAAGGATCCAGAAAGAGCCGCAAGAGAAGAGGCCGCGGAACAGCAACCGGACAGGGAACGACCGGCGGCAGAGGTATGAACGGCCAGAAATCCAGAAGCGGCGGCGGCGTAAGACTCGGCTTCGAAGGCGGACAGATGCCGCTGTACAGAAGGATCCCCAAGCGCGGATTCACCAATATCTGGGGAAAGGACTATACAGCTGTGAACGTTGACGTGCTCAACAGATTTGAAGCTGGCACCGAGGTCACCCCGCAGCTGCTTGCAGAAGCAGGTATCGTAAAGAAGGCCAAAGACGGGATCAAGATCCTGGGCAATGGCATCCTTGACAAGAATATCACTGTTAAGGCACACAAATTCAGCAAGACTGCTGTAGAAAAAATTGAAGCCGCCGGAGGAAAGGCAGAGGTACTCTAATGGAAATGCTGCAGACGGTTGTGCGGGCGTGGAGAGTACCAGAACTTCGCAAGAAGATGATCTTCACGCTCCTGATGCTGATCATATTCCGCATCGGGTCCAATATCCCGGTGCCCGGCATCAACCGTGATGCGCTGGCGCAGATGTTTCAGAGCGGGCAGGGCCTCTTTGAGATCTTCAATCTGTTTTCCGGAGGATCTTTCGGAAACATGACGATCTTTGCCCTCAGCATCACACCGTACATTACTGCATCCATCATTTTGCAGCTGCTGACAATCGCTGTTCCGTCGCTGGAAGCGCTTTCCAAGGAAGGCCTGGAGGGACGGAAAAAGATCACATCGTACACGCGCTATCTGACCGTTGCGCTGGCTCTGGTACAGGCGGTGGGTCTGACAGTGGGGCTGTTCCGCAGCGCCCTGATCAGTACGGACATTATGTCCATCATCATCATCGTCCTTGTTCTGTCTGCCGGCACGACGTTCCTGATGTGGCTTGGTGAACAGATCAATGAAAACGGCATCGGCAACGGCATCTCGCTGATCATCTTCGGCGGGATCATCGCCAGGGTTCCGGGGCAGCTGGGCACGACAATACAGAATGCCAGGTCCGGCGAGACCAGTTCCATGACGATTACACTGTTCATCATCTTTGCTGTCGTGGTTATCCTGGGGATCATTGAGATCCAGCAGGGACAGCGGCGCATCCCGGTACAGTATGCCAAGCGTGTCGTGGGCAGGAAGATGTATGGCGGGCAGGCCACCCACATTCCCCTGAAGGTGAATCAGGCCGGCGTCATCCCCATCATCTTTGCGATGTCGCTGCTGCAGTTCCCGATGACGATCACCTATTTCACCGGAACCAATACCGGTTTTGGCCAGTGGGTAAACAAGTATCTCTCCCTTAACGGGTCGCCCGGTGTATGGATCTACTGTGGATTCTACATCGTTCTGACGTTCTTCTTCACCTACTTCTATACGGCGGTGACATTCAAGCCGGATGAAGTAGCGGATAACCTGAAGCAGAACGGCGGCTTTATTCCCGGGATCCGACCGGGAAATGCTACGGTGGAGTACTTGACAAAGGTTATGAATCGCGTTACCTTTGTGGGAGCTGTTTTCCTGTCCGTTGTCGCGGTGCTGCCGACGGCAGTAGGCGGCATTACCGGCATCACCAGCCTGTATTTCGGCGGTACGTCCCTGCTGATTGCTGTGGGCGTTGCGCTGGATACGATGAAGCAGCTGGAGCAGAGAATGGTGATGAGGAACTACACCGGTTTCCTAAAATAGCAGGAGATGATATAATATGAACTTAGTATTGTTAGGCCCTCCGGGTGCCGGCAAGGGCACCCAGGCGGAGCGGATCATCAGCAAGTATCACATTCCCCATATCTCCACCGGCGATATCTTCCGTGAAAATATCAAGCAGGGTACGCCGCTGGGGCAGAAGGCGCAGTCATACATCAGCAAGGGAGAACTTGTTCCCGACAGCGTGGTGATCGAGATTGCCCTGGATCGGCTGGAGCGCGATGACTGCCGTGACGGTTTCCTGCTGGATGGTTTTCCGAGAACGGTGCAGCAGGCGGAAGCGCTGGACCGTTACCTGACTGAAAAGGGCAGCAGACTCGATTATGTCCTCGACATTCAGGTGGACAAAGAGATCCTGGTGGATCGCCTGACGACCAGGCGCGTATGCCGTGACTGCGGTGCCACCTACAACATCAAGGGCATGCCTCCGCAGAAGGAAGGCATCTGCGATAAGTGCGGCGGCGAGCTGTATCAGCGGGCCGACGACAATGCGGAGACGGTCAATAACCGGATTGATGTATACAACAAGCAGACAAAGCCTCTGCTTGATTACTATGAGAAAGCCGGCTGCATCGTTCATCTGGACGGTGCGGCGGGTCTGACGAAGCTTTTTGAGAAGATCGTTAGTGTGCTGGAAGGCTAGACCCGATGAACCGGGGCGATGACCGATGCCAGCGGCCAGCAATGGAAGAAAAAACGAACAGCGCAGTATGCGCGATCGAGGTGTAACATACAATGGCGAAAAAGGATGTAATCGAAGCTGAAGGACGTGTTGTCGACGCGCAGCCGAACGCTATGTTCGTTGTACAGCTGGACGGCACCGATCATCAGGTACTGGCAACGGTATCCGGAAAGATCAGAATGAACTTTATCCGAATCCTGCCGGGCGACAAAGTCAAAGTCGAAATTTCGCCCTATGATCTGAGCCGCGGCCGGATCACATGGAGAAAGAAAGGCTGAACATACTGAAAAACTGTCATGCAGTACGGCTGCTGCAGTTTCTGTATTTGACCTGCGCGAAGCATAGATTTGGTCAGGTCATGATAGGAGGGTCAGAACGATGAAGGTAAGAGCATCAGTTAAACCGATATGTGAAAAGTGCAAGGTGATCAAGAGAAAAGGAAAAGTCATGGTCATCTGTGGAAATCCGAAGCACAAACAGAAACAAGGTTGACGTTAATGGAAGCTGCAGAGATTTGCAGCTGCATTGAAACATCCCGTTTATATTGCGCCCACGGCCCTTTGGCCAGGATGGCTGCGCGACGGAAGATGGGAACAGGAGGATTTTATGGCACGTATTGCCGGAGTGGATTTACCGAGAGAAAAGAGGATCGATATCGGTCTCACCTATATCTATGGTATAGGCAGAGCCAGCGCGGCCCGGATTCTTGAAAAGGCCGGCGTGGATCCCTCTGTCAGAGTAAAGGATCTGTCAGAAGAGGATGCCGGTAAGATCAGACGCATCATCGATGAGGAGTACATGGTGGAAGGTGATCTCAGAAGAGATGTCAACCTCAACATCAAGCGCCTCATGGAGATCGGATGCTACAGGGGGATTCGTCACAGAAGGGGTCTGCCTGTCAGAGGGCAGAAGTCCAAGACCAATGCCAGAACGCGCAAAGGTCCGAAGAAAACCGTTGGACGCAAGAAGAAATAAGGATTGGAGGTAGAAAACGATGGCTAAGCAAGCTAAAAAAGCTGTTAGAAGAAAAAGAAGAGAACGCAAGAATATCGAAAAAGGCCAGGCACATATCCAGTCCTCATTCAATAATACTCTTGTGACGCTTACCGATATGAGCGGCAACGCTCTGTCCTGGTCCAGTGCAGGTTCGCTGGGCTTCAAAGGTTCGAGAAAGTCAACTCCTTTCGCGGCTCAGATGGCAGCGGAGGAAGCTGCAAAGGCTGCTATGGAGCACGGGCTCAAGACTGTTGAAGTCTATGTCAAGGGTCCCGGTTCCGGCAGAGAGGCAGCTATTCGTGCGCTGCAGGCGGCCGGTCTGAACATCACCATGATCAAGGATATTACACCGATTCCGCACAATGGATGCAGACCGCCGAAGAGAAGAAGAGTTTGATGAAGGGAGGATACAATAGATATGGCAGTTAACAAAGACCCTATTCTTAAAAGATGCAGATCGCTGCAGCTGGATCCCAGCCACGTTGGTATTTTCAAGGAATCCAAGAGAACAAGCCAGAGGAACAGCTATCGCAAGATGAGCGAATACGGCCTGCAGCTCCGCGAGAAGCAGAGAGCCAAGTTCATCTATGGTGTACAGGAAAAGCAGTTCAGAAACACGTTTGCCAAGGCATCCAAGAAAAAGGGAATCACCGGTGAAAATCTGCTGATTATGCTGGAGGAGAGACTGGACAATGTTGTCTTCCGCATGGGATTTTCCACCACGAGAAGGGAAGCAAGGCAGCTGGTTGTTCATCGGCACTTCACCGTCAATGGCAGGACAGTGAACATTCCTTCCTACCAGGTCAAGCCCGGTGACATTATCAAAGTAAGAGAAAAGAGCCAGAGCTCTCCCAAGTTCAAGGAGATCAAGGATATGGAAGTCGGTATTCCGGCATGGCTCAGCGTGGATAGAGACAAATTGGAAGGCTCGATTCTGGCAGATCCGACCAGAGAGCAGATCGATACGCCGATCGAGGAGCATCTGATTGTTGAGTTGTACTCCAAGTAATCCTTTCATGAACATTTGTTTAACGGAAAGTGAAAAGGAGGGTTTTGATGATTGAAATTGAAAAACCGACAATCGAATGCATAACTTCCGACGAAGATGTTAATTACGGGAAATTCATTATCGAGCCTCTGGAAAGGGGATACGGCACGACGCTGGGCAACAGCATGAGGAGACTGCTTCTCAGTTCCCTCCCCGGTGCGGCGGTGACATCGATCAAGATCGATGGGGTCCTGCACGAATTTTCCACCATTCCAGGGGTCAAGGAAGATGTTACAGAGATCATCCTGAATCTGAAGAAGCTGGCTGTACGCATGAATGGCAGCGAGAACACCATGCGCGCCATTATCAATGCGGCAGGTCCCAAAGAGGTGACGGCAGCGGATATCGTGGGTGATTCGTCTATTGAGATCTTCAACCCGGACCTCCATATTGCAACACTGGAAGAAAATGCCACCCTGGTGATGGAGCTTACGCTCGCCAAGGGCAGAGGCTATGTTCCGGCGGAACAGAACAAGAATGAGAATACACCGATCGCTGTGATCCCAGTGGATTCCATTTACACACCTGTCAGAAAGGTGAATTTCACGATTGAAAACACCCGTGTCGGACAGGTAACCGACTATGATCGTCTTATCCTGGAAATTTGGACCGATGGATCGATTACGCCCAAGGAAGGTGTATCGATCGGTGCCAAGATCATGCAGGAACATCTGAATCTTTTCATTGCGCTGACGGACAGCACGGAAGGGATGGAGATCATGGTGGAGAAGGAAGAAGACCAGAAGGGAAAAGCTCTGGAGATGACCATCGAAGAGCTGGAGCTTTCTGTGCGTTCTTTCAACTGCCTCAAGAGGGCATCCATCAACACCGTGGAGGAACTGACGCACAAATCAGAAGACGACATGATGAAGGTCAGAAATCTTGGAAAGAAGTCTCTCGACGAAGTCAAACAAAAGCTTGCAGAGCTCGGATTGAGTCTGCGGGAGACAGACGAGTAATACAGAAAGGAGATAAGAGATGCCGGGTTATAGAAAACTGGGCAGAGACTCTGCTCATAGAAAGGCGATGCTGAGAAATCTGGTGACCGATCTCTTCAGGGAGGAACGGATCACAACGACAGATACCAGAGCCAAAGAAGCCGGAAGAGCTGCGGAAAAGATGATCACGCTGGCAAAGCGCGGTGATCTTCACGCCAGAAGACAGGTGGCAGCTTTTGTATACGACGACGATGTAGTTGCTAAGCTTTTCAACGAAATCGCGCCTAAGTACGAAGAGAGAAACGGCGGCTATACACGGATTCTGAAACTTGGACCCAGAAGAGGAGACAGCGCTGAGGTTGTCTTCCTGGAGCTGGTTTAGCATGAGGTTCAGTCTCTGACAAGAGATCAGATCGAGGCAGCATCGACCAAGGTGCTGCCTCGATTTTTTTTCTGTATCCGCCGCCACTCGCTGCCCTGTACTGCTGCTTTGTACCGGCGCCCGGGCGCGCTGACAGAGGCGAAGACGGCGGCGATGGATCAGCGATACCCGGGCGCATCTGGCGGGTATCGCAGCATGCCGCATAAGCCGGGTGTATCGCAGCGAGGCGCGTAAAAGACGGGTGTGTAGAAAGCGGACGCAGAAAAATCCGGAGGGAGAAACGATGAAAAAGAGAAGAAAGGTGGAACTTCTGGCGCCGGCCGGCGGTCCTGAACAGCTGCGGGCAGCCGTGGAGAACGGTGCGGATGCGGTCTATCTGGGCGGATCCAAATTTAACGCCAGGATGCACGCCGCAAATTTTGATGAGGAAGGCATCAGGAAGGCGGTGCAGTATGCCCATCCGCGGGGTGTCAAGCTCTATGCGGCTGTGAACACCCTCCTGTTCGATGAGGAGATGACAGAAGCACTGGCCTACTGTGCCGACTTGTACGAGGCCGGTATTGATGCCCTGATCGTGCAGGATTTTGGCCTGGCGCGTCTGGTGAAAAAGCATATACCGGATTTGCCGCTGCATCTGTCCACGCAGGGGACCGTCTATAACCTGAGCGGGGCCCTGGCCGCTGCCAGGCTAGGGTTCTGTCGTGTTGTGCCGGCAAGAGAACTTTCACTGGATGCCATCAGCGATATTGCGCAGAACAGCGGCCTGGAGGTGGAAGTTTTCTGCCATGGGGCACTTTGCATGTGCTATTCAGGCCAGTGTCAATTGTCCCGCAGTCTGGGCGGCAGAAGTGCCAACAGGGGCGCCTGTGCACAGCCCTGCCGGCTTGCATATACGGATGCCGAAGGAAACACAGGCCATTTCCTTTCTCCGAAGGATCTGTGTACGCTCGAGCAGCTGCCGGCGCTGCTGAAGGCCGGTGTATCCTCATTGAAAATTGAAGGAAGAATGAAATCACCGGAATACACGGCCATTGTCACGGGATTCTACCGCAAGTATCTGGATCGCTGGGAAAGCGGTGCCTCCGGCGCCGTGGATCCGGAGGACATGAAGGCACTGCAGCAGGTGTTCAGCCGCAGCGGCTTCACGCAAGGCTATCTCTTCGGTGCGCCAAAGGAACCGTTTCGCAGCCTGCGCCTGCCCGGGCATGCCGGGATTGAAATAGGGCGTGTGCAGCGGCGCGGTCCCTATGAGACGGTCGATGTCCGCGTACAGGAAGCCATCTGCCTCGGTGACCGCATAGAGATTTTTGCCGGCGATAGACAGAGGTCTCAGAAAGCAGGCGCCGCGGTCCGCCGCGGCGGCAATCTGGTGACGTACGTCAAAGAGCTGAAGAATGGAATATTGCGAATAGGCGATATTAAAGGGGAGCTTAAGGCCGGTGACCGGGTTTTTCGTACGGTCGATGCTGCGCAGATGGAAGCGGCACGCAGGAGCTATGCCCGCGGAAGCCGGAACCTTCCGGTATCCATGACATTACACGCCCATCTAGGCAGTGTTCCGCGGCTGCAGGCGGCTGTCGGCGGTGCACTGCACAGCACCCGGGAATGTACAGCAGAGGGGAGTACGCCGGTTGAACCAGCTGCACATCAGCCTGCCGAGGTAGCAAGGGTTGCAGCGCAGCTGCAAAAGACCGGTGATACCCCTTTCCGGGCTGAGAGACTGCGAATCTTTATGGATGAGGGCATCTATCTCCCTACGTCCGCCGTCAATGCGCTGCGAAGGGATGTGCTTACCCGTCTGGAAGAACAGCTTGCAGAAGGGCGCCTGCGGCCTCAGGTGCCGGCAGTAGCGGACAGTCTTCCTGCGCATCTGCCTGCGCTGCCTTGCGATGCTCTACGCCTGCCGCCCGTAACCTATGGGGCTCTGGATCAGAAACTCAAGGAGCTGCGCAGGCATGATGATCTGCCTGCGCACGTTTGTGTAGAGAATCTGGGCTGGATCATCGAATGCAAAGAGCGGGGCTGTCAGGTTTACGGCGGTGCCGGCCTCAATGTCACCAATGAGCAGGCACGGCAGGCCCTGGCCGATCTGGGTGTCATCGTGACAGCACTTTCCCGGGAATGCATGGCATCGCCGGATTTGCTGATGGTAACCGAGTATCCTCTGAAAGAGGGAATACTCACCGACGGGAAGGGCCGGCGGTTCCTGGTGCGCCGCAGTGCAGCAGGCGACAAGACAGAAATCCGGCGCGGTTGAAATGCAAAGTATGAAATGTCCTGTAATGTGAAGATGAAGATATCCGCGTTCAGGCCTGGAACAAAGCTTGAAACAGCCGAAGACGGTAAAACACTGCAAATAGAGATTTGTTCCGGGCGGCAGCAATTAAATTTCGAGAATCACGAAAAAAAGTGAAAAATGGAGTTGACAGGGCAAACAAAAAGTGATAAATTAAACAAGCTGTCGCAGACAGGGGGACGCGGAAAGCGCTCCAGAGTCAGC
>OMZN01000104.1 GCA_900315555.1 uncultured Eubacteriales bacterium
ACTTTGCTGCAAGGGGTGCTGTCAGCCACCCCATGATGTAACGCCACTTTAGATAGCAGTATCTATTGGGGTTAAAGGTCGGAGACGCAAGTCGTTAGTACGACTGGGCAGTTACAAGCCCATGACCTTTAGGTCGTGGGTAGTTGACCGAGCATCACTATATGGATCATTTATATCTTCAGGAGATCGCCGATCAGATAGGCTACAACCGCAACTATCTCTGTTCCCTTTTTAAAAAAGATACCGGCATCACCATCATCGATTATCTGAACTATATGCGCATTCGCAAGGCTTGTGAGTACATTTCCTACAGCGATATCGACATCAGCCAGATCAGCAGCCGCGTCGGTTTTTCCAACATCAGCCACTTTAACCGCACCTTCAAGAAATGCGTCGGCATACCGCCTACTACATTCGGAAAACGATACCCCGTGGACCTCAGCGGTGAACCGCATACCGATGCGCAGACCGCTTCCGGCATTGAAAACAAGATTGTCACGATCAGCGAGGCTTTACAGAGGCTTCATCACAGCGCAGAAGAATAAAGGCACGGGAGGTGTCATGCACGCCTTCGTGACAGCAGAGAAAGGCTCCGCATCAGTACGGAGCCTTTCTCTGCATTTGCAAGGTATTATATCTTCAGGCTATCACGATCAGATGGCTCTGATTTCATAGCCGGCAGTTTCCAGCTTGTCGCGCAGCGCCTTGATATTGTTCACCGCAGAAGGATTATCGCCGTGCACACAAATGGAATCTGCACCGAATTCCAGAGTTTCACCGGAACCGATCTTCACCTTTCCTGTCTCCAGAAAATCAAGCACGCGCTGTGCCATCTGCTCGGAATCGGCCTCTTCACCCGGCTTGTAGTACGGCGTAATGACATTCCCCTGGGCATCATAGTCCGTATTGGAATTGAACTCCCTGACATCCATACATACGCAGGATGGCAGTCCCGGTCCCATGCTCAGGTAGGTGACAATGTACTGCGGCGTAGTAATATATCTACATTGACAACAACAAACGTCAGCTGGACGGTTACCTGGAAGAAATCTGCCGTCCCTTCGACCTCCGCGAAAAGGTGGCTGCCTTCGGGCTTCCCTGCGTTAGAGTCAATGGCAACGATGTGGATGCCGTTCTTGAAGCAACTGAAAACAGCATGCGGTCCGAAGGGCTGCGGGTCATTATTCTGGACACGGAAAAGGGAATCGGCTGCCCCTTCGCAGAAACCGTCAAATTCAACCACCATATGACATTCACCAAAGAAGATGTCGTGGAAGCTGAAAAAGAAATCCGCAGCAGATGCGCACGCGGCATCGTTGGAAGGGAGGAGGCATAACAATGGCAGAACTTCTTAAAGGCGAAGATTTCCTGCATCATTGTGGAACCGATTGCACACAATCTCGGCTGTGTTATTCTAAGCGACGAATTCCTGCAGGGTCTTCGCGACCTCTGCGACAAATATGGCATTCTGCTGATCTTTGACGAAGTTATCACCGGATTCCGTGTCGGCCTTCACGGCTATCAGGGCATCTGCGGCGTAACGCCGGACCTTACCACTATGGCGAAAGCACTGGGCAGCGGTTATCCGATTGCTGTCCTGTGCGGCAAAGCCAAGTACATGGATCGTTTCAGCACGCATCCCGAGGGGGACGTCAGTTTCCAGGGCACCTGCAATGCGCATCCGGCTGGTGTGGCTGCAGCCATCGCCACCATTGATATTCTTGAGAAAGAGCCGGTCTATGATCACATTTTCAAGCTTGGCGACTATTTCCGCAAGAACATGCAGGAGGTCTTCGACAAGCACAACAAGGAAGTTACCGTGATCGGTTACGGCTCCATCTCTGTCCCCATTTGGGCAAAAGGTCCCTTTGAAAATCAGGAAGACATCCTGAAGGGCGACGCTGAAAAATCCGTCGCCTTCCGCAGAGCGATGATCGAAAAGGGTCACTACATGGCACCTGCCGAACCCAAACGTCTGGTTGTTTCCTATGCACACACCAAGGAAGATATCGACTCTACCCTGCAGGCTATGGATGACGTTCTAGAAAACATGTAATCAATTAGACACCTCCTTATTACCAGCCAAGGTAGTAATGAAATACAAATACCGCAGAGACATTTCAATTCGTCTCTGCGGTATTTGTTTTACTGCGATCTACTGTGATCTGCTGAATCCCGGCAGTCCCACCTATTCTGTATCTTTATTTTCCGGTCTATTCGCCGTGATTCTTCCATAAGCCGACCAGCTGAGAATAACACCGACAACTGCTGCTGCGGCCAGCGCTGCATAACACAACAAATAGCTGTCTCCCCTTGCAAGCGCACCCAGTACCGTCGGCGAAACCGTCGATCCTGCCCCGCCACCTACAATGACGAGGCTGGTTACAAAGCCTGTATTCTTCGGAAAGCCGCGGTTCAGCCGCCCGGCGGCAAACGGCCATATCGGTGCACAAATGACGCCGACAAGGAAATACAGCACCAGCAGCAGACCGGGTACTTTAATCCAGGGAAGCAGGATCATCAGAAGCGCCAGCAGGCCAAAGCATGTCATTGCTATCGCCTTGTCATAGCGATGCAGAAATCCGACGATAATGCGGCATCCACCCATCCCCAGCCAGAACAGAGAAACCGCCCAGGCAGCATAGTGCGAAAGACCGGCTCCTTTTGAGACAAAAGCGTTAGCAAAGCTTCCTATACCGCTTTCCATAAACATATAGACAAATACGCTCAACACCATGAGCAGCACAGCGAAGAAAGTTTTTCTCCGCAGATGTGCCGTTTCGGACGCCTGCGCCTGCCTGTCCTGCCCGGTTTCTCCATGACTGTGCACACTTTGCGGATCCGTATCTGCCTGCCGGAACGGAGCCGGTATTAACAGAATAACGCTGACGGCGGCAATAGAACACGATACACAAAACAGGCTTCTCCAGGTGGCCCCAAAGGTCTGTTCCGAACCCTGCAGCAAAAGTGGTGCGGCAAAGCAGGCCAGACTCATAATGCCCTGCGCTATGCTGATATTGCGTCCGGCCATCGTTATATCATGATCCGACAAGGCTGCGGTATAGCTGTTCTCTATGGTGCCGAACACAAACCCCAGTACAGCCACCGCCGCGGTCACGGCCGTTATGCTGGCACAGAATATACATACCAGGCCGGCACCGATGTTGATCACGACTGCGATCAGCAGCACCGGCTTTTTGCCTGTACGATCTGACAGCCACCCTACTGCAAGCGGCGAAATGGTATTCGCAGCGAAGAACAGCGACATCAAAAGACCCATCTGCACACTCGTCAGTCTGAATTCATCGGCAATCTGCAGCATAGCAAATTGTATGCCTCCATACTGGAGACCGAGAAACAATATAACTGCAGCGATGGCCGGCTTAAACATCTTCTTTCTCATGGCCCATCCTTTTCCTTCACTTGAATACCGGTGCGAAGAGTGATGTCTCCGCACCGGTCAGCCTATAGATCCGATATTAAACCAAACATGTCTCTTTGCAGGCTGCTGTCAGCCTTTCCTAGTTTTCTTCCCGTCCGATTCTCCTGTATACTTCAGGTTTGCTGTTCTTCAGCACATTGGCATGGATGCAGCCGCCGATGAACAACGCCGCCGTAATGATCAGTCCGACTGCCGTCAGCGCATTGCTGCCGCCCGTCAGCTCGCCGTAGTTGATCAAAGCGAAGTACAGGAACAGTGCCAGGCAGATCGCTCCGAGGATCGGTGCAATCAGAGTATTCCACGCATTGCCGCCCTGCTCTTTCCCGATCTTGTTCTTGCGGAAAAAGCCGATAATAGAAAGCGAAGCCACAAACATGGTCAGCATGACAGTGAAAGTACCGATGCCGTTGATCTTCGGGTAGATGACAACCGGATCTACACCGGCAACACCCAGGATCACGATGACGCATATATAAAGCACGCCGACACCGATCAGTCCTACATAGGGAGAATGAAACTTCGGATGGGCCTTCCCCAGGCCTTTCGGCAGAACCCCATCCTTTCCAAGGGAGTACCAGTACCGTCCGGAAACATTGATTGCCGACATCGTCGATGCGAACGTCGATACCAGCAGCATGACTGTCACGACATCCATGAAAATACGTCCGAACAGCATCTTATAGGTATCCTGCATCAGGTAACCAACATTGTCGGTGGCTACCTGCTGAACCTCGTTGGAACCATAGCAGGAAATGAACGCCCAGGTGGCAACACCGTAGAATACACCAATGAAGATAGCCGATGCCAGTGTGGCGTGAGGAATCGTTTTTTCGGGATTACGCACTTCCTCACGGTAGATAACCGTGGATTCAAATCCCATGAAGGTACTGAAAATGAACAGCATCGACAGGCCGGCATGTGCCTGGGGATCCGCCAGATGCGGCAGTCTCAGCCCGCTGCCGCCGGCGATCGAACCGGGATCATGTATAAAGCATCCTATATCCAGAATGATGACAACCGCACATTCCAAAACCATGACGATCGACATAACCTTAACCGAAAGGCTGACGCCGCGTACCGAGATAACGACAATCGTCAGAATATAGATCACCGAAATGATCCACCAGGGAATCGTCGGTCCACCGAAGGACTCTATGAAATCAACGAGCGCGATGGGAAAGTAAAATGTGCCATAAAATCCGATGAGAGGATACCCTACGCAGGCGATGAATGCCGTGCCAAGGCCGGCTGATTTGCCGAGTCCCACGGTAGAAAAGGCATAGAAGCCTCCCGGGTTGGTCATCACGGTGCCCATCTTGGCAAAACCAACCGAGAACAGAATCATGCCAATGGTAACAATCGCATAGATCACTGGTGCGGAAGCACCGCCGTAAGACAGCATCAACGGACTGACGCCGCCAACTGTAGCCAGCGGGGCAGACAGTGCCAGTACCGTCATGGTCAACTGGAACGTCCCGATATTTCCCTGCAAGCCGCCATCTTGATTCAGCGTGGCCGCAGTCGTTTCTTGTTTACTCATTTTTGTTTCCTTTCATATGCATTCTGCTTTCAAGAAGAACAAATGTCTCTCAATACAGCTGCATGACTTCCAATTTCTTCTTTGAGACATGATCGGTATCAATACGCATTCTATAAATTTCTCTATCTATTCCCTTACCTCCTGCCGGAAGCCTTAAAGACGTCTCTGATCTTGTGGGCAACCATGTCCTTGATGGCTTCTCTTCCGGGTCCCAGGTATTTTCTG
>OMZN01000103.1 GCA_900315555.1 uncultured Eubacteriales bacterium
AATAACTAATTTAATGATAGCGGGATACAGCAAAACAGGTAAAGGAGAAGCAGCGATGTCATTTTTTCAGAATACGAGAAAGCCGGAAGGCCTTGGCGGAAAGTTGATGGTCAAGGGTATGAACAGCGGTACACACGGAAAATTAGCAGAATGGGGTCTTGGCCACCTTACCATTCACTCTGATGCCAGGATCCTGGATGCCGGATGCGGCGGCGGCGCTAATGTAAAGCGCCTGCTGGCAAAAGCTTCATCCGGTCATGTCACCGGGCTCGATTATTCGGCGGTTAGTGTCAAAGAATCGAAAAAAGTTAACAGAAAGGCTATCGATGAAGGGCGCTGCCGGATTGTTGAAGGGGATGTCAGTGTGCTTCCATTTGAGAAAGATACCTTCCATCTTGTGACGGCTTTTGAAACAGTGTATTTTTGGCCGGATCCTGTACGGACATTTACAGGCATCCGGGACGTTCTGCAGCCGGACGGCGTTTTCTTCATTTGCAACGAATCAAACGGCCATGATAAGGAAGCTGAAAAGTTTGCGCAGATCATAGATGGCATGAAACTTTATGATGCTTCGCAGCTCAGAGACTTTTTGACACAAGCCGGGTTCCGGGAGATTGAGGAAGACGAAAAAGGCACCTGGCTCTGCGTACGCGCAGTAAAATGATAGTGCGGATGATCAGGTTGCTGCCGGCATGCGAAAAAACAATGATCATTTGTCAAAAACAGGCTGCGCCCGTACCAGAAGTGGTAAGATAGAGGATGGATTGAAAAAGCATTGAGAAAGCAGTGATAAGGCACGCAGGAGATAAGACGGAGGATGCAGAAGATGGAAAATACGGGAGCAGTATGGCATAGAAAGCAGGAAGCCTGGCGCAGTTCCATGGAAGAACAGCATTTGGCCAATGCAGACGGCAGCAGTCTTGCGGTGCTGACCTTCCCTTTGCTGGAGAAGAGCGGCCTCTGCCGCCATCTTTTTTCTACCCGCACGGGCGGGGTCAGCGGAGGAATCTATGCCACGATGAATCCGGGCTTTGATCTTGGGGATGATGAGGAGAACGTGCTGGAAAACCATCGGCGCCTGCTGCACGTTTTAGGTGCCGAGCTGCAGGATGCTGTCCGCTCCTGTCAGGAGCATGGGACGCATCTGCGGGTGGTTACGGCAGCGGATCGGGGCAAAGGGTTTTGTCGGCCGCGGGATTACCGGAATACCGATGGCTTGATGACCGATGTGCCGGGCATTGTCCTGTGCATCTATGCTTCCGATTGTGTTCCCCTGCTCTTTCTGGATCCGGTGCGGCAGGTTATCGCAGCGGTTCATTCCGGCTGGAAAGGAACTGCAGGAGGGATCGGACGCAGAACCGTAGAAGCGATGGGCCGGATCTACGGATGCCAGCCTGAGGATATCCTCTGCGGTATCGGCCCTTCCATATGCCGGGACTGCTATGAAGTCAGTGAAGACGTGGCCCGGGTTTTTCAAAGGGATTTTCCGGATGATCAAGACGATATTCTGCAGGCGAACGACCGTGGACGATATCAGCTGGATTTGCAGCAGACCTGCCGGCGGATGCTGCTGGATGCCGGTCTGCTGCCGGAGCATCTGCAGGTGAGTGATCTCTGCACCTGCTGTAATCCGGACAGACTCTTTTCCCATCGCGCCAGCGGCGGACGGCGGGGCAATAACGCCGGTATGATCATGCTGCTGCCCTGAGCAAGGCTTTGCCTGCCTATTTTCACCGCGGGTGAAAAAAGCTTCACATTGGGATAAAAGACCTTCACATACTCTTCAGAAACCTGACAAAGGGTGCTTACGGTACAACTACATTCCTCCTTTATAGTAGCAACTGTTGCAAGACAGTATACGATTAAAGGAGGATGTTTTTTATGACAGCGAACAGAGACAACAGCATGCAGCGACGGATTGTCGCATTTGCCGCGGCTCTGATCATGGCAGCAGTCATGCTTATCGGGGCGGCACCGCAGCAGGCCGGAGCGGCCGAGCAGGTTACCGTAGGCAAGACCAGCAGCATCTACAGATACAAAATGAGAACCAAGACCAAGGCCTATATCGCCTGGAATAAGGTCTCCGGTGCCACCGGATACTATGTATACCGTTACAAGAGCGGCAGCTACAAGAAGATCGCCACAACCAGCAAGCGGTATGTCTACCAGACCGGTCTGTCCAGAACGAACTATTTCCGGGTCATTGCTTACAAGAAGGTTAACGGAACGATTTATAAAGGAGCGGCTGTCACCAGGAAGGTGACGATGCCCAGCGTCATCACGCCATCCAGCAGCGGCTATACGTCTACCTACGGGTACAAGATCATCAAGAAGGGCAGAACCAAGCTGGGCTGCCGGTATGTCTGGGGGGCCAGCGGCCCCAGCCGGTTCGACTGCAGCGGCTTCACCTGGTGGACCATGCGCAAC
>OMZN01000102.1 GCA_900315555.1 uncultured Eubacteriales bacterium
ACCGCTTCCTTCCGCGTCCTTCAGCAGGGTGATGGTGTCGCCGTCCTTGGCTGCTGCAACGGCTTCCGGCAGGGTGGCAAAGCTCTTGTCCCCTATCGAAACCGCCGCATCCGCAGTCTCAGAGGTCTCTTCTCCGCTATTCGTCAGAGAAGAATTCTCAGCTTTCTCCTCCGTAGCGCTCGCTCCACTTCCGCTGCCTTCTGCTGACGGCGTCTCGTCCGCATAGGCAAAAGTCGGCATGAATGCAAAGAACATTGCCAGCGAAAGGAACAGAGCGAAAAATTTGTTTCTGATTTTCATCTGTTTCCTCCAATAAACATAAGCAAGCCGGATCCCGGCTCACCGGACAAAATAGATTGTCACAGTCATTTCACTTGATGTTGTCTTGTGCTTCCAACTGCTGTAATTTCTGTTTCCCTTCCAAACTATGTCCAGACGGCCTTGTCGCAGCGCCGCATCCACTGCGGTTTGCTCAGATGCTGCCTTTCGAGAGGGAATCTTCAGCAAAGGCCCCTCCTTTCCTGTTGATGAAGGAATCTGGCCAGAAATGAGCTGACTGCTGCAGTGCATCCAAAAACACCGGTCTTCATAACCACCCTCCTCAATCATGTAGTTATCACAACATTCGCCGGCTAATACAGATAACAGGCTATGAAAAGAAAGTCCCAGCTCACTGAGGGAGTTTCTCTGCATTATTCAAGATAGAATTTCAGATATCGTGCAAAAGCATAACACACACATCTACACACCTGTTGATCAATATCAGCTAACACATCATCACAAGACCGATTATATTACATCTCCGTCACATATTCAACTAATATTCAACTAACAAACCAGGTTCCATGGATTCATCCGGCGAATAGGACGATTAATTCCCCGATATCCGCCAAACTTTTGCTTCCGGGCAAAAGCGTCTTTTTTCATTTGCGTTTTCAATCGGAATGCCCAGCCAAAATTTTCATCCGCGATTTCTAATGCAGGAAAGACGATTGCTTCCAAAGACGATTGCTTCCAAAAAGGTAGCGTATACGAATATCAAATCTTCTTCCATCAAGAAGGTTACAATGACCATCAAAACCAAAAAATACCGGATTTCGTTCATCTGTCCACCGGCTTCGGTGTGAGCGGATCGAAGGCATCCTGGTAGTATCATGCCCGCCATGCCGCGGCATCTACTGCGGCATCACGGATCATTCGGCCATGCCGAAGGCATCCCAAAGAAACGGAATGTGCCTGCCTCCCCGGAAGGAAGCGGCACATTCCGTTTTGCTGCGGTGCCGGGAAAGGTCTGCGATACCCGAAAGGTTTTCCGTCTTTCCAGTACCCTGTCATTTCAGCTCTGCATTTTTCAGGCAGGCATACGTCATCTTG
Organism: uncultured Eubacteriales bacterium; assembly: GCA_900315555.1. Lineage (GTDB taxonomy): Bacteria > Bacillota > Clostridia > Peptostreptococcales > Anaerovoracaceae > RUG100. The sequence goes on from OMZN01000102.1 coordinate 1,375, forward strand.
CCTTGCTGATAGGTAGTGAACATTCCTTGTACTGTCACCGTCGAGCGGTCCTGCGGGTAACTGAACCCTTCTTTCAATTTGAATTCAATCCCCTGGCTGCAGCATGCCGTCGCATCCTTGATGACACAGGCGTACAAAGTTTTCCCCGAGGCATCATCCTTGGCGGCATAGCATGTGCCTTTCATCTTTACCATTCTTCCTTTGTAGCTGTCCGGATCGGTCATCATGTTGTAGACCTCTGCAAAAACCGTCGTGCTGCTCATCTTCGTCAGATCCAGGAGTTCTTTTTCCCGGGCGCTCCCATTTCCCCGAGCGTTCGTATCCTCCCTGCTTCCTTGCTCCGTACCTGAGACGTTATTCGCATTGGCGGCATCCTTTGCACCGGAAGCATCCGGTGATGTTTTTTCTGCATTGCTGCCGGACGAGGCGCTCTCGTTCTGCACCGTCTTTTTCCCGGAATCGGCTTCCTGCGTCCGGCTGTCCTTTGTCCCGCAGCCTGCCAGGACCAGAACACAGAGAAGCAGCAGCAGAATTGTCCGTACTATCCACATTTCATTTTGTTTCATGACATACCTCCCCGCAGCCTTGCGGCAGGCATGCTCAGCCCGAACGCCAGCGCATCCGCAATAACAATGGTTGATCCCACCGGCGTCCCCGCCAGCACTGACACCAGAATGCCGACCAGCGCGCAGATCACTGAGATCACCGCGGAAGCCACCGTCACTGCCCGAAAGCTTTCAAACAGGCGCATAGCCGCCATGGTCGGGAAAATGATCAGCGCCGAAACCAGCAGCGCACCGACAAGATTCATCGCCAGCACGATGATGACCGCAATGATGATCGCCAGAATCAGGTTATATAATTCTGTGTTGATGCCGCAGACCCTGGCAAAGTTTTCATCAAAGGTCAGCGCAAACAGCCGGTTGTACAAAAGCAGAAACAGCACCAGCGCTGCCGCAGAAAGAACTGCGCACAGCGTCACCTCAGCGGCCGTCAGCGTCAGGATCGATGTTGAACCGAACAGCGTGCTGCAGACATCCCCCGAAACATTGGCCGAGGCGCCCGCCACATTCACCGTCAGATAACCGAACGCCAGCGCGCCTACGGACATCATGGCAACCGCAGCATCGCCCTTCACCTTCCTTCCCTGTCCCGATTTCAGAAGGATCACCGCACAGAGTACGGTAACCGGCAGAATCAGAAACATCCGGTGCGAAAGTTTCAGTACGATGGCCACACTCATAGCACCGAAGGCCACATGCGAAAGGCCGTCTCCGATATAAGAAAAATGGCGCAGAACAAGTGTAACGCCGAGCAGGGACGATACCACGGCGATCAGAAGGCCGACGACAAGCGCATAGCGTACAAACGGATACTGCAGATAAAACGCCAGTTTCTCAATCAGCGTCATGATCAGGCTCATCACAGCTCACCTCCCTCTGATTCAGGAAGCGCTTCCCTGTTTCACTGCACAGGTACTCTTCCTTCCTTCCAAAGAAGCCGGCGTCACCGATATGAAGAATATGATCCGCATACTTCACCGCCGAAAGAATATCATGCGAGATCATGACGATCGTCATGCCATCCCTGTGAAGCTCCCCGATCATCGCATACATTTCTCTTGCCGCCTCAGGATCCAGACCGGTTACCGGTTCATCCATGAACAGGATTTTCCCGGAGGCGCACAGCGCTCTTGCCAGCAGGACTTTCTGCTGCTGCCCACCGGAAAGCTTACGAAAGCTCTTGTCCGCAAGATCGCCGATTGACAGCCGGTGCATGATTCTTCGGGCTTCAGCCTTCTCGCTTCGCCGGTAGAACGGCCGCCGGCCTGTTTTTCCCTGCAAGCCGGACAACACAATCTCTCCGGCAGATGCAGGGAAATCTCTTTGTGCATGCATCTTCTGGGGAAGATAGCCTATTTCGTTCTTTTGGATCTGCGGACTGAAAGCCATCTGTCCGCTTACGGGTTTCTGCAGGCCGAGAAGCGTACGCATCAGCGTACTCTTCCCTGCCCCGTTTTCCCCCACAATGCAAAGGTAATCCCCTGCGTGCATACTGAAATTGAGGCCGGAGGCAATCGCGTGCTCCCCATAGCCGACAGATAAATTACTGCAGCGAAGCTGTTCCATGACTATGCCTCCCGCTGCAGCGCTTTTTTAAGCACATCGAGATTTTTCCGCATGACGCCGAGGTAGTTCTTGCCGGCTTTCACGTCATTCGACGTTGTTGACTGCATGGAATCCATCGTTACAATATGCTGCTTCTTTTTCGCGGTATTTTTGATCACCGTTTTGGCGATCTTCTTATCCGAGCCCTCAATGACCACTACATTTTTCAGCTTGAGCTGATCCACCTTCTTGGCCAGGAAGGAAACTGTCTTGAAACCAGCCTCGGTCTCTGCAGAGCAGCCTGCAAAGGCGGCATAATAATCCAGACCATAATCGTCTATCATATACCGGAACGGGAAACGATCGCCGAACACCAGCGTCTTTCCCTGCGACTGCTGCACAGCTTTCTCATATTTTTTATCCAGTGCAGCCAGCTGCTGCGTATAGTGAGCTTCGTTTTTCTGATAGGTATCTGCATTGTCGGGATCGAGCGCTTCTATATCCTTCGCAATGGCCTTAGTCAGGACTTTCGCATTTTTCAGCGAAAGCCACACATGCTCGTCGTATTCCGGCTCGTCACCGCCGCCTTCGTCCTCCTCGTCTTCGGGCATCATGCCCTTTTTCGCTTCCTCTTCTTTGACAGAATCCCCCAGCACATCCATCAGGTTGATCACTTTCATTTTCTTGTTTTTCGCGTTCTTCAGCGCCTTGTCGACCCATGCGTCCGACTCGCCGCCGACATAGATGAATAGATCGCAGGATTTCACCTTGGCAATATCTTCCGTCGTAGGCTGATAACTGTGCAGATCGACGCCGTTGTCCAGGAGCATCGTTACATCTGCCTTATCCGCTTTACTGCCGAGAATCTGTTCGACCCAGTCATATGCCGGGAAAATGGTGGTAACGATTTTTATTATTTGCTGTCCTTTGCTGCTTTTGGAAGTTTTCGACACAGCTTGGCTGCTGTTTTTCGCACAGCCTGACAGAACAGCCGCCATAAAGACAACTACTGCCAGAAGAATGACTACTGCTTTTTTCATAACAAAATAAGCCCTTTCTTTTCCGCTCTATCAGTTCTATCAATCCGTCATGATTCGTTCCATTGATGGCATTGCGACTGATGGCATTGCGACTGATAACAATACGATGCGTGCTTCACGTCATCAAAAGGGCAGTTTCAGTTATTCATCCGGACTTTGCGGACAATCAGCGTATCTGCCGTCCCGGCATAGGGAACGGCAAGCGCAGGAACAATAAAGAACAACAGCGCCTCGCCCGCATCAGAAGAGACTTCGTCACCGCCATACAGCGTCTGAACGATAGTTTCACACTGCTGCAGACAGACACAGATCGGACAGCCGTCGCCAGAACAGTGGTGATCGGCCTCCTCCGCAATGTAGAAAACAGCAAGAGCGACCGTCACCAGCAGAAAAGCGCTGAGAAAAACAGCGATCAATTTTTCTCTCGCATGAAATTCTGGCATCTTCAGCACGGGGAACGCTCCTTTATCCACTCTATGCCCCCTCTCTTTCGATGCATCCCTCTTCCCGGAAAATCGCCACGCGCTGAAAAGCGCTGCGATTGCTGTATCTGACCTGCGCGCCAAATCATCGATTTGGGCAGGACATGAACCGGAAAATCGCCACATCGAAACAGATGGTGTATGCAATGAATTCAAAAATGAAAACCGTTTTCAATTTTAAGGGTATTGCCATCTGCTGTCAAGTGGATTCGTCAAAGGCAGTAAAAATGCATTCAGGAATTCGCACTCGTTCGCGCTCGTTCGCACGGGCGATATCCGCTTTTCATTGGATTCTCATTGGATTCAATGAGAAAAGTACTCTTGCATTGGCGGCGGCGCCGCGATATCCTATTACCATAAAATGGCAGCCAGCAGCCGGCTGTCACTGCAGATAAAGTTGAACGAGGTGGATTCTATGGCTGGAAAAGATTTAGATAAGAACTCCTTAATCCAGAAGATTAACGTGATCTTTCATGAGACAGAGGGAAATTTCGTCACTTCCTCCATGACCGCCGACCCGGATCTGATCGGCATTCCGCTGTTTGACGAGCCGCTGATCGGGTTGGCGTCAGCGACGGATCCTCTTTTTCAGAAATACAAGGAAAAAGATGTTATCGGACCGTGGTTTATGACCCCGGAAGAATGGATGCCGGGTGCAGGAACCGTGATTTCGATTTTTCTTCCTTTTTCCGATGCCGTAAAGAAAAGCAACCACGGACATATTGAGATTCCTTCGCTGCTCTGGCTGTTTGGAAGAATCGAAGGGCAGGAGTTCATTGCTTCATTTGCCGGTGCACTCCGGGATGCGCTGACACAGCAGACTATACCCGCCTGCGTGCCGGGCATTGATCCCAGGTTTCGTTTCATCAAGGCAGGAAAGGGTCTGGAAGGATTCTCAGACATGACAGAGAAAACCTTCGGAAGCAATTGGTCAGAACGGCATGCAGCCTATGCTGCCGGACTGGGCACATTCGGCCTTTCCAAAGGGCTGATCACACGCCGCGGCATAGCCGGCCGGTTCACCAGCATCATCATTTCTGAAAGGCTGGATCCAGATCCCCGGCCGTATACAGGCCTCTACGACTATTGTATCATGTGCGGCGCCTGCATCCGCCGCTGCCCGGCAAACGCAATTTCCATAGAAAGCGGAAAAGATCATGCCAAATGCTTCCCGTGGCTTCTGAAAACCGGCGAGATGCACGCTCCCCGCTTCGGATGCGGAAAATGCCAGACCGCGGTGCCTTGTGAGTCCAGCATACCGGCTGCGACGGCAAAAGAAAGAGATTAATATTCCGGAATAATTTTTCGCTGGATATATAATGGCTAAGGTCACCGCAAACCTTAGCCATTATATGTTCTTTATTTGTTTTTTACTCTTTTGACAGCTGACCATTTGCCGTAGCAGGTGGTTGTTCCGACTTTCTTGTAGGCGCGGACTTTGACGTTGTAGTACTTTCTGCTCTTTAGTTTTTTGACGGTCTTATATGTCGTCTTTGATGTCAGGTATTTCCAGGTTTTTTTGCCTTTTAACTGATAGCCGACCTGGTAACGGAAACTGCCGGATACTTTCTTCCATCTGACCGTGACTTTCTTTCTGCCTGCTTTTGGTGTCAGAATAGATACCCTGCCAGGCTGACCGATTGTGACCTTCCGCAGCGCACTTACATAGTCGGTTTTCTCATCGCCGTTATACTGCTCGTTAAAAACATAAAGCGGAAGTATGATGATGAATGACAGTACTGTTATGACCAGACTGCCAATCAGCGTCACCGCCCAAAGCAGAATGCTATCGAAGAACCCACAGTCTTTAATGGCTTTCACCATCTCTTTCGGCAGCGTCATCTTTCCGGCAGCTGCAATTCCGGAGGACCGCATAATGGTACTGACGACTCCCTGAATAATGGTGAAGATCGCCATCATCAGTTCCAGCCCGTAGGTGACAACGCCTTTTTCAATAGCAAAACGGATAAAGAGTTTCAGCGCATGCTCCGGCCGTTTCACTTCATCCAGACTGGTGCTGGTCCTTGCCATTCCCACCAGAAAAAACAAAACGAGCAGGGCAAGCCCTATGGCCTGTACTGCTCCGTTGATGTTCAGGATCACCTTCCAGATACCGCCGCCCTTGAACGATTCCGTCGACAATGGTGGCACTACAGAGAGACCGTTACAACCCGACCCCGCGCGTCCTTCGGTATCGGTCTAAGCACGATAAATCCTTCCGTTCCGGCGGTTCCGACAAAGCCTCAGAAATCGACTCGGATGTGACCGATATCTCCTACGATCCCAATTCCAAGGTCGATGCTTATACACAAGATCAAAAACGTCTGTCCGATGACGAGATCTGGCAAATCGCGGAAAAGTACAGCACCGGAGCCAGCACTTATGAACTGGCCGCAGAGTTCGGCTGTCATCGCTCCACCATCAGCCGAGCACTGAAGAAGACCGGTATCGAAGTCAGCCACAAAGCGTCAAAGCGAGAAGCCCTGACAGATCGCGTCCTCGAAATGTGTGAAGGCTTCACGCGTCCTGTGGACATCGGCAAGGAACTCGGCATCAATGTCACCACCGTCCGGAAGATCCTCCTTGAGAACGGTGTGCGGATCCGGAGCAGCTCGGAATACAAAGGACACACAAAATGACTATCGATTGCCTCTGAGCCTGTTTTCTATATCGGATGCCCCATACAGGACATTTGTCACGATCACAACATCCTCCGCAATAATGAAAAAGACGGCATAGTTATCAACGTTGAGTCTGCGAAGCCCTCTCGTTCTTTCCGGTTCGCTCTCCATCAACTTGATGCGCTCCGGCATTTGATCCAGTGTCTCTATGGCGTCAGCGATACGATCATATTGCCCCATTGCTGTGTCCGGAGCAAGAAGTTCCTCGGCTATATATTCGTAGATCGACTCCATATCATTAAGAGCTTCATCCGTGATGTGA
>OMZN01000101.1 GCA_900315555.1 uncultured Eubacteriales bacterium
CACGGGAGACGATTTGCAAGTGATTATTGCGGATGATGGTGTTGGCTTCGACGCGGAGTCCCTGGACGAACGAAAGAAGGATGAGGAGCATACCGGTGTTGGATTGTCAAATACAGACCGGATGATCAAGAGCCTCTATGGAGAAGAATACGGTCTTTACATCGAGAGTAAGAAGAATGAGGGAACAAAAGTGACGGCAAGAATGCCTCTGATCGAAAGAAATCTCATTGACCTGAAAGATATCGGTAATGAAGGGGGCAGTGAATGAGAAAAAAGAGGATGAGGTTGCGTTTTATCTGCATGACAGTGCTCTTTTTGCTGACAGTGTCCGGTTGTCAAAAGGAGAATGACGAGAGGACTGAAATTACGTTAATTCACGGCTGGGGAAGCGCCGATCCGGATCATGTTGCCATGCGCCAGATTTATTCGGATTTTGAGTTGACCCATCCGGAAATAAAAGTCAATCTTATTTCTATGCCATCAGCGAATGATGTGATTCGTAAGGTGCAGGAAATGCTGACGGTTGGTGAGATGCCGGATGTAGTGTTCACAGCCGGCGCAGGAGAAGAAGTGCTTTATGAGTTCATGGTCGAGAAGGGCTATGCGCTGGATCTGGATCCGTATATAGAGGAAGATCCGGATTTTAAAGAAAACATTTCAGAAACTGCGCTTTCTAAATGGCGAACAGAAGACGGAAAGATTTATACATTGTCGGACGTTCTTCTTTTGAGCGGATACTGGTATAACGAAGATCTGTTTGAAGCCGCGGGTATTCGGGAGATCCCGAGAACCTGGGAGGACTTCATAACGGCATGTCAGCGGATTCAGCGCTGGTCGAGCGGGATGAATAATGATGTCACATCGATTGTTCTGGAAGAGGAGTGTCTCCTGTACCTGACAGATGCCGTGCTTGCTACATCGGATCCGGATACGCTGACCGAATTGTCGCAGGGGACAATCGACCTTGCTAGTTCAAAGTTACAGCCGATGCTGGATGTGCTCAGAGATATCAGCCAAAGCGCTGATTTGGAGCAGCAGTTTTCCTATAGGGACACGTTAGAAGTATTTAATAGCGGGAAATCTGCGATGTATGTGAACGGCGTCTGGGCAAGTACGATGATTCGCGATGATCTGCGTGTAAAATATGCAGCATTTCCCTCTAACGACGGAACCGGAACATCTTGCATTTCCTCCTGCGTGGGGTATTTGCTTGGAGATACTGCGAGCCAGGTGAAAAAGGATGCGAGTGTGGCATTCCTGAAATACATGCTCAGCAACAGCACACAGGAGAGAATCTTGCGCGAAACAGGGCAGATCGTATCCAATCCGAAGATTGATGTCGCGTCCTTATCCGATAACGAACGTCTGCTACAGGCGGTATCCTGCGTACAAAATGCGGGACATGTGATCGAAGTTCCCGAGAACATCTGGAGAGCTGACGCAAAGGAGCAGTATCTGGGTTTCCTTCAGGAAAACTTGTATAATATTGACTCTGAGTGAACGTTTTCCAAATTCCCTGTGAGCAAAGAACACACGGTTCTCTTTTTTGTAAACAGCGATCATTCAAAAACAATTCTCCTTGTGTAAGAATAGGCTCAGCGTTATATTGCGCGCCAACTTAAAGAAGGAGGATTAAGATGAAAAAGAAAGTTCTTTCGTTGGTATTTGCGGCAACTCTTGCCGTGGCAACTCTGGCTGGCTGCGGAGGCGGACAAGCTGCATCGTCGTCTTCCGCTGCATCTTCCTCGGGGGAAGAGGCAACTTCGGAGGTGACGGAGAGCACTGCTTCGGAAGCGACAGAGAGTGCTGCTTCAGAGTCGTCCGCTGAAAGCGGCGGTCAGACGCTGGATTTCTATCACGCGTACTTCCATGATGTTGAAACCTGGCCCGTAGCTGAAGTCATGAGAAACATTTATCAGGACTTCGCAGATGCGCACGCCGGTGATGCCTGCACATTCAACCCGATCGCTGTGGAGAACGTTTTGGAAATCGCAACCAATGAGGTTGCGGGCGGATCGTTCCCGAACATTGTCGACCTTGCCGGAAATGAAGTTCCGCTTGCGGCGATCGCACAGGGGCTGGTCATTGATCTGAAGCCCTATATTGATTCTGAGGGACTGCAGTCCAAGGTGGGTATTAACTACACAATGAACGATGTGGATGGGAGCATCTACACGGTTCATGATCAGCTGGAGACGCTCGGTCTCTGGTACAATGCGGACATCTATGAAGCTGCTGGCGCGTCCACACCGGACAAGTGGAATTCTTACGCTGACATGGCCGCGGCAATGGATGCTATCCGTGCCGGTGGCGGCGACGGCGTCTATGCTTACAGCGCTGGCCAGGGTTCCATTCGTCTGTTCAACACTTACATCGGTGTGGCGGATCCGGAGGCTGCGTCCTCACCGCTTACTCCCGAATTCGTGAATTCCGATCTGTTCGCGGAAGCCTTTAAGACTGTTGCGGCAATGGATCAGGCGAACGGTTCCGCAAACGCGCAGGATGATGTGGGTAACTTTAGTGGCGACTTCAATTCCGGAAAGTGTGCGACTTTCCTGAACGGCGTTTGGGCCGCGGGTGGCTTTGGCGACGCGACCGGCACCATCAAAGCCGGAATCTATCCGGGAAGCGCTTCTCGGTCGGCTCCGGGCGGCGGTCTGACCATTGCAAGCGGGCTTACTCCGGAGCAGGAAGCTCTTGCACTCGAGTTCGTGAAGTACATGACCAGCGACGAAGTGCAGGAAAGAATCTTCCTGGAAGTCAATGCAAACCCCTGCAATACGGATATTGATCTGACAGCGCTTGCTGATTCCAGCGACAGCGAGACTGTGCGTCTTCTTGCAGAGGCCTGCACGCTGGCGAACGGCGCGGATCACATCATGAAGACTACCGCCAGCGTCTGGGGTGAGGACGTAAGCAATGCGATCACTAACAAGTTGATCGAGTGCTCTGTTGAGGGTACAGACATTGACGCAAAGTGTGCTGATCTTCAGGCTGAGCTGGCAGCTCTGATCGGTTAAGGTTCTTTTGCACGGAGGCGCATTTTGAAATGCGCCTCCGATTTTCTGTTCGGAGATGCCATGAAAAGAGATAAAAAGAAGATTCTGTTTATCATATTGTTTCTTGCACCAGCGCTGTTTGCGTTTGTGATGTTTTATGCTTATCCCATCCTGCAAATATGCATTACGGCATTCTGCAAGTGGGATTACACCAATCTGGCAAATCCGCAGCTTCTTCCGTCGGGCGAGAGGCTGGCGAACTTCAAATACATTCTGCAACAGTATCCATATTTTTGGGAGGCACTTCGAAACTCTTTTGGATGGGCCCTGGTCGGTGTTATTATCCAGGTTCCGCTGACATTGGTCGTTGCCATCGTGTTTTCCAAGGGATTGCGCTTTTCCAAGGCATCGCGGAACATCTATATTGTGCCAAGCGTTATCTCCAGTGCGGCGATGGGGCTGATATTCCTGCAGCTCTACAATCCGCGCTATGGCCCCCTGCAACAGTTTATTCAGCTCTTTAAACCGGGATTTAAGGACAGTATTCTCCTGGTAGAGGGAGCAAATTTCTGGGCAATTGTTTTTGCCTATGTTTTCTTCTGTGGAACGACGGCAATCATGCTCCTGGGGCAGATCCACAGCATCCCTCCGGAGATGTATGAGGCGGCGAAAATAGATGGAGCGACCGGGCTGAAGCGGGAACTGTATCTGACGATTCCCCTGATCAAACCTACGATAAAAACAGTCACGATTCTGGCGGCCACCTCC
>OMZN01000106.1 GCA_900315555.1 uncultured Eubacteriales bacterium
GCCGGAAGTCCCTTTGGCCATGGGCATTGTCGATGCGCTGGAGGCAGCAGGGGTCAAGACTTTTGGCCCCAACAAGAGCTGCTCGCGCCTTGAGGCCAGCAAGTCGTTCACCAAGGCTTTTCTGGCGCGGCACAAGATCCCGACAGCCCGCTATAAGGAATATACCGATGCGGAGGCATTGAAAAAGGACATCGGGATTTTCGGCTATCCCATGGTGCTCAAGGCCGATGGTCTGGCGGCCGGCAAGGGCGTCGTGCTTGCCGAGGATGCTGAAGAAGCGGAAAAGACCATTGAAGACATGATGGAAAGCCGCCGATTCGGCGATGCCGGTGCCAAGGTGGTTGTCGAGGAATGCTTGCGGGGCGTGGAAGCCAGCATGCTGTGCTTCGTGGACGAACACACCATCGTGCCCATGGAGTCCGCCCAGGACTACAAGCGGGTCCGGGACGGCGATCAAGGCCCCAACACCGGCGGCATGGGATCCTATTCTCCCTCTCTGCTCTTTGATGATGCGCTGATGGAACGCATCCGCAGAGAGATTCTTGAGCCGACCTTAGCCGGCTTTCAGGCAGACGGGCTGCCCTTCAAGGGCGTGCTCTTTATCGGCCTGATGCTTACCGAGGACGGGCCCAAGGTCATAGAGTTCAACAACCGGTTCGGCGACCCGGAAACGCAGGCTGTTCTGGTGCGTCTTAAGAGTGATCTTCTGGATATCTTCGAGGCGGTCTGTGACAACCGGCTGGCGGAGGCCGGGATCGAGTGGAGCGAGCAGCGTGCGGTCTGCGTCGTGGCAGCCAGCGGCGGCTATCCGGGAAGTTATGAAAAGGGCAAGGTGATCTCCGGTCTGGATGATGTGGACGAGGATATTATCGTGTTCCATGCCGGCACGAAGCGGGACGAAGACGGCCGGATCGTCACCTCAGGCGGCCGTGTTCTGGGCGTGACCGCGCTGGGAGAAGACAATGATGCCGCGCGGGCAAAAGCCTTTGCCAATGTGGAGAAGATCTCCTTTGAAGGCATGCAGTACCGCAGAGATATCGGGCGCATCGTTAAATAAAGCACATCGGCAATAGACGATATCATTGAAAACTGGCGGATCCTGCGCGGCAGGGTCCGCTTTTTTTCTTCACGGAACTGTTGTATAATAAGGCAAGGAGGAGAATAGCATGAGCAACAAAATCATAACCATCGGACGGGAATTTGCCAGCGGCGGCCGCCTGATCGGCAAGGAACTTGCGGATCGTCTGGGTGTGACCTATTACGACAAGAACATTTTGGATCACATTGCAGAGAAGAACGGCTACTCCGTCGAGATGATAGAAGAGGACGAGCGCAGAGCCAAGAACGGCTTCTTTTACAGTCTGTCAAATGCTTTCGGCGCAGCAGGGTACGGGCCGGATACGCTGTCGATCAATGAGAAATTCTTTATTGCCCAGTTCGAATATATCCTTGAGCTTGCCAAAGAGGGCAACGGTGGTGTCATCGTCGGGCGGTGCGCTGACTACGTGCTGCGTGACTTTGATGATGCGGTCAATGTCTTCATCTTTGCTGACGAGGCGAGCAAGATCAAACGTGCCACAGAGGTATACGGCCTCGATGCCGATGACGTGAAGAAATACATGGGCGATATGGACAAGGCGCGCGCCAATTACTACAAGTATCACACCGGCCAGAAGTGGGGCGAGATGCGCAATTACGACCTTTCCATCGACAGCAGCAACCTGCGTGAAAAGGATGTTGCAGATCTGATCCTCAAGTATGTGGATATGCGTTACCAAGCGTGATTTTGCTGCGCGAAACGAAGTCTGCCGGTCAAAGGCAGAAAGAAAGAGAGAACGATGAGCGAAAACAAAGGAATATATTACATCACGACCCCGATCTATTATCCCAGCGATAATCTTCATATCGGGCATACATACTGTACGGTGATGGCCGATGCGATGGCGCGGTTTAAACGTGCACTGGGATACGACGTCAGGTTTCTTACGGGGACCGATGAGCATGGGCAGAAGATTCAGAAGATCGCTGAAGAGAACCATGTGACACCGCAGGCGTACGTTGACAAGATCGTCGGCGGTGTTAAAGATCTGTGGAAGACGATGGAGATATCCTATGATGACTTCATTCGCACCACGGAACCGCGGCATGTCAAGCGCGTGCAGGCGATCTTCAAGAAGATGTATGATAAGGGCGACATCTACCTGGGACGCTATGAGGGCATGTACTGCACGCCCTGTGAATCTTTCTGGACGGAGAATCAGCTCGTCGACGGCAAATGCCCCGACTGCGGCCGGCCGGTGGAGAAGGCTTCCGAGGAGGCCTATTTCTTCCGCCTCAGCAAATATCAGGATCGGATTCTGGAGAATTTCAAGAAGAACCCTGACTTCCTGCAGCCGGAGACGAGGCGCAACGAGATGATCTCCTTCGTCGAGCAGGGGCTGGAGGATCTGTGCATTTCCAGAACCAGCTTCGACTGGGGCATTCCTGTGCCTATCAACGAAAAGCACGTCATCTATGTCTGGCTGGATGCCCTGACCAACTACATCACGGCACTGGGCTATCCCGATGATACAGCGCTCTTTGACAAGTACTGGCCTGCCAATGTGCACTTGGTGGGCAAGGAAATCGTCCGTTTTCATTCCATCATCTGGCCGGCTATGCTGATGAGCCTGGATCTGCCGCTTCCCAAGCAGGTGCTGGGACACGGCTGGCTGTTGATCGACGGCGGCAAGATGAGCAAGTCAAAAGGCAACGTGGTGGATCCGGTCAAGCTGATCGACCGCTATGGTGTAGATGCGCTGAAGTATTTCCTGCTGCGTGAGTATACCTTCGGACAGGACGGCGTCTTTACCAACGAGGTCATGCTCAAGAGGATGAACTACGATCTGGCCAATGATCTGGGCAATCTGGTGAGCCGCACGGTGGCCATGATCGAAAAGTACGACCAGGGTATTGTACCGCCTGCCGGCGAGACCGGAGAACATGACGGGGAGCTGAAGGAGATCGCCGTCGGCGCAGCGGCCAAGGTGGAAGAGCAGATGGATGCCTTCAAGTTCAACATGGCCCTGGAAGAGATCTGGGTGCTGGTACGGCGCGCCAACAAGTATATCGATGAGACGGCGCCCTGGGTGCTGGCAAAGTCGGAAGCAGACAAGGCGCGGCTGGATGCCGTGATGCACAATCTGGCAGAGTCGCTGCGCATCATTTCGATTCTCATCAGCCCGTTCATGCATACGACCGCCAGCAGGATCCGCGGGCAGATCGGCCTGGCGGACCAGGAACCGGCCTGGAAGGATGCTTCCGTCTTTGACATGATGGGCGGAGAAAAGGTGAAGAAGGGCGATCCCATCTTCCCGCGCCTCGACATCAAGAAGGAACTCGCCGCGCTGGAGAAACTGCATCAGGAGACCGCTGACAGTGTGGCCGTAAAGGGCTCGGCGAGAAAAGCTGCCGGCAAGAAAAATGCAGCCAAGGATGCGGCCAAGGAGCTTAAGGAAGCGGCGCAGGCCGGCGGCGGGCAGAACGGCAAGCCGCAGATTGCCTACGAGGACTTTGCCAAGCTCGATCTGCGTGTAGGCACCATTCTGTCCTGCGAGAAGCACCCCAAGGCTGATAAGCTGCTGGTCTTCCAGGTGGATATGGGAACGGAGACGCGCCAGATCGTATCCGGCATCGCACAGTATTATAAGCCTGAGGAAACCGTCGGCAAGCAGGTGGTTGTTGTAGCCAACCTGGCACCGCGGAAGCTGCGCGGCGTGGAATCGCAGGGTATGATTTTGTTCGCCGACAAGCGTAATGACGGCAGAGACGGCTATGCCTTTGTCACGTCCGGCGCCGTTAACGGAAGCGCCGTTGAATAAGCGGATACGGTAAGGAAAAATCTCCTGCATGGCGGGAGATTTTTCAGTTCATGCCTGCCCAAATCTATGATTTGGCGCGCAGGCCAGAAGAGAAGGAGAACGATGGAACAGGCTGATCTGCATATCCATACCACAGCCTCCGATGGCACGGTGCCGCCCGAAGACATCGGCAGGCTTGCCCGGGGTGCCGGGCTTTCGGTGGCGGCAGTGACCGATCACGATGATCTGACAGGCGGCATCGAGGCGGCAGCGCATGCGCCGGAAGGCATCCGGGTCCTGCACGGGGTGGAGCTTTCGGCCATAGCGCGTATACCGTGTCATCTGGTGGCGTATGGGTATGACCCTGCGCACAGTGCCATGGCAGAGATCATGGAGGACCTGCGCCGGCGGCGCATCAGAAAGACAAAGATACGTGTCAGGAATCTGGCAGACAACGATGGCATTATCCTGACGCCCAGGGAAGAAGAATGGCTTTTCTCTCAGAACAGTCCGGGGCGGGGACATATTGCGGATATTCTGGTAAAGCGCGGCCTGGTGGACAGCGTGCCGGAGGCTTTCGTGCATTATCTGAATCATCACCACAATCCAGTGTCACCCGCTGTCAGCAGGATCGAGGCAGAGAAAGCCTGTGATGCGGTGCGGCGCGCCGGCGGGATCATCGGCTGGGCGCATCCGCTGGGCGGCGAGGGAGAGGAACACCTGTCGCCGGAGGCCTTCGGGGAGCAGCTGGATGCGCTGCTGCAGGCGGGAATCCGTTCGCTGGAATGCTATTATGCAAGATATTCGGAGGAGGAAATTGATTTTCTCACGACAGCTGCCGGGCAGCATGATCTCCTGATCAGCGGCGGCAGCGACTATCATGGAACGAAGAAGCCGGACATTCATCTCGGCATGCTCAATGCGGTCTCAAAGCCCGTGCCGATGGAGCGGCTGACGATTCTGGATGCGCTGCTCTAAGCGCCGGAAGAAAGCCGGTGGATGATCAGCAGCGTGCAGACCGGCAGGGCGCTGACGGATAGGGCGCTGCCGCAGAGAAGGGGGAAACCTGAAGGACGATCGTGTCTTCGGTCTATCCCGGTGCAATGGAGGAACGACAATGGCTGAGACGAAGGAAATGATCTGGCGGAATGCGTGGGACGAGCCCTTCCGCATGGTGCTGCGTGCGCCGGTGGGCGCCAACCGCGCTATGGGAGGTGAAGCGGCACCTGCAGCGTTCATGGCCCCGCAGGAAATCGAGATGGTGCGCCGTTTTCACAGCAGCTTTCCCGGTTACCGTCCCACGCCGCTTGCGGTGATGCCATCGACGGCGGAGGCACTGGGAATCGGTGCACTTTACGTGAAAGATGAATCGTGGCGGTTTGGGATCGATGCGTTCAAAGTGCTGGGCGGCAGCTATGCCATCGGACGCAGCTTGGCACAGCGTCTGGGGCTGGATCCGAAGACACTGACCTATGGAGCGATTACTTCCCCTGAGGCAGCAGAGAAGCTGGGGAAACTCACCTTTGTGACCGCCACGGATGGCAATCACGGCCGTGGCGTTGCTTGGACGGCCAGGCGTCTGGGGCAGAAGAGCGTTGTCTACATGCCGCAGGGAAGTTCGCTGGAGCGTAAGCAGCATATCGCTGACGAGGGTGCAGAGGTTACGATCACAGACCTCAATTATGATGAAGCTGTGCGTCTGGCACGGCGCCGGGCGGAGGAGAACGGCTGGCTGATGGTGCAGGATACGGCCTGGGAGGGCTATAAGGATATCCCGCGCTGGATCATGCAGGGGTATGGAACGATGGCGCTGGAGGCGCTGGAGCAGATGCCGGCCAAGCCCACTCATATCTTCCTGCAGGCCGGGGTCGGCTCGATGGCCGGTGCGGCAGCAGGCTTTTTTGCGGCTGCGCTGGGCGAGGCCTGCCCTGCGGTCATCATCGTTGAGCCGGAGAATGCAGGCTGTCTGTATCAGACGGCCAAGGCGGATGACGGCAGGCTTCATTTCGTAACGGGGAAGATGGAAACGATCATGGCAGGGCTGGCCTGCGGCGAGCCATGCTCTTTTGGATGGAACATCCTGCGCCGGCAGGCACGTGCCTTCCTTACCTGCCCGGACCGGGCCGCCGCTTATGGCATGCGGATTCTGGGCAGTCCGGCGAAGGAAGATCCACGCGTTATCTCCGGAGAAAGCGGCGCTGCTGCATTTGGATGCGCAGCTGCTATCCTGACAGAACCCGGGCTGGCAGGATGGCGGGAGCTGCTGGGACTGGACCGGCAGTCCCGTGTACTGGTTTTCAGCACGGAGGGCGCCACCGACAGGGCGGCGTACCGCGCCATTGTCTGGGATGGTGCATATCCATACAGCCCGAGTGCGAATCGCTGAGCGGCGCATGGACGTACCGGTGCATGGACGGATTAGCTTTTGCAGGGAAAGGAGCAGAACATGGCGAAAATGATTGCAACAGAGAAGGCGCCCAAGGCATTGGGCCCGTATTGTCAGGCCAGGGTGGCCGGCGGATTGATTTTTACGTCCGGGCAGCTGGGGATTGATCCGGCAGCCGGGACGCTGCAGGAGGGTACAGCGGCGCAGGCAAAGCAGGCCATGATCAATTTGGGTGAGGTGCTTGCTGCGGCCGGTGCCGGGTATGATGACATCGTCAAGACGGTGATCTTCCTTGATGATGTTGAGGATTTTGGTGCTGTGAACGAAGTATATGCTTCCTTCTTTGAGGAGGCGGTGCCGGCGCGTTCCTGCGTGGAGGTGGCCGCGCTGCCGGCCAGTGCGCTGGTGGAAATCGAGTGCATCGCTGCATGCAGCAGAAAAGATTGAGAGACGTGTGTGCATGAAGAAAGCTGATCAGGAAGCCGGCGCTGTGCAGCCGGAAGGTGCGGCAGGGCAGCCGAGGAAAGCACATTTTGGACTGATCCTGGCGGTGTATCTGCTGGGGATTTTCATGGGCGCGCTGGATACCGGCATCGTTACGCCGGCGCGGACGATCATTCAGAACTACCTGCAGGTTGATGACAGCACCGGCGTCTGGATGATCACCATTTATACGCTGGCGTATGCGGCAAGCATTCCCGTCATGGGAAAACTGGCCGACCGGATGGGGCGGAAATATATCTACATCGCCGGCATTACGCTGTTCGGGGTCGGTTCGCTTTTCTGCGGGCTCTCGGAGCATGCCGGCAGCTTCGCCTGGCTGCTGATCGCACGGGCGGTGCAGGCCGTCGGCGGCGGCGGGATCATGCCGGTGGCGACGGCGGAGTTCGGCACGACTTTTCCGAAAGACAAGCGCGGTATGGCGCTGGGCCTGGTCGGCGGCGTCTATGGCATTGCCAATATCTTCGGCTCCAGCGTCGGCAGCGCCATCCTGGATCTCTTCGGCAGCGATAACTGGCAGTTCATCTTCTATCTGAACGTGCCGATTACGGTCTTCATCGTTGCAGCCGGCCTTGTTGTTCTTCCGAATACCAGAGAAGAAGCTGTCGAGCCGATCGATGCTGTCGGTACGCTCGTTCTGGTTGTGATGATTCTTTCGCTGATGTACGCCTTGAGAAATCTGGACTTTTTTGACTTGGCAGGATCGCTTGCCGGCACTGACGTCTGGCCGTTTCTTGTGCTCTTTGCAGCGCTGGTGCCCCTGTTTATCTTTGTGGAAAAACGGGCGCGTGATCCCATTATGAATCTGTCGTATTTTACCAGCCGCAGCATTGTGATTGTTCTGCTGCTGTCGATGGTTGCCGGCTTTGTGCTGATGGGCGTCATCTTCATCCCGCAGTTCTGCGAAAATGCCATGAAGGTAGCCAGCGGCAAGGGCGGCTATTTTGTTATTATTCTGGGTGCTTTCTCCGGTATCGCGGCGCCGCTTTCGGGGCGGCTGACGGACCGGATCGGGCCCAAGCTGGTCTTGATGTTCGGGTTCCTCAGTGCCCTTGCGGGCGCATTGACGCTGATTTTCTGGGCGACGGTGCATCCGGGATGGCCATCGATCATCACAACGCTGGCCCTGCTGGGACTGGGAATCGGCTTCAGTGTAGGAGCACCGCTTAACTACATGATGCTCGAGCATACGCGCGAACGGGAAGCTAACTCGGCGCTGGCGACGCTTTCCCTGGTGCGGTCGATTGGCACCGTCATTGCACCGGCGCTGATGGCCGGCTTCATCGCCCATGCCGGCATGCAGGTGCAGGATCAAATCAGCGATGCACTGCCCGATGTGGTCAAGGTACCGCAGCTGCCGTATGCGGCAGAGCTGAACAAGGAAATGAAAGCGCGGGGCGTTAAGGGCGTGCCGGATCTGACATCGATGACCACGATTAAAATAGACCCGGGGAATAAAGATAAGACCGATGCCGGAATCGAGATATCGGATGCGTTGCTGGAACGGCTGCAGAGCTCGGATGTGACGACGATTACTGCCAATGCAAAACTCTTTGCCGGGGAGATGTTCAAACAGATGACGCCGGCGATTCAAAAGAAGATTGATCAAGGTCTCGGGCAGGGTTATGACAGCGTGCAAGACGCACGTGCTTCCCTGGACAAGAAGATCGCTTCGATGCGGGATGGCATCCGCGGGGTGCAGAAGGGCATCGACGGCATGCAGCAGGCACGTGCGAAACAGCAGGCTGCGCTAGCGAGGATGCGTACCAGCAGAGAGAAGATGCAAAAAGGTGTCAATGGCATCGAATCAGGCATCGGCTTTCAGAAGATGATGAAGGGAAACCTGACAGCAGCGCAGGGCGTGCTGTCGAAGATTCCTCCGGATGAGAGCAGGACGCTGGCTGACCAGCTGCCGCCGGCAGTGAAGCAGAAGCTTGCTGCCCCGGCTGTGGCGGCGCTTGCCAGGATGCATACCCGGCAGGAGCTCGGCGCATCGATTGCAGGATTTGATAAGAACATACGCACGATGCAGGCGAAGAAGGAAAAATTAAGCGACGGTCTGCGCGGCGTGGAACAGGGTATCGACGGCGTAACCTCGGGGATTGCGCAGGTGAAGGCGAAACTTGACAAGGCAAGGGCTGACAAGGAAAAAATGCAGCAGGCGCTTTCCGGCATGCAGGCCGGGCGGGCGGAGATGACAAAGACGCTTTCTCACATGACCGTGATGAAGAGGGCGGTACCCGGCGCCTTCACAGCGGCGGAAAAAAATTACCTGAAGGCGATCGATGCACGTGCGCCGCAGATCGAGGCCGTCTACCAAAAGACGCTGAACATCGGCTTTCGGCAGATCTATATGGTTATGGGAGGTGCTGCGGCGGCAGGGCTGATCCTGCTACTGTTTTATCGTGGCAGGAAACGCGAGGAAGATGCCGGGGCGGCTCTTGCGGATGCAGAGTGAAGAGGCTCCCTTGTGGCTGCAGAATGAGGAACGCAGCCCTGCAAGATTAGAACTTTGAAAAAGCCTGCTGCACGATGTGCCCTATGGCCACACGTGCAGCAGGCTTAACTGTCGCTTGCATAGATAAAGTTTTGCTTAGGAAGTTCTACTCTACCGTTACCGTCACCTTGTCACGGACGCCGTTGACGCCCAGCACATAGATCGTCGTCTTGCCGGCTTTCAGCGCCTTGACCTTGCC
>OMZN01000100.1 GCA_900315555.1 uncultured Eubacteriales bacterium
CGTCCCCTGCCGAGGCAGGGCATACCGGCGGCAAAGCAGCGCCTGCCGGGGAGGTGCCGTCCGGATCTTCCGATGAGGAGATGGCCGCCGAGGCGGCCGGGAAAGACGGTGCTGCAGATGCCATGCCGCAGGCGGCCGGACAGGACAACCAGAATACGCAGCATGCAGCAGACGGTGAAACCCGCGGAGAGGAAGCCTCCGGCAGCACTTCAGCTGCCAGGGAGGAGGCGGCGGAAGAGACTGCTGGCAAAGCGGCCGCGGCCGGGGAGAACGGCGAGGGCAGCCCCGGGCAGGCCGTACAGTCAAAGAAGAAGGATGCCGGCGAAAAGCCCGCTGCAGCCAAAAGCGGCTGGCGTGCCCTTATCATCGTACTGCTGGTGATCGCGCTCATCCTGGCTGTTTTTTCGGCCACTGCGGCGTTCGCACCGGAAAGCGGCGCGGGACGTGCCGTTCGTTCCCTGATCGGCTTATCGCAGAGCGCGCAGCGGCCTGTCCCCGAGAAAGCTGAGGCGGCTTCGCCAAAGAAGGACAAGACCGGGCTGATCCAGCTGGAAATAGGACAGAACAAGGATGACATCCTGGGCGAAATCAAATATGACCAGACACTGCACTTCAAGAAGGGAACGAAGTATGCAGACAAAGACATCCGGACCAGTCATCCTATGAAAAGCAATCCGCTCTGGCGCCGGAAGGGCGGCGAAGAGATCCGCATGGACCGCGCACTGACAGGTACGGTCATCGCCTATGCTGCAGCACACGGTGCGCGGCAGGACGGGACGTCTGTGCTGCGGATCGGTGAATACAGACAGAAAGGCAGCGCCTGGTTTGCATGGACGGCCCTGGACAGCAGCAGGCAGGTCTGCCGGATTGAAAAAAAGAAGGGCCGTCTTAAAGTAGTGCGTGCCGTATCGTTGTAAAGGAATGAGAGGTTATCGTGGAAAACACAGCAGGAAACGCGGCTCCCGCGAAGGAGAGACACACGAAACGGAATATCATCATCGGCATCATTCTTGCCCTGATCATATTCTTTGCGCTGATAAACTTCCTAACGGATTTTCTATGGTTCAGAGAACTGGGCTATGTCAGCGTCTTCTTTACCAAACTGTTTACCCAGCTGAAGATCGGCATCCCGGTCTTCCTGATCGTTACCTTTGTCGTATACATCTATTTCAAATTCCTCAAGCGAAAGTATTACGCCCATGTCCTCTCGGACGATCCGGATCGGGGGAAAACGATCAATCGGACAAGCTGGGGGCTTTCGGCGCTTTTCGGCGTGATCGTCACCTACCTGGCGGTGACCAGGCTCTGGTTCCGGTCGCTGGAATTCTTCAACAGTACAGATTTTGATATCCGCGAAGCATTGTTCAACAACGATGCCTCGTTCTATGTGTTCAAGATCGACTTTCTAAAGCAGCTGACATCGATGGTTCTGGGCGTCACCATCGTGCTTCTGATTCTGACGCTGATCTACTATGCGATTTTGCTGCGGCTTCATGCCCCGGAGGATCGTGCTGCCGGCGCAAGGGAAAACCAAAGCGGCGCTGATTTCGACGATGATGATGAATTTGCACGTGAGGCCGAATACGAAAAGGATCGCGAGGCCTTCCGCAGGAACACCTATCGTCAGGGCGTCGGCGGGTTCTCTTTCTCCGATATGCTGGGCAGCCTGAGCAGGAAAATTAACGATGCCTCGCGCCGCCGGAAGCCGGCCAGCCTCAACAGGGAGGGCTTCCGCGGTGAGATCGGACGGCTTTTCGGCATTGCCAGAACGCAGCTGATCATCGTGGCTGTCATCTTCTTTGCGGCATTGTCCTGCTTCTTCCTGCTCAAGCAGTACTCACTGCTGTACGCCCACACCGGGGCGGTGTACGGTGCCGGCTATACCGACATCAAGATCACGCTATGGATGTACCGGGTGCTGGTGGTGCTCGGCGCAGTCGGCGCAGTCGCTTCCATCATCTGCATCGTCCGGCAGGTGGTCAAGCCCATCCTGTTCGTACCGGCCATCATGATCGTCGTGGCGCTGGTGGGTTCCATCGCAGGGGCCATCGTGCAGAACTTTGTCGTTTCCCCCGATGAGATCAACAAGGAGAGCAAATACCTGGAGCGCAACATCGAATTTACGCAGTATGCCTACAATCTCAACGATGTGGACACCAAGTCATTTGCGGCCGACAACAATCTGACCGCCCAGGATATTAAAAACAACGAAGACACCATCTCCAATATCCGCATCAACGACTACAAGCCGACGAAGACCTTCTACAACCAGACGCAGAGTATCCGTCAGTACTATACATTCAACGATGTGGATGTGGACCGCTACAACATCAACGGAAACTATGCCCAGACGTTCCTCTCCACGCGTGAGATCGACGAATCCAAGATTTCCGATACATGGCTGAACCGGCATCTGAAGTACACCCACGGCTACGGCATCACCATGTCCCGGGTCAACCAGATCACTTCCTCGGGACAGCCCGAGATGCTGGTGAAGAACATTCCGCCGGAATCGGACAGCAGCAGCACCCGGGTCACCAACCCTGCGGTCTACTTCGGCGAGTCTACCAATGACTATATCCTGGTGGACACCGATGAATCGGAATTCGATTATCCTGACGGCGACAGCAACAAGTACACCAAATACGAGGGCGCGGCCGGCATCAAGCTGAACCCCTTCTCCCGGCTGCTTTTCGCCATTCGTGAGCACAGCCTGAAGCTGCTGGTGTCCTCCAACGTGGACAGCAGCTCCAAGATTGTGATCAACCGCAACATCCAGGAGCGGGTATCCAAGATCATGCCCTACCTGCGCTATGATGAAGATCCCTATATGTGCACGGTCAACGGCAAGCTCTACTGGATCATCGATGCCTATACCGAAAGCGACAAGTTCCCTTATTCGGAACCGTATGATCCCACAGCGAGCACCAGCAACTACATCCGCAACTCGGTCAAGGTTGTCATCGATGCTTACAATGGGGATACCAATTACTATATCGTCGACGACAAGGATGCCATCGCCAAGACGATGCAGAAGATCTATCCAAAGCTGTTCAAGAACTTTGATCAGATGCCGGAGGGCATCCGCGAGCATATCCGCTATCCCAGCACCATGTTCGATGCGCAGGCCAAGATCTACCAGCGCTATCATATGAACGATGTGAAGGTGTTCTATCAGAATGAGGATATGTGGGACATCGCCAATGAAATCTACGGGACGGAAAAGCAGGAGATGGAACCCAACTACTACATCCTGAACCTGCCCGGGGAAAAGAACGCGGAGTTCGTCAGCTCCATCCCCTATACACCCAAGAACAAGGACAACATGACAGGCCTCCTGGTGGCACGCAACGACGGCGACAACTACGGCAAGCTGGTGCTCTACAAGCTGCCCAAGAGCCGCGTCATCTACGGCCCGGCGCAGATCGAAGCCCAGATCGACCAGAGCACGGAGATCTCCAAGGAATTCTCGCTGTGGTCGCAGGCAGGCTCCACCTACAGCCGGGGCAACATGTTCGTCATTCCTATCGAGGATTCGATCATGTATGTGGAACCGGTTTATCTGGAAGCGAAGAACTCCTCGATTCCTGAGGTCAAGAGGGTGATCGTTGCCTACGGCGACAAGATTGCCTATGAGCCCACGCTGGCTGAGGCGCTGAATTCGATGTTCGGCGAGGGCAGCGGTGACAATTATGAGACAGCCAAGAGCGGCGGTTCCTCTTCCGGTTCGTCCAAGAGCATGAGCCAGTCCGAACTGGTGAAAAATGCCCAGTCCGCCTATGAGGCGGCACTGCAGGCGCAGAAGGACGGCGACTGGAGCGAGTACGGCAAGCAGATGGACAAGCTGCAAAGCTATCTGGACAAACTGAAATAGGCCGCAGCAGATGGCAATAGGTCAAGGCAATAGACCGGAGAAACAAAACAGACCGGGATAAACAACATATAGATTGGGACAACTGAATTAGAGCATTGTGCAGAAAGGGAGGCAGACACGTTGCTGGATTACGATCTTAACAAGCTACTTTATACCATCAGACCGGAGGATCACGACAAGGAATCGCTGACCAGGATCCTGAAGAAGCATCCTGAGGTCATGTTCGTTTCCTTCGTCGGTATCGACATCGGGGGGCACGATACCGACGAGAAGATCCCGGTGGATCTTTTCCTCAGGGATATAGACACCATGCTGACCAAAGGTGTGCAGACCGATGGCTCCTCAGTGGTTCTGCCGGGGATTGCCAACCTGAATAACGCCAAGGTGGATATCATACCGGATCTTTCGGTGAACTGGTACGTGGATCATAACCTGAAGCACCCGGACTACATGACCGGACTGCCCATGGGAACACTGCGGATTCCCTCCTTTCTGCTTCACAATGACAGGGTTGAGGTGGGATCGCGCGTAATCCTGCGCAGAAGCGTGGAGACCTTCAAGAAAGAGCTGATGAACATCCTGCGGGAGCATCCCTACCTGTTCGATAACATGGCCTGCGACAACGTTGATGAGATCGACGAGCTGATTCTGACCAGCGCCACGGAACTCGAGTTCTGGGTGAAGACCCCCGATGACCAGTCGGAGCGGGATCGCCTCTCCACGGCGCAGGAGCTCAAGGAACAGTATTGGAAGCGGACCATCGGCCCGGTGCGGACTGCGCTGGAGAAGACCCTGAACTTCCTGGACCGCTACGGATTCAATATCGAGATGGGCCACAAAGAAGTGGGCGGCGTCAAGGCGCGCCTCGGCAATTCCGGCCATTACGACCATATCATGGAGCAGCTGGAGATCGACTGGAAGTATGATACGGCCCTGCAGGCGGCGGATAATGAAAACCACATCAAGTACGTGGTGCGCGACATCTTCCGGCTCTACGGACTGGATGTGACCTTCATCGCCAAGCCGATGGCGGGCATCGCCGGCAACGGCGAGCATACCCATCTGGGTGTCGCTGCCCGGCTGAAGGACGGCCGTCATGTCAACCTGTTCTCGCCGAAGGAAATGGACAAGGACTTCCTCAGTCCGGTGGGCTTCGGTGCGCTGATGGGGATCCTCAAGAACTACGATCTGATCAACCCCTTCGTCTCCTCCACCAACGATGCCTTCGACCGGCTGAAGCCGGGCTACGAGGCGCCGGTCTGCGTGGTGACTTCGCTGGGACAGAGCGTCGATATTCCTTCAAGGAACAGAACCGTCCTGGTAGGCGTGGTGCGAGAGATGGATTCTCCGGCCGCCACACGCTTTGAGCTTCGTTCCCCTAATCCGGGCACGAACACCTACCTGACGCTGGCTTCCTCCTATATGGCCATGCTGGACGGCATCGGCGCCGCCAGTGCGGCGGGCAAGACCAGCGAAGAGCTGGAAGCCTCGGTTTCCAAGGCATACGGCCAGGAGGACTTCTACCTGGAGAAGGACCGCCTCTACCGCAGCGAGGAGGATGTCTTCGAGGCGTATACACCGGAGGAGCGGGATACCGTTTTCGGCCGTGCGCCGCGCACCGTCTGGGAGAATATCTCCTCCTTTGACCGCGATCCTGCGCGGCTTGACATCTTCAAGGTGGACGATGCCTTCGATGACCTGTCGCTGGCATCCTACAAGGAAGCGGCTGTGGCGCTGTGGTCCACGGAGCTGAGCAACCGGATCATCCCCAATGTCCATCAGGTGCTGAGCGCCACCAGGAAGCTGCACGATGATGCCGACTGCACCGATTACGATGTGCAGAACTGGCTGCAGATCGATCAGCTGCGCAGCGAGATGGGACGGAACACCCTGTCGAGCAAATGCCTGCTGACCAGAATCCGTGAAGCGCTGGATGCCGGAGATTATGCCACGGCTTCCGACCTGCAGATCGAGATGGAAGCCAAGGAAGAAGAACTTCGCAGGCTGTATGCGATCTACAAGGCGAATCTGTTTTAGCCCGGACTGGCCCGGTTCAGTCCGGTGCAGGGCAGCC
>OMZN01000099.1 GCA_900315555.1 uncultured Eubacteriales bacterium
AAGGAAAGACACGCCGATCCAACAGCGAAAGACATATCTTCGCGGAGCAGGCCAGCTGTGCGAAAGCTGCTGCTTGAAACTCTATGGTACCAATGATCTGACCCAAATATGAAAATCCAAAAACGAAAGGAACTGTCAGTATGGAAAAGAAAAACAACACCCAGGTCGAAGGGACTGTCATCAATATGAACAAGGGCAGGAAAATCCTCACCTATGATGACCTTGCCAAGAAGCTCACCGAAACTGCCGATACCATTCAGGACGATCTGAATACCATGTATGAAACCATCCAATGCCTCTGCGTCATCGATCCGACCCGTAAGGATTTCCTGCACGAAATGGACGGATACTTGGAAGATATGAACCTGGCAATGGATGAGCTTCACTTTGCCGCTGGCCGATATGTTGCAGAAGGCTGAGAAGCTATGGCTGAACTGTTCGGAATTTCCGAACAGTTGCATCCTCACCCTTGGCTAAATATTTTGCCCCTGAGAAATCATTCGCAAAAAAAGGAGGAATACAAATGAACACCAAAATCCGTTTGTTTAAGAACCCCAAGAATCAGATTTTTGTTTCCGGTGTGGATCTGCACAAGGCTATGAAATGCCAGACGCCCTACCGCAAATGGTTCCGTCGTATGTATCAGCCTTTCGGTTTTATCGAAGGCACCGATTACTTCCCCGCCGAAAAGCGAGTATACAGCTTCGATGGTCGCCTGATGCCGCAGAAGCAGCATGAGCACTACCTTGACATCAGAATGGCGCAAGTCCTGTGTGCGATCCACCCCAGCGCCCAAGCAAACGAGTGCTATCTGTTTCTGGCAAAGGTCTCCAAGGATTGGAAGGATTCGATGGGCAATCAGGTGCAGAAAGATGATCCCACCACAAAAGCCCAAAAGTTGGAGGATGAGAACCGGGAACTCAGAGAAAAAGTACGCTGCCTGGAAGAAGAAATCCGTCGGCTCCATGTGAAGGCCGACTTTTTTGATGTGCTTTTTCCCGGTAAGATCGAGATGCCCATGCCTGGTGTTATCATGTGCCATTCTGATGACGGAAACATCTTCGCTGATATGCGTTCGAAGAAGCAGGGCAGCGATATGCCCTCCGGCGCTCTCCATTGACAAGTATGGAAGCTGAAAACATCATCCAGCAATCCTTTTTTCTAAATGCAGAACAGATTGCAGAAATCCCTATCGCCGCACTGCATCCTTTTCCTGACTATCCCTACAAAATCCGAGATGATACGGAAATGCAGGACATGATCGAAAGCATCCGTGATCGCGGCGTTCTCCTTCCCTGCCTTGTCAGGAAACGTGAGGATGGAGAGTATGAAATCATATCGGGTATGAGAAGAAAGTATGCTTCTCAAATGGCTGAGAAAGAAACTGTCCCCTGCATTATTCGAGAAATGGATGATGATGAAGCGATTATCGCAATGGTCGATAGCAATATGCAGCGTGAGAATTGTCTGCCAAGTGAAAGAGCCTTTGCTTACAAGCTCAAAATGGAGGCGTTGAAGCACCAGGGCGAAAAAGGAAAGATCAATCGGGACAACCCGAGAAGTAATTGGGCCATTGGCCAGGTAGCTGATGAAGCTGGTCAAAGCATGACCCAGGTTCATCGGTATATACGGCTCACTTTTCTTATTCCCGAAATGCTGAACCTCGTGGATGACAAGAAAATTGCCTTTAATCCTGCCGTGGAGCTGTCTTTTCTGAGACCTGAAGAGCAAGTTCTCTTGATAGACGCATTGAAAGAGGCACAAACCTCACCTTCCTTATCTCAAGCCCAGCGCATGAAGAAGCTCAGTCAGGAAGGAGCGTTGACAAGAGAGGGCATGAGCAAAATCCTGGCTGAAGTTAAAAAGCCCTCTCAGGACAAATCCTACCTGGCATCCCCAAAGATCAGGAAGTTCTTTCCGAAGTCTTTTACCGTCGATCAGATTGAAAACACCATCATCAAGCTGCTGCAAGCCTGGCAACGCAAGCGCCAGCAATCCAAAGAATTGTAATTAGTGGAGGAAAAGAATATGAAGAGAAGTATTCGCAAGCCCCGAAAAGCAAGCTGGTATTTGGCTTTGGCCGGTATTTTTATCACCGCAGGAGTTACGGCGATTATTGCAGGCATCATTGAAGAGAATAAAAAAGTCGCTGAAGAAGCCTCTTCCTATGACCATCTCATGGAAGAGGTACAGCAGGATCAGAGAACCTCTGACCCCTCCTTCCCCATGGCTGATGATTGGGATGAAGAGATTGACAGGATTCCTGATTCTCTCGATCAAGCGGAAGATGATTCCGATGATCCTCAGTATAGGCAAACCCATCCTCCCGATTGGTACGAACAGCCAGACAGTGAACCGCGTGATGTGCGGGAGGAATTGATTATTCCTTCATTAACGGAAAAACCGGACGATGCGCAGCATCCTACAGCGCAGCCGCACGCTGCTGCAAAGCCCCAAGAGAATAAAGATGCCATGCAGCATCACACGGAAAATGTGCAAGTGCCAGCCGATGATACTTCACCATCCCCTTCTCCCACACCGATCATTGGGAACACAGGAGCCGATCTTGCTGCCTGCAAGGCCAAGAACAATGATTTTATCGCATGGCTGACAATACCAGGCACCCGCGTCAATTATCCTGTTGTGCTGACGAATGATACAGAGTTTTATCTGACCCACGACTTCAACAGAAAGAAAAATAAGCTGGGAACGCTTTTCTCGCTGGGTAAAACAGATTATCAAACGCCAGGCAAGAATATCTCCATCTACGGACACCATATCACAAACACAAGCAACGGTCAGCTGATGTTCAGACCGTTGCTTTCTTATAAGCAGAAAGATTTCTACGAGAGTCACAGTACGATCTATCTTGATTCTCTGTATCACATCGGCACTTATAAGATTTTCGCGGTTGTGAATGTGGTGAAAGACGAATGGGATGCCTCCAAATCGACATTCGCGAACGATGCCGATTTCCTGGCTTTTGTACGGCAGGCACAAAGCCAATCGCTCTATAACACTGGCGTAGAGGTAACTGCCGATGATCGCATTTTGACCCTGATTACCTGTGACCGCAGTTTTGCTTCTGCTGATGGTCGTCTGATTGTCATGGCAGTTGAGCAATAATCAAAACGCAATGGAG
>OMZN01000124.1 GCA_900315555.1 uncultured Eubacteriales bacterium
ACCGAAAGGGGGATTTTAGATGCTGAACGAAAATATCAAAACGCTTCGGAAAAACAAAGGCTTCACACAGGAAGAACTGGCTATCCGCCTGCATGTCACGCGGCAGACGGTTTCAAAATGGGAACATGGCTATTCGGTGCCGGATGCACAGCTTCTGAGCGAGATGGCAGAGGTCTTCGAGGTCTCGGTGTCGGATCTGCTCGGCATGGAACAGCTCAAACAGGAAGAGCCGGACGCTCTGATCGAACAGCTGAGCCGGATCAATGCCCAGCTGGCGATAAGGAACCGCCGGATGCACCGGTTCTGGAAGGTCCTCGGCATCATCCTGCTGGTACTGGCCATTGCAGCGATGGTGTTCCTCTTCGGCATCAGGCTGCCGCAGAGGGCAGAGACAAACCGGGAAGCCGGCCGCACCTTATGGCAATGCTCGCTTGCGGGGAAGACCTATCAATATGAGATCACCTATAACGATAATTATCAGGTGCTCGCCGGCGGCGGCGACGGTTATGTCGCAGACCACACGGACGTGGAGGACTGCGATGATGCGAACAAGGCCGCTGCCCACCTGCACGACTATTTTAAAGAGCACGGCGGCAGCATCAAGGTGGTCAAGCAGAAAGGACTGAAACTGACCGAATAGCAGCCGAAACTGCATGTGCAGCATCTGACAAAAAGAGGGGGTGCGGCAGTCTCTGCGGACAGACGAAAGGTCTGATCCGGAGAGACTGCCGCACCCCGCTGCTTCATAGGAGTGTAGTATATGTATATATGGTTACTGAATCCCTACCCAGTTTCTCTGCGTGCTTAGTCCGCAAACATCTTCGCCGCATCCGGCACTTCAATGTCAAGCGGCGTAACTGCCGTCGTGATATTGATCATGTGCTTGTAGTCCACGTTGCCGCCTTCGATGTTGACATTGTTGCCCCAGGTGCCGCAGGACTCGGAAACTGCCGGCGACAGCGAGTTGGTGGACGGCCCCCAGGCGTCCGGTGTGGGCTGGTTGATCAGCACACGCGCTACCGGCAGCTGCTCGATGGCCTCGCGGATATGATCATCGTTGTGGCTGAGGATGCCGGCCGTGTGACCGATACCGCCGGATTCTTCCATATTGGCAACAGCCATCTTCACAGCCTCGGAGAAGGTCTCATACTTCTTGAGGATGACGACAGGTCCCATAATTTCCTTGTTGAGCACTTCGGTGCCATCGATGCCGTCCTGCTTGATGGCGATGACCTTCGTGTCGGCAGGAATATTGATGCCGGCTGCACTCGCGATCAGGGCTGCATCCTTGCCGATGATGCCCGGGTTGATCTTGCCGTCTTCCTTGAAGATCACAGCGCGCAGTTTGTCAATGTCTTCCTTGTTCTCAAAGACAACGATGCCTTCCGCTTCCAGTGCCTCGGTAAGTGCTTTTTCCTCATCTTTAGGATACAACAACTGATTGTCACCGTCGCAGAGAATACCGTTGTCGCTGCCAACCGCCACTTTGGTGATGGAAGCTGCTTCCTTGAGGTCAAAGTCGCTGTCGAGGATAACAGGCGGGTTGCCCGGGCCTACGCCGTAAGCCGGTGTACCGGAGGAATATGCTGCCTTGGTCAGACCGGAGGAACCGGTTGCAATGACGAGATCCGCCTTCTCCATCAGCTCCTGGGACTTGGCCAGCGTGGGGTCTTCCACCATCTGGAACAGATCGGCCGGTGCGCCGTTCGCGGTAAGCGCTTCTCTGATCAGATCCACGGTCTTGCCGGTCGTGTTCTTGGCACGCGGTGCCGCCGAAACGATACCTGCGTTCTTTCCCTTGATAACATGCATGAAATTGCCCAGCGGCGTAACGGTCGGGTTCGTCGCCGGCGTAATGCAGGCGATCACACCGATCGGATGTGCGATCTCGATGATGCCTTCGCCCGGTCTCTCGTTGATAATGCCTACCGAGGGTTTATCCTTCAGATAATCCCAGAAAGCTGCCGGGGTGTCGGTGTTCTTGCCGATCTTATCCTCGACGCTGCCGAAACCAGTCTCTTCGACGGCCATCTTGGCCAGAGGTTCTGCATTCTTATAAATGATCTTTGCCGCCTCGTAGCAGAGCTTGTCCACCTGCTCCTGCGTGTAGTCTTTGATCTCTTCCTGCGCCTTGCGCGCCTTTTCGATGTACTCAGCAATTGTACGTTCCATGGTATAACTCCTTTCTACTTGATGCGTATAGATAACGCGAAGCCGTTCGATGCAAGAAGAAAAGGAATCATCCGGGCCGGACGCCGCAGTCTTGTCATGCAGGTGATTTTCTGTTATTATTATAGATAATACCTGTACTATTACTTTGATCGGTGGTAGATCACAGGACGCGGGGTGGGAGCTGCTGCAACAGTTCCCTTCCTTTTTTCTTTCTTGATGCTGCTTTCTGCGTTACAAACTGATTAGCAACATGCTTTCTACAAAATTTTCAGAAGCTTTATTCTTTTTGCATGTTTATACTAACACAGAACAACGGATGCAAAAACTGTTTTTTGCGCGTTTTCTGTACAATTTTGCTTATCAATGTGTTGACTTTCCAATTAGTAATTATCCAGCCACTTGTAAAAATATTCTGAGGTGTTTCATGGTTCATTATATCGTTTTTTCCCCCTTTGTCTGTTGTTTTGAAAACAGATCGCAAGGTTTTCCTGCTAACAGGCGCCGCTGCTGCGCTGCCGTGCAATGCTTTCTATATTCTTTACCATAGACTATAGAGCAGCTCTATAGTCTATACGTAAAATTCAAAAAAGATTGAAAATAGAAAAATAACTGCCCGAATCCGGCCGTTATCTCCATTGGTGAGTGAGATGAGCAGAAAACCAGATTGGCGGATCCGGGCAGCATTTAACGTTGTAAAGTTGTTTCCCTGCAGCGCCTGCCGCATGCAGCATGCCCTGCCGCGCGGCAGGTGCTAGATATCGAATTCCTCGCCTTCCAGGACGAACATGGTTTCTTCACAGATGTTCGTGGCGTAGTCGGCGATCCTTTCAAGATGCTCGGCGATGAAGGCGAGATTGGCACAGATCTCGGGATTGTCTCCCTGCGCGGCCATCTGCATTTCCTCTTCGAAGACCTTGCGATAGACCTCGTCCACCTCTTCATCGGCTTTCCACACCTTTTTGGCCAGCTCCTGATCCTGATTCAGGAAGGAATCGATCGCATTTTCGGCCATGCGGGAAGCCATCGAGGCGATGTAGGGAATATCCCGCAGTTCCTGCGTTATGTCGGCTTCCTTCATGCGGATCGCATACCTTGCGATATCCTCGCAGTGATCGCCCATCCGCTCCAGATGCCGTGCCATCTTCCGCACCGAAATGCAGTATCTGAGGTCGCTGGCTACCGGTGCCTGCGTTGCCATGAAATGGAAGCAGGCGGAGTTGATGGCCTTTTCCATATCGTCGACCTCATCACCCTGATCGATGATCTTCTGCGCCATGGCGGCATCCTGATGCACCACGGCATCGACGGCATTGAGGATATCCTTGCGGATATGATCCGTCATCTCCCGCACCTGTTTGTTAATGGCGGCTAATTCCTCATCCATTTTCGGTCTCTTTGTCATGATATATGCGCTCCCTCCGCCTTCATCAGCCAAATCTTCCGGAGATGTATTCCTCCGTCTTCTTGTTGGCCGGGTTGGTAAATATCTTCTGGGTGTCATCCACCTCCAGGATCTCCCCTACCAGGAAGAATGCGGTGCGGTCTGAAATACGCGCCGCCTGCTGCATGTTGTGGGTGACGATAACGATGGTATACTTGGTCTTCAGTTCCTGGATCAGCGCCTCGATCTTCGAGGTCGCCACCGGATCCAGTGCCGAGGTGGGCTCATCCATCAGGATGACCTCCGGCTCCACGGCCAGACAGCGGGCAATGCACAGCCGCTGCTGCTGTCCGCCTGAAAGGCCGAGTGCGCTCCTGTGCAGCCGGTCGTGCACTTCTTCCCAAAGCCCCACTTCTTTCAGTGTACGCTCAACGATCTCATTGAGGGTCTTCTTGTCACGGACACCATGGATCTTCGGCCCGTAAACGATATTTTCGTAGATGGACTTGGGGAAGGGGTTGGGCTGCTGGAAAACCATGCCCACGTTCTTGCGAAGGGTGATGATATCGTAGTCTTTAGCATAGATATCCTCACCGTCAAAGCGGATATCCCCCTCGATGCGGCATCCTTTGACCAGATCATTCATCCGGTTCAGGCTCCTGAGGAACGTGGACTTCCCGCATCCGGACGGTCCGATCAGAGCCGTCACATCCTTTTCATAGATATCTATATTCAGCTGCTTCAGGGCCTGAAAGTTCCCGTAGTACAAATCCATATCGCGGATCTCAAAGGCCTTTTTCTTCATTGTATTCATCTTTGCTGTGCCAGCCTCCTTTAACTATCCTTCATGGCCTTACGGCTGATCAGGTCGGCCGCCGTGTTGATCAGCAGCACGAGGATGATCAGCAGTGCCGCCGTGGCATAGGTTTTCTCATCTGAGATGCCTTCGTTGGCCAGCGTGTAGAGGTGCAGCGCCATCGTCCTGGTGGAATCCATCAGCGAGGTGGGCATGTTCAGCGCACCGCCGACGGTCAGCATGACAGCTGCCGTTTCTCCGATGGCACGGCCAAGTCCCAGGATGACGCCGGTCAGGATGCCGCTGCGGCAGCAGGGCAGTACCACGGCCACAATGGTATGCCACTTGGTGCTTCCGAGTGCCAGACTTCCCTCCCGGTACGACATCGGCACGGTCTTTAACGCTTCCTCGGTAGAGCGGACGATCGTGGGCAGGATCATGATCGCCAGGGTCAGACCGCAGGCGAGGATGGACCATCCCATACCCAGTGCCACAACGAAGAAGGCGAAACCGAACAAACCGAAAATGATGGAGGGAATGCCGGCCAGAATCTCTGTGAAAAACCGGATGACTGCCACCAGCCTGCCTTCTTTGGCGTATTCATTGAAGTGCACCGCACCGGCCACGCCAATCGGTGTGGCGATCAGTACGGCAAGCAGGGTACATAGCAGCGTACCGATGATGACGGAGAAGATACCGCCTTCCCGGCCCATGTTGCTCGGCTCCTGCGAGAGGAACTCCCAGGAAATATGTGGCAGTCCCTTCACCAGAACGAACCCGATGATGATGATCAAAACCGCCAGTGTAATGGCAGCGATAACCCAGGTTCCGCCGAAGTAAATCTTTGATTTGATGACTTTCCCGCTACGCACTTTCCGTGCCTCCTCCCAGTTTCTTCATGATCAGCTGGGCCGATCCGTTGAGGATCATGATGATGATGAACAAGACGATGCCGATGGCAAACAGCGCCTGCTGATGCGTCGGTGTCGCATAGCTCATCTCCATGGCGATGGTGCCCGTCATCGTGGCCACAGGTGACATGATGCCGGTCGGCAGCGAAGCGACGTTGCCGGTCACCATCATGACCGCCATGGTTTCTCCGATGGCGCGTCCCATACCCAGCACCGCAGAGGAGAAAATGCCTGATTTGGCCGCCGGCAGGATCACCTTGGTGATAGTCTCCCGCTTGTCGGCGCCCATCGCCAGCGAGGCTTCTCTGTATTTCAGAGGTACAGCGTTGATGGCATTGGTGGACATGCTGACAATGGTAGGCAGGATCATAATGGCTAGAATGATCGCGCCTGCCAGTATGGAAAA
The DNA here is from genome assembly GCA_900315555.1 of uncultured Eubacteriales bacterium. Lineage (GTDB taxonomy): Bacteria > Bacillota > Clostridia > Peptostreptococcales > Anaerovoracaceae > RUG100. The sequence continues at coordinate 5,667 of OMZN01000124.1, forward strand.
TCCGGTGGCGCCCGAGTCCGCATGGATGGCATGCGTCAGCTTGCGCAGCGCCGGAACGAGAATGATCAGCCCGAAGAACCCATACACAACTGACGGGATCCCGGCCAGCAGTTCAATGGCGGACTGGAAGAATTTCGCCTGTCTTTTGCCCAGCACTTCAGCCAGGAAGACCGCACAGCTGATTCCCAGGGGTACGCCTATGATCAAAGCTCCCAATGTGACACTGATGGAACCGGCGATGAGCGGCAGTATGCCGTACACCTCATTGCCAGGAGACCAGTTGCCTCCTGTGATGAAAGCAACTGGTCCTACTTTTGCCAATATTGGAAGTCCTCTGCCGAAAATGAATATTGTGATCAGTGCCACCGAGGCTGCGGAAACCGCCGCACAGGCGAATATGATCTTTTCAACTAACTTTTCGCTGAACTTCATTTCTTTTGCTGGCTCCTGCTTATTTGTTGTTTCCTACCGGGATGAACCCTGCCTTTTCGACTTCCTTCTGTCCTTCATCGCTCATGACGTAATCAATGTAGTCCTGTGTTGCATTGTCCACTTTGTCGCCGACTACGTAGATGAAGGGTCTGGAGATCTTGTAGGTTCCATCCAGCACGGTGTCAGCGCTGGCATCTACGCCTTCTACCTTGACAGCCTTGACACTGTCATCAACAGCTTCCAGGGATACATAGCCGATAGAGTTCGGGGTGGATTTGACAGTCTTGACGACGGCACCTGTGGAGGACTGTACCAGAGCATCCTTGGTGGTGTTGTCCTTGTCATCCTTCGTTACGCCGGTAATCTCTGTGAAAGCGCCTCTCGTACCGGATCCTTCCTCTCTGCTGACAACCGCGATATCTGCGTCATCGCCGCCGACATCCTTCCAGTTGGTGATCTTGCCGGTGTAGATGTCCTTCAGCTGATCCAGCGTGATATCATCGATGTTGACGTCCTTGTTCACAACGATGGCCACGCCGTCCTTGGCGATGGTGTACTGCTTGCCGACATCACTCTTCTCTTCAGCCTCCAGGTCTCTGGAGAGAGCACCGATCTGGCAGATGCCTTCCTTCAGCGATTTAACCGCTTCGCCGGATCCGCCGCCCTGTACATCGATCTTGACATCGCTGTGCTCCTTGGAGTACTTTTCTCCCAGCACTTCGGAAAGCGGCTGCACCGAAGTGGATCCTGCGATGGTGACCGTCTTGGTGGAGCTGCTGCTTCCGCTGTCGCTGCTTCCCTTGTCGGAGGAACCGCATCCGGTCAGAACTGCCATGCCCATAACAGCACACAGGCCGGCGGTCAGCACGATGCGCAGTCCCTTATTCAGTTTTCTTTTCATCATCTTCTCATCATCCTTTCTGCTCAATTGCTGTGATAAGTTCTTTTCTTTTCTTTTGACAGCTATAGCATAGCCGGCGATTGTTAATGCGATATTACGCCGTCTGTTAAAATCGAGTTAAGAATACCGCCTTTATGTTAAGTCTCCTGCATCGCCACGCGCTGAAAGCGCTGCGATTGCTGTATCTGACCTGCGCGCCAAATCATAGATTTGGGCAGGTCATGAACTGAAAAATCGCCACGCGCTAAAAGCGCTGCGATTGCTGTATCTGACCTGCGCGCCAAATCA
>OMZN01000098.1 GCA_900315555.1 uncultured Eubacteriales bacterium
AAGACGTTTTGTATGCAGCTTAATCAGAACACCGGCTGCGATAATAGCCAAAAGCACAATCAATGCGATCACTGCAGCTGTACTCATCATCTTTCCTCCCTGCGCCGGCGGCTGGCCTTCTGCTTTCTCCTGAACCAGCGTATCACCATCAGATCGGGAACAATCCAGCCTGCAAAAGCCAAAGCAGCCGCAGCATCGGCAGAAGCGAGCACAATCGCTGCCAGATCCCGTCCCGGTTTATGGGTTTCCTGGCTCTCTGCAGATTCAGCCGGTCCCGCTCCGTATCCCTGGCGGTTTTTCTCCGCAATTCTTGCCGTCGCCTTCTTTGTATTTTCCTTCTTGGCAGACTTTTTCTTCGCGTGATTAGCCGCAGCCGCTGCACCGTCTTCGGCCGCTGTGCCGCCATCTGCCTCGCTATCGCCGTTCTTCCCGTCGCTGCCGCCTTCGTTCTGTGCGGCTTCCTTTTGTGCATGCACCAGAATAACATGGGTGCCGGCTACGCCCGCCTGTCCTTCCACGCGCACTTCTGCTTTGATGGGTATCACCTTGTAGCCCCCCGAAAGGCTGGTATTAAGGACCTTCGCAAGGCTCTTGTCCTGGATTCCGGTAATGTCAGCGACATCGGATGCATCCTCATGGCCGCCATAATGAAGGAACTTCGTGACGCCCTTTTTCTTCAGCGCATTAACCAGCTGCTTTTCCAGCTTTGCTTTCGTCGAGGCACGCTGCAGCGTCGTCAGCTTCACATCTTTAATAATGCAGCAATAGTTATCGAAAACAGCACCGGCCGCCTTGTTCTCTCTCTCTTCGGACATGGGCTCGTGATAATTCGTTCCGCTGTCGGGGGAGGGTGCAACCGTCGTTTTCGCACAGACTAAGCCGGCGGAAGTTAAGATCAAAACAGCCGCCAAGAGAATAGATATGCAGATAGTTTTACTTGTCTTTATCATTCTCTTTTCTCTTCTCTACAACCCTCTCGCAAGTGCCCTCTGCAAGTTTTCCCTTGTCATCATGCACATCGTTATGCATGCGCCGCGATGCGCATGCCGCAGCGAAGCGAAACAGTATACTACCCTCATAGCCGGATTCTTCAAGTATTTTAGCACTTGATACACAAAATCCGCATCTGACCTGCTGAAACGTCATGCACAGTGCACAGACGACAAGTCTTACTGCGCAGCATGCCTGCCTGCGATCCCCAGTCTTTCCTTCAGTTCCTTGCTATATGTGCGGCCTACCGGCAGTACATCACCATTATCCATCGTAAGCTTACCGCCTTTAATAGCAGCAACATGCGCCAAAGACACCAGATAGCCCCGATGAATCCGCTGAAAGCCCTTCTCTGCAAGGAGATTCTCCAGCTTACCTATCGTGGAGTAAAAGGCAAAGATCTGTTCATCATAGTGCACCTCAATGATCCTGCGGACGACTTCAAAGTAGAGGATGCTGTCCACAGGAATGTTGCGGTTGTCGCCAGCACAGGAAAGCGACAGATATTCCCTGTTTTTCTTTCTGTGGCGGCCGGCCGCCTTCAGAAAAACAGCTGCATTTTTTTCACGATCTGCAGATTCCTTGACAAGGTAATACATAGGATCCACCTCAAAAGCATCAAAAACCTGCTCGCGATCCTTTGTCAGAAAGACAATATCGTTAACATAGCCCATACGGCGCAGCTGCTGCGAAGCACGCATCCCATCCATTCTGTCTCCGAAATCAAGATCCATATAGATCAAATCGACCGCATTGGGATCATCCGAAATCTCAAAAAGCAGCTTCTCACAGCTGGAGCAGCCTTCGATCGATGATCTGATGCCGTTTTGCCTCGCAATATCCCGAAGCTGTTCCTCATAGTCCTTGAGAAATTGTCTGTCGTCGTCGCAAATAATGATCCTGAACATAGCTTACTCCCGAGCGCCGCTGATGACGCGTTCAGTCATGCTGTGCTGCATTTTCAATGAAGCCAAAAAGGTCTGTCCCAAAGCCAGAGCCCCGTCATCCGGTCCGACGCAGTTGTTGAAGCATACCTCAAATCCGGCCTTCTTCAACAAGTTCAGTACCATCCGCATCAGATGGCGGTTTCTAAACACTTCACCCGTCAGAACGACACGGCTGCTGCCGGTCTTTTGCCTGATTATACCACATGCATGGACGATGGTCTCGGCAATATTGACAATCAGTTCATAGGCATGCTTACATGCATCGGAAAAGACCTCTCCTCCAAGATAGCGGGCAGCTGCCTCTTCCAAAATCTCAAAGCTGCTCCTGTCATCCTGTCCGCCTTCATCGAGACCGAGCAGATGCACCACCCCGTCCAGCATCTGCAGAACGCTGGATGAATGCTTTGCAGCGCACACATCAGCACACGCATTCCCGCCTGCATGCTCCATGTCGTTCTGACCCGTGCCGTTCTGCGCCATGCTGCTCTGTTCCGGCGTCTCCTCCATGGTGCCGTACAACGCCGCATGCTCCATCACGGGATCTAAATCGAAAGAAAAGGTCATATCGCCTTCCTGCGATGTCACCTGCTCTGTCGGCGGCGCTCCTTCGTACGCTGTCTGCAGCGCCTGCGCCAGCGCGGCGCGCGTCGGCACGCCCTCCGGCACATCCATCCATCGCATATGAGCGATCCGGCGTACATTTTCCTCTTCACACAGGAAAAAATCACCGCCCCATATCGTACCGTCCTCGCCTTCTATCGCCCTGTCGAAGCAGACGCCGGTCAGCTGACCATGCCGGTCATGCTCAGCCATGACGGCCGCCAGATGCGCCTGATGGTAGGGCACTTCAAGGAGCGGAATGCTGTTTTCCTCAGCGTATTTTCTTGCTTCTTCACGGGCATAGGGGCTGCCTTCTCTGCAGCAGACCGCCAGCGTGGGCACCACTTCAAGCAGACCGGGCAAACGTTCCAGCGTTCTCCGATACCTGCCGCGTTTAGCCGGTACAGCAAGATCCCCCACGCTCTGACTCAGATAGACATACTGATCACTCGATACGGAAAAGCTGCCCGCTTTATCGCCGCCGAAAGCAATGATCTGCCCCCGGTTTCTGTTGATATATACCGGCAGAGGCGTATAGCCTTTGCTGCGCTTCATCACCTGCGGCTGATCATCAATCACACGAACCACGGAATGATCCAGCGGAACCGCTATATTCCTGTGATGGTAGAACATTTCCGAAATCATCGGCTCCTCTTCCAGCATCTGCGCCATCTCTCCATCATCATAGATCATGGGCTGACCGGCGCGGTTGGCACTGGTAAAGATCAGAGGGCCGCCAAACAGCCGCAGCAAGGTATACTGATCCCCGCTGTCTGCAAGCATGGTACCCATGAAGGGGCTCTTCATGATTTCATCATAGTTTGCAGGATGATCCTCCTGCAGTTCCTCCTGGGTCTTGTGAATCAGCTGTACAACGGGGCGCGCTGAAGACAGAAGCAGTGCTTCCTCCCGATCACTAACATGATTGAATTTCCGCACCTGCTCAATATCATGGAACATAATGGCAAACGGCCGGTTCTTCTGTTTTTTGATCTTGCGCAGGGCATCCACGGCATAGGAATCCAGCGGATTGGCCACAAGATCGTAGCCGCCGAGGCTCTTCCAGGCAATGACGCTGCCCTCCTTCAGCAGCGCTGCCGCCTTTTCCAGCTCTGTTTTCTCTGAAAGATGGTCGCCATTCATGCGGTAATCGATCTCAGGGCCGCAGTCGTTGCACCCGATGGCGGCATGATGGAAGCGCCTGCTGAGCGAATCTTCATATTCCTGCCTGCAGTTCGGGCACATCTCGAAGGCTGCCATCGTCGTATTTTCTCTCTCGTAGGGCATGCGGCGCAGGATGCTGTACCCCGGCCCGCAGTTTCTGCAGCTGATGTAGGGGCTTGCAAAGCGTCGGTTCTGCGGATCCGTCATCTCACGCAGACACGCCCGGCAGATCGCCTTATCAGGCGGTACGCGAACAGGCCGCGGCAGGACCGGATCGCTCTTGACCACGAAGCCGAAATACTCCTTATAAGGCGCCGGCCTGCGTGCAATATAGACGATCTCTGCTTGCTGCGGCTTTTCCTGCCAGAGGCGTTCCACGAACTCCCTGATCTTTTTTTCCGTCCCTGAGAGATGAATCTCACACGAAGCGCCATAAAACGCCAGCCATCCTGTGAGCAGCATGTTCTCAGCCACTTCGGCCACGAATTCGCTGAATCCCCGGCCGATTAAATCTCCCCAGACAACCAGATGCTCTGTATGTTTCTTAGCCATAGAACTCCTACTCTCCCCCGTCAATATTCCCGGCAACCATTATAGTATGTTTTCCCGGGAGACTCAACAAAGAATCACAGGACAGCAGCGCAAAATCAATCGCACAGCACGTACGAACAGCACGCACCATCATGCACCGGCATGCATCTTCCTGCCCCGGTATGCACCGGCGCCGTTCAGCGTACGGCCTTTCTTTTTTTGGCAGCAGCAATGAACTCGCGGAAGAGAGGATGCGCATTGTCAGGCCGGCTCTTGAACTCCGGATGGTACTGCACACCAATGTAGAAAGGATGCGCTCCCACTTCCACGGCCTCCACAAGACGCTTGTCCGGCGACATGCCGGCGATGGTCATGCCCTGCTCCTGCAACTGGCTGCGGTAGTCATTGTTGACCTCATAGCGGTGTCTGTGCCGCTCACTGATGTTTTCCTGTCCATAGGCCTTCCGGAGAATGGTGCCATCGACAGTGTGACATGGATATGCACCCAGCCGCATGGTGCCACCCTTGGGAATGTCGCCATTTTGATCCGGCATGAAGTCAATCACCTTATGGCGGCATTTCTCATCGAACTCTCCCGAGTTGGCATCCGCAATGCCCAGCACATTCCGTGCGTATTCAATAACTGCAATCTGCATCCCAAGACAGATGCCGAAGTAGGGAATTTCCTGCAGCCGCGCATACTCTGCAGCAAGAATCATGCCCTCGATGCCCCGATCGCCGAAACCGCCGGGCATGATGATCCCATCCATGTCCTTAAGCGCCCTTTCCGGCCCGGTTTTCTCCAGCTTTTCCGAATCCACCCAGTGGATATTCACCTTGCAGGCATTTTCGAAGCTGCCGTGACGGAGCGCTTCCGCCACCGACAAATAGGCATCATGCAGCTTGACATACTTGCCAACCAAAGCGATGTCCACAGTTTCCTTGGTAGCGCGGATCCGATCCAGCATCTGCAGCCAGCCCTCCATCTCACAGGGGCCGGCATCGATACCCAGCTCTCGGCAGACAATCCAGGAGAGATGGCTTTCCTCCAGCATGACCGGCGCTTCATAGAGGATAGAAACATTGGTGTTGTTGATGACACAGTCCTGCTTGACATTGCAAAAGAGCGAAATCTTGTCCAGAATGTCCTGCCCTACCTGCGTATCTGAACGCAGGATCACGATATCAGGACTGATGCCCATGCCCTGCAGTTCCTTGACAGAATGCTGGGTGGGCTTGGATTTGTACTCGCCGCTGCTCTTCAGATAGGGTACCAGCGTAACATGGATGAACAGGCAGTTTTCCTTTCCCTGTTCCAGAGAAACCTGCCGGATCGCCTCCAGAAACGGCTGCGATTCGATGTCACCGGTGGTGCCGCCAATCTCCGTGATAATCACGTCCGCGTCATTCTTTTCGCCTACGTTGTAGATGAATTCCTTGATCTCATTGGTGATATGGGGAATGATCTGTACCGTGCTCCCCAGATACTCACCCTTTCTTTCCTTGTTGAGGACATTCCAGTAAACGCGGCCTGTCGTCAAATTAGAGTACTGGTTCAGATCTTCATCGATAAAGCGTTCGTAATGTCCCAGATCCAGATCTGTCTCTGCCCCGTCATCGGTGACGAAAACTTCACCGTGCTGATAGGGACTCATCGTTCCGGGATCCACATTCACATAAGGATCCAGCTTCTGGCTCATCACCTTCAGCCCCCTGGACTTGAGAAGCCGCCCCAGCGAGGCTGCCGTAATGCCTTTGCCAAGTCCCGATACAACACCGCCTGTCACAAAAATGTATTTCTTCATGGTACCCTCCATCCAGCACGATCCGATCAGCATGCCACACGATCCATACGCAGCAACGCCAAAAACCTATGCAGTAACCGCATCAAAAAAATAAAAACGAGGCAGCGGTCCTAAAAATAGGGAGAAGGATAGATAAGACACCTTCAGCCGTCTTCCTCTGTTTCATATTTGTGCACTTTTCTAAAGTAATATTACAAATTCAGTATACCTTTTTTCAAGGTATTCGTCTACACTTTTTTCCCGCCGGGCATGCCGGATTTCTATGTTTCCCCCGATTAGCGCTTCTTGCCGATAACGCATACTGTTTCTGCCTCGCCGCGATGAATCTGCACCGCACAAAGACCGGCGCCCCGCATCAGCGCTTCAATCTGCTGCGGAGAATAAATGGTCATGCCCTCCTGCGCAGGCCAGGAATTATGAATAGGATCGCTGCCCTCACAAAGCACCAGCAGACTGCCGCCATGCCGCAGAACACGAGCCGCCTGCGCAAAAGCCTGCTGAATTGACGGCCAGAAATAGATCGTCTCCACCGCCGTCACCAAATCGAAAGACGCCGCCTCATAAGGCAGGTCACCGACATCACCCAGCTGCAGGAAAACTCTTTTGTCCATCCACGCCCGGTTGGTTTCCGCAGCCACAGCCAGACTCTCTTCCGCATAGTCAAGGCCGCAGATTCTGCTGCCCGGAGAAAGATGCAGCATCTCCTGAATCGTGGCACCGCCGCCGCAGCCCACATCCAGAATATCCATATTGTCCTTCCAGTCGATGAAGGCAAAGCCGAAGTCACGCAACGGCCGGTGGGATTGATTCATCCGCTCCAGCATCTGCTTGCCTTCTTTTCCTTCCGGCCGTGCCGGGTTCCCCTCTGGCATCTTTTCACTCTCCTTATACTCTGCCGTCACTTTGCCGCAGTACACATCAATAACAGCAGCCGCCGTTTTGACGCAGTTTTTTAGGATCCGAGGAAAGTGCCCCCCGGATCCACGCTGCGTTTTTTAAAAATCGATAACCTTCATGAAATCTTCCGGCTGCAGGCTGGCGCCGCCGATAAGACCACCGTCGATTTCCTCCATGTTCATAAGTTCGGTGGCATTGGCCGGCTTCATGCTGCCGCCATACTGAATCGTCACCTCATCCGCCGCTTCTTCACCGAAAACGTTCTCGATGACCTGACGAATATGACCGCACATCTCGTTGGCCTGTGCAGGGCTGGCTGTCTTGCCGGTACCGATAGCCCAGACAGGTTCATAGGCGATGACCAGTTTCTTCACCTGCTCTGCTGTAAGCCCCGCCAGATCAGCACGCACCTGCTTCTCGACGACTTCCTTCTCCCGGCCGGCTTCCCGCTGCTCCAGATTCTCTCCGACGCACAGGATCGGCACGATAGGCCCCTGGAAAAGCCGATGCAGCTTCTTGTTGACCGTCTCATCGGTCTCTGCAAAATACTGGCGGCGCTCCGAATGACCGATGATGCAGTAGTCAATACCCAGATCTTCCAACATGGCTACAGAGACTTCCCCGGTATAGGCCCCGGCATCTTCATAATGCGCATTCTCCGCCCCCACACCGATCGAGGTGCCGGCAAAAATCCTTTTCAAGGTCGCAAGATGGATATAAGGCGCACAAATGGCCGTCTTCACCTCGGTGTCCTTGTACAGCTTCTTGAACGCCTCTGCGAACTCCTCCGCCTCACGGACGGTTTTGTTCATCTTCCAGTTCCCCGCAATAAACGGGGTTCTCATGTTACTCATTCTATTTATCCTCCAATACCGCTATACCCGGCAGTTCCTTTCCTTCAAGGAATTCAAGGCTAGCGCCGCCGCCGGTAGAAATATGACTCATCTTGTCACTGAAGCCGAACTGCTTTGCCGCCGCTGCGGAATCGCCGCCGCCGATGACGGTGGTCGCCCCGCTGTCAGCCATGGCCTGCGCCACAGCCTTTGTTCCCTCGGCAAAGCTGCTCATCTCGAACACTCCCATCGGTCCGTTCCAGACCACGGTGCCCGCCTTAGCGATCTCCTCAGCATACAGGGCCCGTGTCTTCGGCCCAATGTCCATGCCCATCATGTCCTTGGGCATGGCGTCCGCATCCATCGTTGCGGTTTCGGCATCATTGCTGAACGCCGAAGCACAAACCACATCCACAGGCAGCAGCATCCTGACACCGGCCCTCTTCGCTTTCGCCATGGTATCTGCGGCGATGTCGATACTTGCCTCATCCAGAATGGAAGTGCCGATTTCATAGCCCTTGGCCTTAAAAAAGGTGTAGGCCATGCCGCCGCCGATGATCAGTGTGTCGACTTTCTTCATCAGCTCCTCGATAACCGGAATCTTATCTCCCACCTTGGCACCGCCCATAATAGCCACGAAGGGGCGCTTGGGATCATTGACCGCCTCGTCGAGGAATTGGATTTCCTTTTCAATGAGGAAGCCTGAAACCGCAGGCATATAGGAAGCCAGACCCGCCGTAGAGCAATGCGCTCTGTGCGCCGTGCCAAAGGCATCGTTGACGAAGATCTCTCCAAGGGAGGCAAGCTCGGACGTAAAGGGTTCCTCATTCTTGGTTTCTTCCTTACGGTAGCGGGTGTTCTCCAGAAGAATCACCTCACCGTCCTTCATAGCCGCGGCAGCAGCACGCACATTGTCGTCAACCACCACGTCGGAAGGCACGAACTTCACCTCACGCCCCAAAAGCGCCGACAGACGTGCCGCCACGGGCGCCAGGCTGAATTCTTTTTTCGGCTCGCCTTTAGGACGTCCCATATGGGACATCAGAATGGAACGGGCACCATGCTCTGCCAGATAACGGATCGTCGGCAATGCACCCACAATCCTGGCATCATCAGTGATCTCTCCGTTCTGCATGGGCACGTTGAAGTCGCATCTAACCAGAACGCGTTTCCCCTTGACATCGATGTCTCTTACCGTTTTCTTCATTCGTACACTCCTCCTATACTCCTTTCTTTTCCTGCCCTGCAAAAGAGGGGCGCATGCAGGCGCCCCTGTCAGAGCACAGCGCTTATGCGTGGTCGACTTTGTCCATATGCTTGATCAGGTCGACGATCTTGCTGGAATAGCCGTATTCATTGTCATAGTAGGCAATCAGCTTAAAGAAGTGATCGTTGACCGAGATGCCTTCTCTGGCATCGAAGATCGATGTGCAGGGATCGCCCACGAAATCGCCGGTAACCACCTCATCATCCACATATTCAAGAACGCCTTTCATCTCATTCTCCGAGGCCCTCTTCATTTCCTTGCAGATCTCCTCGTAGGTGGCCGGCTTCTCAAGGGCGACATTGACATCGACGATGGAAACATCAGCCGTCGGCACACGATAAGCAATGCCCGTCATCCTTCCCTGCATGGCGGGAATGACCAGGCCGACCGCCTTGGCCGCACCAGTACTGGTGGGAATGATGTTCCCAAAGACAGCTCTGCCTCTGCGCCAGTCACCAGGGTTGCTGGAATCAACCACCTTCTGCTTGGCGGTGGCCGCATGGATCGTCGACATCATGCCTTCTTTGACGCCCCACTTGTCATGAACCACCTTGACCAGAGGCGCAAGGCAGTTGGTAGTGCAGCTGGCATTGGAAACCACCTTGTATTCCGACTTATAGGTCTCTTCATTGACACCCATAACAAAGGTGGGCGTTTCCTTGTCCTTGGCCGGTGCGGTGATAACCACCTTCTTGGCACCACCCACAAAGTGGGCACTCGCCTTCTCGGTCGTGGTATAAGCACCGGTTCCCTCCACGATGTATTCCGCACCGCAGCTGGCCCACGGAATCTTCGTCACATCCTGCTCGGAAAAGACCGGCACCTTCTTTCCATCGATGATCAGTCCGTCCTCGTAGCGATCAAGCGAACGCGGGAACCGCCCGAAGGTTGTATCGTATTTGAGCAGATACAGCATATAATCCAGATCTGCATTCCGTTTGTTGATGCCGCAGATTTCCACATCCGGATCTGCAACAGCTGCACGAATGACCACTCGGCTGATTCGTCCGAATCCACTGATACCAATTTTTGCTGCCATGATAATTCCTCCTCGGTAGCTAAATTAAAACCGTTTGCGCTTTGATGAGGATAGAATCCCCATTTCGTCTCTATATTTTGCAACTGTCCTTCGTGACAGCGCAATGCCTTTGTCCTTCAGCAGCTGTACCAGCTTTTGATCGCTCAGGGGCGCATGCGGATCTTCCGCCTCGATCAGATCCTTTAATATCGTCTTGACGCTGACCGAGGAGACGCCCTCCCCGTCCTGTTTCCTTACTCCGGCAGAGAAGAAATGCTTCAGCTCAAAGACCCCCTGAGCGCACTGCAAATACTTGCCGTTCACCGAACGACTGACGGTGGATTCATGGATGTCCACATCTTCAGCGATGTCCCGCAGCGTCATCGGCTTGAGATATTTTTCGCCATGTTCAAAAAACTCAGTCTGCTCCCGCACAATAGCGCGCACCACCTTCAGGATCGTCGTCTTGCGCTGCTCAATGCTGCGAATCAGCCAAACCGCAGAGCGAAGACGCTCGCTCAAATACTCCGAAACCTGACTGTCACGGCCGGACTGCGCCAGCACACGTCGATAATAGGGACTGACCTTCAGGCTGGGCGTACTGCGCTCATTCAACGATACCACGAACTCCCCGTCGATCTTTTCCACCTTCACATCGGGAACAATATAGCGGGTTTCTTCATGTTCCTGCGCATAAGCCCTGCCCGGCCGCGGATTCAAACACTTCACCAGATCAGCCATTTCCTGCACCTCGGCCGTCTTGACACCCACACTCTTTGCTATGGCCTGGATCCGGTTAGCCGCCAGATCTTCGATATGCTCCGTCAGCATCTTTTTCATCGGCTCACTGTTCATGCCCAGCGCATCCATCTGAATCAGCAGACACTCGCTCAGATTCTCCGCGCCCACCCCGGGAGGATCGAAAGTCTGAATCACAGCAAGCAGACGATCTACATCCTGCCTGCCGCATCCAACGGCCTTGGCGGCATCATCCCGACTGCATGTGAGATAACCGTTCTCGTCCAGGGCCTCAATGAGAAAGCGGCCGATTTTGCGGTCCCGCGCATTGTGACATACAAACTGCAGCTGAAACATCAGATGCTCCGGCAGCGTCACCTCCGAGGAAACATACTGTTCCATATTAGGCTGTTCCTCTGAACGTACAAAATCCCCCTGCCGGTAGCTGATGTCGTCCAGTTCCCGCTCCCAGATATAGTCATCCAGTTCTTCGGGAAGCTCATTTCGATCCTCCTTTTCAACCGATGAATCCTCAGCGATATCCTCCTTGACCTCCGCGTGCTCCAGCACAGGGTTTGTCAACAGCTGCTCATCCACATAGGCGTCCAGTTCCAGCGCATCAAATTGGAGAATCTTGATGGACTGCACCAGCTCTGCCGTCATGACCAGCTTTTGGCTCTGTTCGATTGTGACGTTGTACTCTAGTTTCATCCGCCCACTCCACGTTTTTATTATACCTGCCCGCAGGCGGTTGTTCAAGCCGAACAGCTTTCCCCGCCCCGGCCTGCGCTTTTTCTCGCTGCTAACTTCTCCTCTGATTTCCTCAGTTTTTTCCTTCCCTGCCAACAGCCTCATGGCTTCATCAGAGGCACATTCAGGCCAGCGCAGGGAACCCAAGCTGACGCAGCGCCTCAAAGAGAACGATATTGGCAGAATTCGCAAGATTAAACGAACGCAGCCGGGTGGACTGGCTCATCGGAATCCGAATCGTCTGCTCTTCATGGGCAGCGATGAAGGGACGAGGGAGGCCCCGCGTCTCCCTGCCGAAAATAAACATATCTTCATCCTGGTATGCAGGCGCCGTATAGAGCTGCTTCCCCTTCGTCGTGGCAAGAAACATCCGGCAGCCTGCGTACGCCGCAAGAAACGCATCGAGACTTTCGTGCACGCACACCTCCACATAAGGCCAGTAGTCAAGGCCCGCCCGTCGCAGGCTCCTATCATCAATACGAAAACCCAGCGGCTTGACCAGATGCAGAATGCTGCCGGTTGCCGCACAGGTTCGGGCGATGTTGCCCGTGTTGGGTGGAATTTCCGGTTCCACCAGTACAATATGCATTGCCATTCACATTACCTCCACCTTTCAATAATACGAGAATTCCGGCTTTTAATAAAGACAAAGTCGAGGCTTTGTTATATAATCTTACTGCTGAAAGTTCAAGAAGCGAAAACATGCTGCGCCTCATAGCGCTGCGTTTTCTGTATTTGCCCTGTGCATCAAATCCGGCATTTGGACAGGCATAAAGGAGGAAGATGATCATGAGTTTAGTTAATGAATGGAACGATCTGCTGAAAAATCAGACTGACGACACCTTCGAGGATTTCTGGAAGGAATACAGCGATGCTGAGATGCGGATTTATGACGACATCCTGGCCAACAACAAAGTCAACTTTACGGGGCGCTTTGCCGCACTGGCAGAGATGTACAAAGTTCGTCCCGTTATCTTCTGCGGATTTTTGGATGGTATCCAGGACAGCCTGCAGGATGGAGCGCTGGATATGGATGCGGTCGATGAGGACACAGAGATCGACTTCACCATCGATTTTGCCAAGCTGTTTACCAACATGCTGAAGGCCGATGCGCGCCATCTCTATTCTCTCAAAGCCTGGGAGAATATCTATACTGAAGACGAGCGCAAAGAGCTGATCAAACAGTACAAGCGTTCCAAAACCATTGTCAAGCCCAAGAAAATCGGCCGTAATGATCCCTGTCCCTGCGGCAGCGGCAAAAAGTACAAGTACTGCTGCGGCCGAAACGCTTCCTAGGGATCACGGAAGAAAAA
>OMZN01000097.1 GCA_900315555.1 uncultured Eubacteriales bacterium
AAGCTGCCGGAAGCCTTGCAAAATTGCTGGAAATGTTTCTCCTATTGAGGCACTCCGCTACAATGATACCGATATGGGTATGAAAAAAAGCGTGAAGAAAACCGGCAGAATCTCGACGTTTTCAGTGGCAAGGAACAACATGACGCGCAGCAGAAAAAAGACCGTTATTGTTGTGCTTTCGCTTACACTGAGTATGGTGCTTGTGAATACTTTGTTCACGATCCTGAACGGTGTGGATATGGATAAATTTATCAGCAATCTGATCACAGGAGATTTTATCGTAAAGCAGTCTGACAACAATGTGATGGATACTGATAATTATCGTAAGATCACACCTGAACAAATAGAATATCTGTCCGAAATTGACAGCGTACAAGAACTAAGTGCGGTTTATTTTTCACACGGAGATTTGAAACTGTCAGGCAATGCGATGGAAAAAGCGGAAAAGCTTTATGAAACGTATGCCGACATTGAAAAATGGGAACCGATCTATGAAAGTGAAGACTATGCTGCATGGGAATCGCGTGGGTTTGGAAATTATTTTTCACTCAGGCTTCTTGCAAAAGGTCCGGAAAACGGGGAAAAAGGAAATCTGCAATCGGATATTTATGGGATCAGTCCGGATCTGCTTGCACATCTTGAACCAATCAAGGGTAATCTCGATCAGGAAAAATTTGCAAGCGGAAATTATGCCCTTGTCTATACGAGCTATATTGCAATTGAAGATGAAAAAAATACAGACGATGATTTTTATGAACCCGGAGATATACTCACACTCACAACAGAAGGTAAAAGCAAGAGTTATGAGGTCATGGCAGTTTGTGATATTCCTTATGCACTCAGTACACAGAGATATTCCACGATATATGGTCATGTGCTGATTCCCGACAGCGAATATTTTGATCTGACAGAAAATCACAATGCAATGACATTGATGATAAACGCAAAAGAAAATCGCTTTGATGAACTGAATAGTAATATCAAACGCATGATTGAAAATAGCAGCCAGCTTATTATGAAAAACAAGCTTGATTATGCAGACGAATTTGCCGATTTACTGAATATGCTAAAGCTGGTCGGCGGTACACTTTCGGGCATTCTTGCACTCATCGGAATACTGAACTTCGTCAATGCGGTAGTGACGGGCATCATCTCCCGAAAAAGAGAGTTTGCTATGATGAATGCGATCGGTATGACAGGAAGTCAGTTAAAACTAATGCTCATGTGGGAAGGTGTTCACTATGCTGTTTTCACGGCAGCCTTCTCAATGATAATTTGTATACTGCTCAGTCATTTTGTCGTGCAGGGTGTTGCAGGAGAAATGTTCTTTTTTACTTATCATTTCACATTGATCCCGGTTCTGATTTGTATTCCGATCCTGCTTTTGCTATCCGCGGTGATACCGTTTACAGCATATCGCTTAATTTGTAAGAACAGCATTGTGGATAGGATAAGAGTCAATTAAACTGTGAATTCAGAACGTTATCCAAGATAAGCTGATATCATTTACCCCTGCTCCGAAAGATACAAACTGACTCTGCCCTGAATCGCTTTTGCTGCGCTCTCCGCCGACTGATCTCCGGCGAAGTACTTCTCTGCCTCCTCCTGCACAATCGTTTGTACAGTTTCATTGTAGTAGGTCGTATTTCGGATACGTCCAAGATAGGCAAGCAGATCGGCAGATTCTTCTGCGGTCAATCCGGCTTTGTCCATTTGTTTTTGCAGCGCACCGAGATGCGCCGGAAAACACGAAGTCAGGCTGTTCTGGTACTCCTCCGAAAGCAGGAATTTGAAAAAAGCCCATACCTCTGCCTTGTGCTGTGACTGGCTGTAGAGCGCAAGCCCTCCAATATCCCCAAAGGATGCACCGTTTCCTGTGCTGTTTGCAATTGGTCTGCCAATGAATGTGACCGGCTCGCCGCCGTAGTCCTCTGCAAGCAGCCGGTGATAATCGCCCGCCTGAAACAGATGCTCAGACAACACTGCGATCTTGTCTGCATGGAACAGCCCGCTCGGATCGTCATCCTCCGGATAGACCGTCCGGTCATTCGGGAACGAATTGCAGTATTCCAGAAACTGTACCATCTCCGACGTATCAAAATAGCAGACAGCATTCGGCACATCCACAAAGCTGCACATCGTTCCCAGACAGTATTCTCCGAATACCGACCACTTTGTCGGATGAAATGTAAAGTCCATTCCCTCCGGGAGTGACTGCGTGAGTGTCATATATTCCGCAAGACTCAGCCCCTCCTTGCTGCCGACGGTTTTCGTTTTGCCCGACACCGTGTAGACAGCATAGGCATAGGAGAGCGAGTACAGTCCGCCGTTATATTGCAGCGCATCAAGGAAATTCGGGAGATAGTCCTCCTTGTGAAAATCCGCATCGGATGTCATATACTGCGACAAATCCTCGAACAA
>OMZN01000039.1 GCA_900315555.1 uncultured Eubacteriales bacterium
TGGATCAATCTTACTCTTTCTGGACATAGAAATACCCCCAAGTAGGTTTTATATTTTAGTGTCCTACTTGAGGGTAGCATATCAAGAAGGGAGCTTTTTCAAAATGTTTATCTATTGTTCTCAAGGCGGGGTTGTTGTATAATCATTCATATAGCAAACAACCTGAAGGAGGAAGATTATCATGGTGAAATTACTAGTAGGGCACAAGGGCTCGGGCAAGACAAAGCAGATGATCGAAATTGCCAACAATGCTGTGCATGACAGTGACGGCTGCGAGATCTTTATCAACAAAAATCATCGTCTTAATCTCGAATTGGATCATGATATCCGCGTGATCTGTATGGAAGATTTTCCGCATATTACGAACAGTGATGAATACATCGGCTTCTTATACGGAATTATCAGTTCTAATCATGACATTGCCACGATCTTTATCGACGGTATTCTGAAACACGCTGACGTTTCTCTTGGCAACCTCCCCACCTTCATCGAAAGGCTGAAGGCTATTTCGAAGACCTTCCAGGTTGATTTTGTGGTCAGTCTCAGTGCGGCCAAGGAAGAGATGATCGGTGTCGATTTTTCGGGCTGCGAGATCATGAACTAACCGGTAAGGCTGTGACAGACAGAGAAATGGTACAATGGGGTTGTGCATCGAGATCAGTGTTGTGACAATAACCATGGAGACGAGGGAAATCGGAATTAGGATAACGCAATACATAGGACAATGATACAACGAACGAGGCGGTGTCGAAGGCACTGCCTTTTCGCTTGAAGTATGACAGGAGAGCGAATGCGAAAATGAATCAGGTAAAGCAGGTATATGGATATATCATACTGACAGCGTTTCTTTTTGGAACCATGGAGGTGGCGCTCAAGATTGCAGGCGGCGGCATGGATGCCTTCCAGCTCACCTTCCTGCGTTTTGCTATGGGCGGCATTCTTCTGCTCCCTTTTGCACTGGTGGAGCTGAAAAAAAGCGGTATCCATCTCAATATTCGTGATATTCTCTGGCTGCTTGTTACGGGAATCATGGGTATTCCGGTTAGTATGGTGCTCTTTCAGATCGGCGTCATGCACTCCAATGCTTCAACCGCCAGTGTCATCATCTGCATCAATCCTCTGTTCACCATGGTGATTGCCCACTTCTTTATGGGCGAATTCATGAACCGCATGAAGGTGGTTTCCATGGTGATTGCACTGGTCGGGATCTTCTTCATGATCAGGCCCTGGGATATGCAGGCGGGCAATACGCCGCGCGGCGCTATAGAGATGCTGCTTTCTGCCATTACCTTCAGCATCTATACCGTCATGGGCAAGCGCTCCACGCAGAAGACCGGCACGCTGGTGCAGACCGCTTTCAGTTTCCTGATGGGATCTGCGGTGCTGCTTGTGATGATTCTGGGCATGGGCAGGCCGGTTATGGCCGGGGTGACCGATCATATCTGGCTGGTGCTTTATATCGGTATCTTTGTGACCGGCGTCGGCTATTGGTCCTATTTCCAGGCCATCAAGAAATCCGATGCCAGCACGGGTTCCATCGCTTTTCTGATCAAGCCGGCGATTGCCCCTGTCATGGCCGTGCTGATCCTGCACGAGATCATGCTGTGGAACACCGTCCTCGGTATTATCCTGGTATTGAGCGGATCCATCTTGAACCTGCGCGAGAATAAGCGCGTGGCAAAGCTCCCGGATATACCGGCGGATGGTCTGACGATTCGGAGTGTTATCAACACGCTGGCTGCGCACAGGCCCGGTGCGGTCGGACGGTTTCAGGGCTATGCCGTGCTGATCCCCCTTGTGGAGACCCAGCGGGGTGTGGAACTGCTCTTTGAGGTGCGCAGCAGCAAGCTGGAGCGTCAGCCGGGCGAGATCTGCTTCCCGGGCGGCAGTCTGGACAAGGCCGAGACGCCGCTGATGTGTGCGGTGCGTGAAACGAAGGAAGAACTTGGCATTGCACGTTCGCGGATGGGACAGGTGCAGAAGGTGCAGACATTGTATGGCGGTACCTATTTCGTCACTTGCTTTGCGGCACGCTGCGATATTTCTGATATGGCGATCTCAGAAGATGAGGTGGCAGAAACTTTCACGGTACCGCTTTCTTTCTTCATGGAAAACGACCCGGAAGTGCTTACGATCAAGGACGGGCCGATCGATGCTGACAGCTTTCCCTATGAAAAGATCGGCTTGGGCAGGGAAAAATCCTATGCCTGGCGGATTGAGGAGAAGGAGGTTCCGGTGTACAATTATGAAGACAGGATCATCTGGGGTATGACCGGACGAATGATCCAGGGCTTTATCAGGATTTTGAAAGGACAGGCTTAATCATGAAGTTTACGGTTGCGCTTTGCCAGATGGCAGGCTCCGAAGATAAAAGTACCAGCATGAAGACCGCAGAGGAGTTTGCGGTTCGCGCCGCAGATCAGGGAGCGGATGTCGTTGTCCTGCCGGAGATGTGGAACTGCCCTTATGCCAATGAATACTTCCGCCCTTATGCGGAGCCGGCAGATGGAGAGAGCGTTCATTTCATGAATGGCCTTGCAAGACGGCTGGGCGTATATCTGATCGGCGGTTCTATTCCCGAGCTGGATGATGGCCGGGTTTACAACAGCTGCTTTTCTTTTGACCGGCATGGTGATTTCCTTGGAAAGCACCGCAAGGCGCATCTGTTCGATATCGATGTGGAAGGCGGTATGCGTTTTAAGGAGTCCGATACGCTTACGGCGGGCGATACAGCAACTGTCATTGAGACGGAATTCGGCAAAATAGGCGTCGCCATCTGCTACGATGTGCGCTTTCCCGAGCTCAGCAGAAAGATGGCCCTTGAGGGTGCTCGTATGATCATTCTGCCGGCGGCATTCAACATGACGACCGGACCGGCACACTGGGCTTTGACGCTGCGTGCCAGAGCCCTCGATAACCAGGTGTATTTTGCCGCCTGCAGTCCGGCCCGTGTACCGGGAAGCGTCTATGAAGCCTATGGGCATTCCCTGGTGGCAGATCCCTGGGGAAAGATCATTGCAGAGGCAGATGCGCAGGAGCAGCTTCTGATGGCAGAGATCGATACGGACTATGTAGAGAGCATTCGCCGGCAGCTGCCGCTGCTGGCGCACAGACGGGAAGAACTGTATTGAACGGCTTGAAGCGTTGTAAACAGGAGTGAAGGTCATGCACAAGAGGAAAAGCAACAGAAAAAAGATCGCGCTTATCGCGCTGTGTGCTGCGCTGACTGTGGTGCTGTGCGGCTGCGGCGATCAAAATAAGGTCACGAAGCAGGATCCTCTTGCTGACATGATCACGGTGGCGAGCACCATGGGTGATGAAGGGCTCAACGATGATGGATGGGCCGGATGTGAGAAGGCCTCCGACAAAAAGGATGTGGACATACGCTGTCTGGAATCGTCGGACAAGGCGGCGCTGCAGGATAATTTGGTGACAGCGGGCAATGATGGTGCTTCGATTGCCGTTGTTATGGGCGGCAGTCAGCAGAAAGCAGTTGAGAAAGCCGCAGCACAGTTTCCTGACACCAACTTTCTGGTGGTGGAAGGAAGCATCAGCAATGATAAGAACTTGGGAAGCATCTGCTTTCATGAAGAGCAGAGCGGCTTTCTGGCCGGTGTTGCTGCAGCGATGACGACAAAGAAGGACAAGATCGGCTTCCTGGGTCTTCGCAGCAGTGACGTTACAACCAAGTACCGGTGCGGCTTTACTGCCGGCGTGCAGGCAGTGAGTCCCGACAAGGAAGTCGAGGCTGCCTATATCCAGCAGCAGACAGATGAAGATGGGGCAGCTGCCAAAGCGTCTGCTCTCAAGGCAGCCGGCTGTGACATCATCATGCAGGCTGCAGGCTCTGCTGGCAAGGCTGTGATCAAGCAGGCGGATAAAGAGGGCTATCAGGTGATCGGAACCGATACAGATCAGTCCGGTCTGAACTCGGCGTCGGTTCTCTGCTCTGCAGTCAAGGATGTGCCCGATGCAGTATCAGAGAGTATTTTAGATTCCGTGAAAGGGAAGTTTGATGCCTCTGTGCAGTCGATGGATCTTGCGCATGACGGTGTTGCGCTCAGCGACAAGGCGGGCAATCTCTCGGCGAAGGCTGCCGAGGCGGTTGAGAAATGGAAATCCTCCATTGAACATAAAGATATTACAGTGCCTGCCACAGCGGCGGAACTGGCAGATTTCAGGGTTTCTGAACAATAATGGCCGATGAAGCGATGAAATTTTTACCTGCCACAAAACAAGAAATGATGCGTGAAGGATGGCATCAGGCGGATTTTGTGCTGATCACGGGAGATGCCTATATCGACCATCCTTCTTTTGGTACGGCCATTATCGGCAGACTGCTTGAACATTTTGGCTACAAGGTGGCGGTTTTAGCACAGCCGGACTGGCATACATGCAGGGATTTCAAGCGCTTTGGCAGGCCGCGGCTGGGGTTCCTCATCAATGGGGGCAACGTGGACTCCATGGTCAATAACTATTCGGTGTTTCGTCACCGAAGGAAGAGGGATGTGTATTCTCCCGGCGGCAAGGCCGGTCGCCGGCCTGATCGGGCGGTGATTGTCTATGCCAATCGGGCGCGGGAAGCGTATCATGATGTGCCCGTTATTCTTGGCGGCCTGGAGGCATCTCTTCGGCGGCTGGCTCATTATGACTATTGGGAGGATAGAATTCGCCGATCCATCCTTTTGGACAGCCGTGCCGATCTGCTGATCTACGGCATGGGAGAACGTGCGGTGCTGGAGATTGCTGAGGCGCTGGACGCCGGCATTGCGGCACAGGACATCACCTGGATCCGGGGCACATGTGCGGTGGTTGATGCACTGCCGGGCGATGCCGTGCAGCTGCCTTCTTTTGCTGAGGTGACGGCGGATCGGGCGAAGTATGCGGAAAGTTTTGCGCTCCAGTATGCCAATCATGATGAGGCGTCAGCACAGCCGCTGGCGGAGCCGTATGAGAAGGGGCGCTATGTTCTGCAGAATCCGCCGCAGCCGGTGCTGACGAGGATGGAGATGGATGATCTGTATGCGCTTCCTTTTGCAAGAAACTATCATCCGATGTACGAACCGCTGGGCGGGGTACCAGCTATCCGGGAGGTACAGTTCAGCATCACCGCTAACCGGGGATGCTTTGGCGGCTGTGCTTTTTGTGCACTGACCTATCATCAGGGACGGCGGGTGGTCAGCCGCAGCGTCCATTCGGTTGTGGAGGAAGCGAAGATCCTGCGGGAACTTCCCGGCTTCAAGGGCTATATTCATGATGTGGGCGGCCCTACGGCAAACTTCTCGCTGCCGGCCTGTGAAAAGCAGAAAACCGCTGGGGTATGCAGTGACAGGGATTGTCTGCATCCCGCACCCTGCAGGGCCATGAAGGTGGATGAAAGTGACTGCCTTGCCAAACTGCAGGCAGTGCGTCAGCTTGAGGGAATCAAGAAGGTCTTTGTGCGTTCAGGCGTTCGCTACGACTATCTCATGGCGGATCCGGATGACAGCTTTCTCCTTGAACTGTGCCGTTATCATATCAGCGGGATCCTGAAGGTCGCGCCTGAGCATACACAAAAGCCTGTGCTGGATGCGATGCGAAAGCCGCCGCTGGCGGTCTTTGAGGCATTCTGCAGGAAGTACCGGCAGGTCAACGAAAAGCTGGGCAAGGAACAGTATCTGATTCCTTATCTGATCTCTTCTCATCCGGGCTGTACCTTAAACGATGCGGTCGATATGGCACTGTATCTGGCCGGAAGCGGATTTGTCCCCGATCAGGTGCAGGATTTTTACCCCACGCCGGGGACGCTGGCCACCTGCATGTACTATACCGGGATGGATCCCTTGTCGGGAAAAACAGTCTATGTAGCCAGAGAGGAAAAGGAAAAGCGTATGCAGCGGGCGCTGCTTCATTTCAGGAAAAAGGAAAACCGGGCGCTGGTCGCCGAAGCGCTCCGCAAGACAGGCAGAGAGGAGGCCGCCCCGATTCTGCTGGGGAAGAGAGAAACCGATGGGCGAAAACTACGAAACAAGAGAGATCGCAGGCGAGGCCGCGGGCCGTCTGTACGAAGGCGATAACCTGGCACTGCTGAAGCGGCTTGCAGATGATTCTGCCTGCTGCGGCAGAATCAGGATGATCTATGTGGATCCGCCTTTTTTTACGAAGGCCGCCTATCGCAGCAGCCTGCTGCTGGGCAGGGGACTGCCGGCGCTGAAGATGCCGGCCTATGAGGACCGCTGGACGGGGGGCATGGACGCGTATCTTGCCATGCTGCGGGATCGGCTGATCCTGATGCGGGAGCTTCTCGCAGATGACGGACTTCTTTGGGTGCATCTGGACTGGCATGCGGTTCATTATGTGAAGGTCATGCTGGATCAGATCTTTGGACCTGAACATTTCATCAACGAGATCATCTGGCAGTACAAGTCCGGAGGCAGCAGCAAGAGGCACTTTGCACGCAAGCATGATACGCTGCTTTTGTATGCCAAAACCAAGGACTATCGTCTCCATGTGGGTAAGGAAAAATCCTATAACCGCGGGCGCAGGCCATACCGCTTTCGTGGCGTGGAGGAATTCTGCGACGAGATGGGATGGTATACCATGGTCAATCAAAAGGATGTCTGGCAGATCGATATGGTGGGCCGCACGAGTGCAGAGCGTACCGGCTATGCGACGCAGAAGCCGCTTGTGCTGATGCGCAGGATCATCGAAAGCAGCACGGAAGAAGGTGATCTCTGCGCCGATTTCTTCTGCGGATCCGGCAGCCTGCCGGTTGCCGCAGCCATGATGGGGCGGCGCTTTCTCGCCTGCGATCGGTCGTCTTCAGCGCTCAATATTACGAGGAAGCGACTGCTGGAGGAAGGCTGCGGATTTGTGTATCGGCAGCAGGTGCCTAAGGCTTCCTCTTCACAGGAGGATGCGGCGGGTGATCTGCCGGCGCAGGTTCAGACCGATGGCAATACAGAACAGAGGTGCAGCGTATCGGGGCGGGCCTGCTTTCAGGTGCGGCGCATGCCGGACGGGTCGATTACGGTACAGCTCGTGGACTATGTGCTTTCCGGCGGCGCGCTTTCTGCAGGCGGGACGACAGCGCAGATAAAAGTGCCTTCCCAGCTTGATGCCCGGCGTCTGATCGCCTATTGGTCGGTGGACGAGGCTGATAAGGCTGCTGTGCACCGCAGCTGTCATGTGGCTTTTCCATCGCAGGGAGAAAAAGGCATGGTGATGCAGATCCCTGCCTATGACCGCTGTGCCGGCGCTGACCGGATCAGCATCATGACCGTGGATCTTCTGGGGGGAACCAGCCGGCAGATTCTGTCGGTCGATGGATCGTCTCCTGATTGTACCGCAGCTTTCTGATTGTCTCTTGAGATGCTACAAGCCTTGTTATATAATGGATAAGGATTATTTTGTCACCAAAAAAATGCTTTGTATATAGAGTACGAGGAATCAAGAGGAGAAAAACATGTTTGAGAATCTGATCGAAGTGTTGAAAAAGAATCCCAGGAAGATCGTTTTCACGGAAGGCAGCGATGAACGCATTCTGGAGGCTTCCGCAAGGCTGAAGAAGGAAGGCTTTCTGACGCCGATCCTGGTAGGTGATCCCAAGGAAGTCAAGGCAGCGGCAGAAAAGGGTGGCTTTGATATTGAAGGACTTGAAATTATCGATCCGGCTGCTTATGAAGAGATGGATGCCATGGTTGAGCAGATGGTTGCGCTGCGCAAGGGAAAGATGGATGCCGATCAGTGCAGAGCGGCTCTTGCAAAGGGAAATTACTTTGGTACGATGCTGGTGAAGATGGGCAAGGCGGATGCTCTGCTGGGCGGCGCCACCTATTCTACTGCTGATACGGTCAGACCTGCACTGCAGCTGATTAAGACCAAGCCGGGCAACAAGATTGTATCCTCTACCTTCATCATGGTCAGAGAGCACGCGGACGCTGAAAATGAACTGCTGGCTATGTCCGACTGCGCCATCAATATTAAGCCGGATGAGGATCAGCTGGTGGAGATCGCCATCGAATCTGCCAAGACGGCTGAAATCTTTGGCATTGATTCCAAGGTCGCCATGCTTTCCTATTCAACGAAGGGTTCCGGCGCAGGTGAGGATGTCGATAAGGTAAGAAATGCAACGGAGAAGGTCAAGGCGGCGGCTCCGGATCTGGCTGTGGATGGCGAATTCCAGTTTGATGCTGCTGTTTCTCCTGTTGTAGCGGCCAAGAAATGCCCCGACTCTCCGGTTGCCGGCAAGGCCAACGTATTCATCTTCCCGGATATTAATGCGGGCAACATCGGTTACAAAATCGCACAGCGTCTGGGCGGCTTCGATGCGTACGGTCCCATTCTTCAGGGACTGAATGCACCGATCAATGACCTTTCCAGAGGCTGCAGCGCCGAGGAAGTCTATACTATGGCCATTATCACTGCAGCACTGAAGTAGGTAGCTCCATGACATTGACACAGCTGCGCTATGTGGTCAGCGTTGCAGAAGCCGGCTCCATGAATGAGGCGGCCAAGCAGCAGTTCGTATCTCAGCCTTCGCTTTCGACCGCTGTCCGCGATCTGGAAGAGGAAATAGGGGTGCAGCTGTTTCTGCGGAGCAACCACGGTGTCAGCATCACGCCGGAAGGCAAAGAATTCATCGGTTATGCCAGACAGGTTCTCCAGCAGTACGCACTGCTGGAGAACAAATATCTCAACAGGAAGCCGGAAAAGAAAAAGTTCAGCGTCACGATGCAGCACTATACCTTTGCGGTTTTTGCTTTCGTGGAGCTTGTCAAGAAGTACGGTATGGACGACTACGCGTTTGCTGTGCGGGAAGGGAAGACCTTCGAGGTTATGAAGGATGTGAAGGATCTCGTCAGCGAGATCGGTATCCTTTATCAGAGCAGTTACAACAAAAGTGTGCTGGACAAGTATTTTCGCGACTACGATCTATCGTTTCACCCTCTGATGGAGTGCGGCGTCTATGCCTACGTCCACAAAGATCATCCGCTGGCAGAGGCGCACCGGATCGATCAGGAAGAACTGATGGCGTATCCCTGTCTTACTTTTGATCAGGGCATGGAGAATTCCTTTTACTTCGCTGAGGAGGTTCTGCCGGTTCTTGAAAGCGGACGCAGATCCATCAAGGTCAACGACCGTGCCACGATGCTGAACCTGATGCGCGGACTGCATGGCTATACCGTCTGCTGCGGTATCATCTGCGAAGATCTCAACGGAAGTGAATACAAAGCGGTGCCGATTGACACGGAGGAGGAAATGTGTATCGGCTACCTCTGCCGCAGGGATGCTCCTCTTTCCGATCTTGCGGAGGAGTACTTAAGGGAACTTTCCAAATACAGAGAATACAGCAATTAATGTGCACAGAAGGTTATGTGTATGCTGATGCCTTCTATAGCCCGGCGTCCGGGGCTTGCAGGCACTGTTGCATACTGCATCAGCGGCGGCTGGTGTATACATGCCGGTTGCATTGCATGCCTTGGATAGACATGATATATTGAGAAGGAAATTGAAACTACCGCGGTACAGCGCGGCTGAAAGGATGAAAAAATGAGCGAGCAATGTAATCATGACTGCGGCAGCTGCGGTGAGGCAGGCTGTGGTGAAAGAAACCCGGAGAGCCTGCTGGAAAAACCCCATGCCAAGAGTCAGATCAAAAAAGTGATCGGTATCGTCAGCGGCAAGGGTGGCGTCGGAAAATCATCGGTGGCTTCTCTGGCGGCTGTCGCTTCTGCAAGGGAAGGCTACCAGACGGCGATTATGGATGCGGATGTAACCGGTCCTTCGATCCCCAAAATGTTCGGTGTTGAGGGGCAGGTATATGGTGCGGATGACGGCATCATTCCGGCGGTTACGAAAACCGGCATCAAGATGGTTTCCACCAACCTGATTTTGGAAAATCCGGAGGATCCGGTGATCTGGCGGGGACCGGTGGTGGCCGGCCTGATCAAGCAGTTCTGGACAGATGTGATCTGGGGAAGCATTGACTATATGTTCATCGATATGCCGCCTGGAACGGGTGATGTACCTCTCACCGTATTTCAGTCCATTCCGGTCGACGGCATCATTGTCGTTACCAGCCCGCAGGATCTGGTTTCCATGATTGTGGCCAAGGCGGTGAAGATGGCCTCCATGATGGAGATTCCTGTTCTGGGTGTTGTGGAGAACATGAGCTATGTGAAATGTCCTCATTGCGGCGAAGAAATCAAGGTGTACGGTGAGAGCCATCTTGAAGAGATCGCTGCACAGCAGGATCTGGATATCATCGCACGGCTGCCTATGGATCCTGCCCTTGCGCAGTGTTGTGACAAGGGGCAGATTGAGCTCTATACCGGCGAATACATTGACGCATTGGCGTCGGTACTGAGCAAGGCACCTGTAGATAAAGCATAATAAAGAACGGGCAAGGACCCGACAAGAAAGGCGGTAAGCAAATACCATGAGCAATAAACTTGACACCTTCAAGGGGAGCAGTAACTACGTCGCGACAGACGAGCTGATGAATGCGGTCAACGTTTCCATCGCATTGAAAAAGCCACTGCTGATCAAGGGAGAGCCGGGCACCGGAAAGACCATGCTGGCAGAGGCCATTTCTGAGTCCCTTGGTATGCCGTTGATCATTTGGAGCATCAAATCAACCACCAAGGCGCAGGACGGCCTGTATGTATATGACACGGTGCAGAGACTGTATGATTCCCAGTTCGGTGAAGGTGATGTCTCCGATATTTCTCAGTATATCAAACTGGGTAAGCTTGGCGAGGCTTTTACCTCCGACCAGCAGGTGGTACTCCTGATTGATGAGATCGATAAGGCAGATCTGGAATTCCCTAACGATCTTCTCTGGGAACTGGACAAAATGGAATTCTATATCAATGAAACGAAGGAAACGATTACTGCAAAGACACGTCCTATTGTTATCATTACATCCAATGCCGAAAAGGAACTGCCAGATGCTTTCCTGAGACGCTGCATCTTCCACTACATCGCTTTTCCTGACGAAGAGAAGATGAGAGAGATCATCAAGGTGCACTTCGGCGACCTGGATGAGAAGCTGGTAAATGCTGCCTGTGAGGCTTTCTACAAGATCCGCGAGATGGATGATCTGCAGAAAAAGCCCAGTACATCAGAGCTTTTGGATTGGCTGCAGGCATTGATGCTCTCCGGTGCGGATGTGGATTCCATCGTAGAAAAAATCCCCTATGTGGGCGTTCTTCTCAAGAAGAATCAGGACATCGACATGATGTATGAAATCAAAGAGAAAGGATATTCACTCAAGAGGTGGTAGCATGTTTCTGGAATTTTTCTATTTATTGAGACTCCGGGGACTGAAAGTATCGATCAACGAGTGGATGGTGCTGATGGATGCCATGAATCAGGGGCTGGCACATTCTTCTCTCCTGGCATTCTATCATCTGTGCCGCTGCATTCTCATCAAGACCGAGGCGGACTATGACAAGCTGGATTCGGTATTCGCCGAATATTTTGCCGGTATCGAGACGCCGGAAGATCTTCCGGAAGAGTTCTGGAAGTGGCTCAGCGAGGAGGATCGTGAACGCGACATCAACGATAAGCGCGTTCACGAAAATGTCATTCACGAGCTGGAAGAACTGCTGGAGATGTTCCACGAGCGCATCAAAGAACAGAAGGAACGTCATGATGGCGGTACCTACTGGATCGGCACGGGTGGTACTTCGGTTATGGGACGCGGCGGATACAACCCTGCCGGCATCCGCACAGGTGGTCACAGCCGTCACAGAAGCGCCGTGCAGATTGCAGGAGAGCATCATTATCGTGACTTTCGGGACGATCAGGTCATTGACGTGCGGCAGTACCAGATGGCTTTCCGCAAGCTGCGCCAGTATTCCACGAGAGTTGATGCGGCTAAGACCGAGCTTGATATCGATGAGACGATCGATGAGACCTGTGACAATGCGGGCATGCTCCATCTGGTCTATGAACGTCCCCGCAAGAACACTGTCAAGGTGCTGCTGTTGATGGATTCGGACGGTTCGATGCTGATGTATTCGGATATGTGTGCCAGGCTCTTCCAGGCCCTGCGCAAGTCCAACCATTTCAAGGATTTAAAGGTGTATTATTTCCATAATTGCATCTATGATCATTTGTACAACAATCCTTACTGCAAGAGGGGTGACTGGATCGATACTGAGTGGGTCTTGAAGAATCTCGACGAAGAATATAAAGTGATCTTCGTTGGTGATGCCGCCATGGCGCCCTCTGAACTTTACCGGCGAGGCGGCAATGCCTTTGTGGGTCTTTTCAATGAGGAAACTGGCATCACATGGCTTGACCGTTTTGACAAACGTTACAAAAAGAAGATCTGGCTCAATCCGATTCAGCGCAAGAACTGGGAATTTGCCTACGGCAGGGAGACCATCGAGGCAATCGGCAAGATTTTCCCTATGTTCGATCTGACTATGGACGGTCTGGAGAAGGGGATCAAGCGGCTTTTGGTCCGCTGATCCCTTCATGAAGACAAGTGAAGTGCAGTCGATATCGCAGCATGGAAAAGCAGGCGGAAGCCTGCTTTTTGCTTTTTTCAGGATCTAAGCAGATCTGCTGCAATGTCAGATCTCTGTAAGGTCAGATAGGTTCCGGTATTGCCGCATTGGTTTCGAATGCGCCGCCTTGCATTTCTTTCCCGGCGGCTGCGTGCTATAATAGCCATTCGGGGATGAAACCAAGCTAAAACAGTGTGTGTTCCTGGCAGGCACCGGCACGAAAACACTGCATGTCTATCGGATGGAGGCATGGAGATGCGAGGGGAGAGTGTACATCATGGAAATGAAGCAAAAGGAAAAGAAGCGACGGGGTGAAGAGGAAGCGCGCAGCCGGGAATCCGCGTGCGGTCAGGAGGAAATCCTGTTCAGGCAGTCCCGTCTGGGGATGACTTTTTTTGCAGTTTCCATGATGGTCATTACTACATTTCAGTGGATCATGCTGGATATGTACCTGCCGGCACTGCCGGTACTAAAAAGTGCATTCGGTGTTTCGGAATCGGTGCTGAATATCAGCATCAATACGGGTATCGTTGCGACAGCGGCAGGAACTCTGGTGAGCGGACCGCTTTCCGACCGATTCGGCAGGAAGTGGATCATGCTGATCGGCCTTTTGACGAGCGGTCTGTCTGCGCTTGCCTGCGGCTTGGCACAGGGCATCATCCTGCTGTGCATTATGCGGGGCATCGGTGGTCTCGGCTCCGGATTTGCGATGACAGTCGCTAACGCCATGCTCAAGGACAGCTTCTGCGGCAGGACGTTCCAGCGGTATATGACAGCGGCGCAGTCGGTTTCCGTCATCGGTCCTATCGTGGCGCCTTCTTTGGGGGCGATGATCATCAATGTAAGTTCCTGGCGGTTCATCTTTGTATTTTTGGCGGCAGGAACGATTCTGACATCGATGCCGGTTTTTATTTCTGATGAGACATGGCCGAAGGAAAAGCGTACGGCGGTGAACTTCCTGCAGATGAAGAAAGAATTCCTGGGCGTGGTCAGAAGCCGGGGGTTCCTTCTTTTCCTTGGTATCATGGCTTTTCTGACCATCCCCGTCTGGGCCTATATTTCCGTCAGCTCGTATATATACATAACAGATTTTGGCCTTTCCAATTTGCAGTACGGTTTGTTCTATGCCTTTGGCTCTATCACGTCTTTTTTCGGACCGATTCTCTACATTCAGCTGAACAAGCTTATTCGTTCGGCACGCATCGTGACGATTGCCATCGTCTTGGTCTTTACCGGCGGAGCAGAGTTTCTCTTTACGGGCCGTTTGTCACCGGTCTTGTTCCTGCTGGCTGTTATTCCGATCATGCTTTCAGAGGGTATGATTCGTCCGCTTGGCTTGGTAGTGCTGCTGGAAGAAAACGCTGCTGTCGTAGGGACAGCCAGTGCATTGATCAATTTTGTCGTCAATGTGGTGGGAATTCTAGGGACAAGTTTTGCCACGCTGGGATGGCGCTCGCAGATTTTGGGTACCGGGGTGATTTCTCTGCTTTGCGGAACCGGTGCAGTGATCTGCTGGTGTGTTATCGTAAAGAAAAGAATGCTCAAAAGAAAATTGAGCCTGTGACCGGAAGAGAGCGCCGGTTTCATCCGATTAAATTAAGAAAGCAGGCCGGCGTATCCTTTCGGTTACAGGTAACGGAAAACACCTTTGATCTTGCCGAGGATGCGCACATCGTTGACGATGATGGGGCTCATGGTATGATTTGCCGGCTGGAGGCGGATATGGCCGTCTTCTTTGTAGAATCTCTTGACGGTAGCTTCGCTTTCAAATCCATCGACCATGGCAACGACGATATCACCATTGGTGACGGTGTCCTGCTGCTCTACGAGAACATAATCTCCATCCATGATGCCTGCCTCGATCATACTTTCGCCCTTGACGGTAAGCATGTAATGCCGGCCCGATCCCAAATAGCGTGTGGGAACAGGGAGCGTGTCGGTGATGTTTTCTTCAGCAAGGATGGGCGTACCGGCTGCCACCTGGCCGACGACAGGAACATCGGCCACATCATTTCGTTCTGCGGTATGCGGTGACGAAGGGGAAGATTCTCCGGCGGAAGCATCTTCAACCAGAACGTAAGCGCGCGGTTTGGAAGGATCCTTTTTCAGGCAGCCCTTACGCTCGAGACTGGCAATATCCTTATGTACCGTGGAGGTAGACTTGATCTGCAGAGCATTGCAGATCTCCCGCACCGTGGGAGGATAGCCCTTGTCATGAATTTGTTCTCTCATATAGGCAAGGACTTTCTGCTCTCTCTCTTTTAATGGTTCCATGTCTGCCGGCGCCTTTCTCTTTGGCATCGGGCGATATGCGCCGATGCGCTGCAGGGATATCGATACTTTGTTTTCATCATAGCATAGCGCGAACAAAATGTAAACAAATGTTCGCGCGCAGTGTGAATGCAGCCTCTTAACTGTCAAGACATGTGTTACACTTTGAGAAA
>OMZN01000134.1 GCA_900315555.1 uncultured Eubacteriales bacterium
CACCTGATCAATGAGGCAGACTGCCCTGCAGGATCACACCTATCTTCCGACGACCTTGTAGAGTTCATCGGCAGCAGGCGGCTGAATCTCAAGAACCTCACGGTCCAGCTGCATGCTGACCTTTTCACCGGTGCCTGTGATCCGTCCGATATCCACGATATCGATACCATGCGCCCGTACGGTACTGATGATGTTTTCTGCCTTATCCTCGGCGGCCACGATCAGCATGCAGCCGCTGGAAATCAAACGCAGCGGCTCAATCTCGTAATGATGGCATATCTTTCTCGTCACCGGATCGACAGGAACACGGTCCACCTGAATGCACGCGCCCAGTCCGCTGATGTGGCACATCTCCCACACAGCGCCTAGAAGACCTCCCTCGGTGATATCATGCATACCGTGCGTACCGATCTTTGCAGCCAGCACGCCTTCTTCCACGACGCTGACGCGGTTCAGCATCGCTTTGGCCGCTGCCAGTTCCTCAGCAGAGAGGATTTCCTTCAGCTCCTCTTCATAATCGCAGGCGATAATGCCGGTCCCCTCCATACCGGCAGACTTGGTGAGAAGCAGATGATCGCCTTCTTCCATGTCCTCCGCTTTCTGAGAAGCCCACTTTTCTCCGCGTCCGATGGCGGTGGAGACGATGACAGGCTTTGCCACGGCAGGTGTGATTTCCGTATGCCCGCCGATGATCTCCACACCGATCGCTTCGGCCGCCGCTGCAGCCTGCTCCATCATCTTTTCGATCTGCGCCTCGGTGGTCCCAAGCGGAAGCATGACCGCCAGCATAATGCCGATGGGGCGCAGTCCGTTGCTGGCGATATCATTGCAGGATACATGGATGGCGAGCCGTCCGATATCCGATATGCTGGCCGTGATGGGATCGGTAGACATGACGCATTCATACTCGCCGAAGTCTACCACAGCACAGTCTTCTCCAATGCCGGGCCGCACCATGACCTCCGGCCGCATAGGCTTGATTTTATCAAAGATCAGTTTCTTCAGTAATTCACTGTCCAGTTTACCTGCCTTAAGCAACACTTACTCCTCTCCTTTGATCGCCGGAAAGCGTTCCAGCAAAGCCTCTTCGGAAATAATGGGAACTCCCTCTGCCTTGGCCTTTTTGTTCTTCGCCGATCCTGCCTGTATATCATTGTTGATCAGATAGTCGGTTCGACCGCTGACAGAGCCGCTGACCCTGGCCCCCAGTGCCTGCAGCCGTTCCTTCAGCTGCTCGCGGTTGGCAAAATGCTCCAGTGATCCGGTAATCACAAAGGTCATGCCCTTCAGAATCTGCTCTTCCGTCTCTGCCGGCGCCGTCAGTGTCAGCTCCGGCAGTAAGTCTTCCATCTGTCTGCGGTGCTGCTCATCAGCAAACCAGCCGGTAAAGGATTCCGCCAGCACCTCACCGACACCTTCGATCTCCTTGAGTTCCTCCGTACGCAGCGAACAGATTCTGTCCCAGCGGCCGCCGCAGAACCGGCTGATGTTTCTGGCATTGGCCGTCCCAATGCCGGGGATCCCAAGGCCGCATAGGAGACGATCGCAGGTCGTCGTCCTGGCGCGGTCGATCGAACGCTGCAGATTGGCAAAGGACTTTTCGCCCAGGCCTTCCATCGTGACGATCTCCTCCTTATGCTGATCCAGGCGGAACAGATCGGCATAGCTGCGCACAAAGCCCCGGCCGATCAGCTTCTCCAGCGTCGACTCGGAAAGCCCCTCGATGTCCAGTGCCTGCCGGGAAACGAAAAGAGCAAAGCTCTTGATGCGCTTGGCCGGACATGCCGGATTCAAGCAATACAGCTCCTCCGTATCAACATCGCGGCGCACCTCCACCCTGCCGCCGCAGGCAGGACATGTCTGCGGCACATCGATCCTGCCGCTGGCGGTGATGTCCTCGGCGATCTGGGGAATGATCATGTTGGCCTTGTAGACGCTGATCCTGTCGCCGATGCCCAGCTTGAGATCCTTCATCACACTCAGGTTGTGAACAGAGGCCCGCGAGACGGTGCTTCCCTCCAGCTCCACCGGATCAAATACAGCCACCGGATTGATGAGTCCCGTCCTCGACGGGCTCCACTCGATACGCCGCAGAACCGTCTCTGCAGTCTCATCCTGCCACTTGAAGGCCAGGGAATCCCGGGGGAATTTGGCCGTAACGCCCAGAGATCGTCCATAGGCGATGTCATCGAAGGTGATCACCAGACCGTCAGAAGGGGTATCATTGGTCAGGATCGCTTCCGCAAACCAGTTCACCGCCGCCGGAATATCCGCAGCACGCACCTTCTTATAGTAAACGACCTCAAAGCCCTGTTCGGCAAGCCAGGCCATCTGCTGACTGCGCAGGGTGAAGACAGGCGCATCCTCTCCCTGCACGCTGTTGAGCGTAAACGCGTTGAAATGCACCTTTCGATCGGCCGTCACCGCGCTGTCCAGCTGTCGCACCGAACCGCTGCAGAGGTTTCTGGGGTTCTTGTAGTGGGCACTGGCCTCCGGAATCCGGCGGTTGACCTCTTCAAAATCCGAATAGGTGATGAAAGCTTCGCCCCGCACCACCAGGTGTCCCTTGAAGGGGATCGTAACAGGTACATTAACGAAAGTTCTGGCATTGGCCGTCACCACCTCGCCGATCTCTCCATTGCCCCGGGTGACCGCCTTGACAAGCCGCCCTCCATCAAAGGTCAGCACGATCGTCAATCCATCCATCTTCCAGGAGAGAAGGCCCTCCTTATCGCCGAGGAAGGCAGCCAGCTCCTCCACGCTCTTCGTCTTGTCCAGCGACAGCATCTTCTCCGGATGGCGTTCCTTGGGCAGTTCTTCGGCCACAGCATAGCCCACGTTGTGCGTCGGACTGCTGGCCAGACTGAACCCGGCGGCCTTCTCCAGCGCTTCCAGTTCATCATAAAGCCGGTCATACTCAAAGTTGGTCATCAGCTCCCGGTTTTCCTTGTAGTAGGCCCGGGAAGCTTCATTAAGCAGATCGACGCGCTTTTGCATCTCTTTCCTTACATCGTTTGTATCCATATCATATCTTCTCCAATGGTGCTACATCGGCTGCCAGCTTTTTGATGCCGGCCTCCTCAAAGGCGACCCGCACAACATTGCCATCGACGGCAAGCACCGTCCCCGGACCGAATTTCCCATGTTTGACTTTATCGCCCACCGACAGTTTCAGCGCCTTCTTGGCAGCGGCCTTTCCCACAGCTTTCTTGGCTTCCCGCAGACTGTCAAATGGCCTGTACGGTGTCTGACTGCGGCTTCCGTCCACCGGTTTTGCCTCGCCGAACCGGGCCTCGTTTCTTTTGGTGTAGACACCGTCGCCTTCCAGCAGCCCGGCATCGAGCTCCCGCATGAAGGTGGACTCTCTGGTCGCACTGCCCTTGCCATACATGACCCGGTAAGCGGCGCTGGTCAGCCAGAGCCGTTCCTTGGCTCTGGTCATGCCCACATAGCAGAGCCTGCGTTCCTCCTCCAGCTTTTCAGGATCATCCAGCGAGCGCCATCCGGGAAACAGACCGTCTTCCATGCCGGGCATGAAAACAAAGGGGAATTCCAGGCCCTTGGCACTGTGCATGGTCATCAGCGCCACAGCATCTTCTGTGGCATCATGGTTGTCGATGTCAGAGAGAAGAGCGATCTTTTCCAGGAAATCACTGAGCGCCAAAGGTCCCTCCGCCTCGTAATCATAAATGACGGAACGAAACTCCAGCAGGTTTTCCATCCTGCTCTCCGCTTCCGGCGTGCCGGCCGCCTCAAGGGCATGCATATAGCCGGTACCGGCCAGCAGGCCGTCATAAATATCCGAAACCCGCAGGTTTTCCTGCTCACGATGATATTTTAGAATTGTCTCCACCATCTCGGCAAGCGCCTTTCCAGCTTTGGCCGAGAGGCTGGCGATGGTTTCCTCCTCGCTGAGCAGCGCAAGAACACTGAGGCCGCGGCTCGCCGCCCAGGCCGTAATCTTGTCCCTCGTGGTATTGCCCACACCGCGCTTGGGCTCGTTGATGATCCGCATCATGGATAAATCATCCTCAGGATTCTGCACCAGGCGCATATAGGCCACCAGATCCTTGATCTCCTT
Source organism: uncultured Eubacteriales bacterium (assembly GCA_900315555.1). GTDB lineage: Bacteria > Bacillota > Clostridia > Peptostreptococcales > Anaerovoracaceae > RUG100. The sequence goes on from OMZN01000134.1 coordinate 4,082, forward strand.
GCGATCATAGTAACGAAGGCCGCCTACGACACGGTAGGGAATGTTGCGTCTCGACAGGGCGTCTTCGAACTGGCGCGACTGTGCATTCGTCCGATAGAGGATGGCAAAGTCGGAGAACTTATGCGCACCGGCGTGCATCCGCGCAATCTCCTGCGCAATATACTGCGCCTCCTCCTTTTCATCGTCCGCGCGGCGATAGACAATTTTGTTTCCCTTCTCTGCCTGCGTCCAGAGTTTCTTGTCCTTCCGCTTCGTATTGTTTTCGATGACCGAATGTGCCAGGGCCAGGATGTTTCCCGTCGAGCGATAATTCTGTTCCAGCTTAATCACTTCCGCACCGGGAAAATCCCTTTCAAAATTGAGGATGTTGCTGATATCTGCACCGCGCCATTGATAGATGCACTGATCGTCGTCGCCTACCACACAGATGTTATGGTGCGCATCCGCAAGCATCTTCAGAAAGCGATACTGCGTCGCATTGGTATCCTGATATTCGTCCACCATGATGTAGTGAAAGCGTTCCTGATAGCGCCGCAGAACTTCTTCGTCCCTGTCGAAGAGCCGCACCGTATTGAGAAGCAGGTCATCGAAATCCATGGCATTGTTCTTCTTCAGCGCTTTTTCATATGCTGCGTACGCCTTCTTCTCAACCTGCTGGCGGAAGCCATCGCCGAAATAGGCCTCGTAGCCTTCCACGCTGATTTCCTTCTCCTTGGCGTCGCTGATCCGCCCCAGCAGATGACTGACTGAGAACTGCTTATCGTTGATGCCGTCAGTTTTAACAATCTGCTTCATCACTGTCTTTGTGTCCACGGGATCATATACTACGAAATCCCTGCCATAGCCCAGCAGGTCTGCGTGCCGCCGCAGAATCCTAAGACAGGCTGCATGAAATGTCATGATCCACATGTTCACTTCACCGCCCAGAAGCTGCTCTACCCGTTCCCGCATTTCACCGGCCGCCTTGTTGGTAAAAGTCACCGCCAGAATCCTGTAGGATTCCACACCACAGTCCTCGATCAGATGCGCAATCCGATGGGTCATGGTGCTGGTCTTGCCGCTGCCTGCTCCGGCGAGGATCAAAAGCGGCCCCTCTGTTTTGAGGCAGGCTTCCCGCTGTTCTTTATTAAGTCTATCCAGATTTGTCATATTGTCCTTCTTTGTTTGCCTTGCGTTTTCTTTCTTCGCTGCTTTTTTCTACGCTTTCTTCTTCCTTGCCTCTTTTTCGCCCCGATTTTCTTACCGCATCGAACCGATCATCCGATACCGGCCATTCCGTACACGCGGCCTAGAGCTTGAGCTTTAAATCGCCGGGACGTATCAGCCCCAGAGCACGGCACATCCCATAGAAAGCCAGGGAAAGCACGGCAGGCAGAAGTATTTGAATCACCAGGATCTTGATCAAAACATCGAGGGTGAATCCCATATCGGTCAGGGTCATGATCTGCCCCACCAGACCCGAGGTGCCCATGCCGGCGCCGGCCGCATTGTTGGTCATCTTCAAAAGGCAGGTACTGACCGGCCCCAGCACCGCCGCCGCCAGCGTCGGCGGCAGCAGTGTCCAAGGATTCTTGATGATATTGGAAATCTGAATCATCGATGTGCCGATGCCCTGCGCCACCAGCCCGCCGATGCCATTCTCACGGAAGCTGATCACAGCAAATCCCACCATCTGGGCACAGCAGCCCACGGTGGCTGCCCCGGCCGCAAGACCGGAAAGATCCATCATGATGCACAGTGCCGCCGATGATATGGGCGCCGTCAGCGCCAATCCCACTACCACGGCGATAAAGATGCCGAACCAGAAGGGCTGCCAGTCCGTCGCCGCCACAATAGCATCCCCCAGTTTGATCATGCACCATCCGACAGCCGGTCCCACAAACTTAGCAGCCAGACCGCCGCCCAGGAGCACCACCGCCGGCGTCACCAGAATATCCACTTTGGTCTCCTTGGAGACCAGCTTGCCTAATTCGGCACCAATCGCGACAGCCACAAAGGCGCCGGCCGGTCCGCCGGCACAGTCAATGCCGAATCCCGTGAATACAGCACCCATATAGCCGGTCACAGCACTGGCAAAGAGCACCAGCGGCGGCGCGTGCAGCGCATGCGCCACTGCCACGCCGATGGCCGGCCCCATCATCTCCATGGCCGCCCCGCCGATCAGAATCAAAAAGGCTGCAATCCCGGTCTTTTCGTCCACCCCGGGAATATGGCACAGCTGCTGCCCGATGGTCTTGAGGATCAGGCCGATCAGCAAAGAAGCGAACAGCCCCAATGCCATAGAAGACAAAGCGTCAACCACGTAACGCTGTACGCTGAATTCGATATCTTTCTTCTTTAAAAATGCTGCTGCTCTGCTCATTTCATCTCCTCTCCATGCGGGGCTCTGCCCATGGTCTCCTGCACCTCATCCAGGCAGTCCTTCATGATGGAAAGCCCTGCTTCCACCTGCGCATCGGTAACGCACAGCGGAGATAGAAAGCGAATGACATTGCCTCTGGCACCCGCTGACTTCAGGAGCAGACCACGCTGCACCGCCGCCTCAATGACCCCGCGAACCGCTTCAGGCCATGGCTCCTTGCCCTTCCTGGAGTGAACAAGCTCCATGCCCAGCATGGCGCCCATGCCACGGCAGTCCCCGATCATCTCGTACTCCTTCTGCCAGGACTGCCAGGCTGAGAGCACCTGTTCGCCAATGTGCCGCGCCTTTGCCGGCGCATCTTCCTCCTCCATGAGACGGACAACTTCCAGTGCATCTGCACAGGAGACCGGATTGCCGCAGAATGTACCGCCGACAATGCCGGCAGGCACAGCGTCCATAATCTCATCACGCGCCGTCACGGAACCCAGCGGCAGTCCGCCGGCGATGGCCTTAGCCGTCAGAATCATGTCAGGCGGTGCTCCGGCTTCTGCATAATAGTCTGCGCCGAACATCCTGCCGGTCCTGGCCCACCCGCTCTGCACCTCATCACAGATCATTAAAATCCCATGCGCATCACAGAACTGCCGAACCTGACGCACCCATTCCAAAGGCGCGGGAACAAGGCCACCCACGCCCTGCACCGGTTCGAAGATGATGGCTGCACAGTCCTCCACCGGATTCTCGGAGGTGAACACCTCCTCCATCTTCTTCAAATAGTAAGCGATTGCTTCCGTTTCGTCCATGCCATCCGGCCGCCGATACAGATTAGGAAAAACCGCTTTGCAGACGTCGTTGGCAAATGCGCCGACGCCGCCGGATTTTTTCTGATCCGTCCCTTCCGTATACTTCGCTGCAATCCCATGGTAAGCGCCGCTGAAGACCATAATACGCGGCCGTCCGGTATAGATTCTGGCCACCTTAATGGCCGTTTCATCGCATTCTCCGCCGGAATTGAGAAACATCGTCTTGCGATGTTCACCGCGCACCGGAACAATCCGATTCAGCTTCTCAGCCAAATCCAGATACGGCGCATGCGTCATCACATCCATCATCACATGAAAATATTTCTTAGCCTGGCCGCTCACCGCCTCAACGAGCTCCGGCCGGCTGTAGCCAAGATTGAGTACACCTACGCCGCCGGTCCAGTCGAGATAGACGTTGTCATCCATATCCTCTATCATCGCCCCCTCGCCGCGCCGAATGGCCACCGGAAGGTCGCAGTGAATTCCCCGCGGAATCTCTCTGCCTCTCTTCTCCAGCAGTTCCCGGGTTCTCGGACCCGGCACCGTCGTTTTCATGGACGGCAATGCATCTTTCAACATTTCCCTTTCCCCCCTATACGGCAACGGCTGCCGGGGAGAGCCCGGCAGCCGTGATTCTCAATTGATGGCTTCTTTCACGCATCTGTGCCGGCCGGCTCTGCCAGAACCGACCCCAGATCAACCGTGTTCTTGTCCAGCTGCTGCACCAGGTTGTTGATGGCGATGACCTGCTCCGGTGAAATATCCTGCCCGATCCGCAGGCTGCTGTTATAAAGGACATTCTCCAGTTCGCC
>OMZN01000037.1 GCA_900315555.1 uncultured Eubacteriales bacterium
CGCGAGCAGCTCTTGTTGGGGCCAAAAGTCTTGACCCCTGCTGCCTCCAGCGCATCGACAATGCCCATGGCCAAAGGGACTTCCGGCCCGATCACCGCCAGATCAATGGCATGCTCTGCTGCCGCACGGACAATGCCATCGACGTCCTCGGCCGACACCGGCAGGCACGTTGCAATCCTGGCAATGCCCGCATTCCCCGGTGCACAGTACAGCGCATCCAGTCTGGGGCTCTGTGCCAGCTTCCAGCAAATCGCGTGCTCCCGGCCGCCGCCGCCTACAACTAATACTTTCATGCTTCTTCCTTTCCCTAGTGCTTGAAGTGGCGCAGTCCGCTGAACACCATGGCCACACCCTTCTCATTCGCCATGTCGATCGACTCCTGATCACGGATGGAGCCGCCTGGCTGGATGATCGCCGTAATGCCGGCTGCCGCCGCCGCTTCAACGCAGTCGTTAAAAGGGAAGAACGCATCCGAGGCCATCACAGCGCCCTTCATATCAAAGAGGCAGCGCTTGATGCCGTTCTCGGCCGCCCAGATGCGGTTGGTCTGTCCCGGTCCGATGGCGATCGTCATCTGATCCTTGACGAAAACGATGGCATTGGACTTGGTGTGCTTGACCACTTTCATAGCCAGTTCCATATCACGGATCTCGTCCTCAGTAGGTTCCTTCTCTGTCACGACCATCATCTGGTCATCGCAGATCAGCTTGCCAAAAGCGCTGCTTGCTGCTGCCTCGTCGTCAGTGGCCGGCTGATCGGGCATCGGTGCCTCGTCAGCATCCATGAGCTCTCTGTCGAGCTCCTGAATGAGGATACCGCCGGATACCTTCTTGATGTCCACCTCATCCTCAGGCGCCTCTTCCATCATGGACGGAAGCTGCAGCAGGCGGATATTCTTCTTCTTCTCCAGGATTTCCAGAGCTTCCGGTTCAAATCCGGGTGCCAGAACGATCTCCAGGAAGATCTTGCTCATTTCCTCGGCAGTCGCCTTGTCGACCGGACGGTTGCAGGCTACGATGCCGCCGAAGATGGATACGGGATCACAGTCATGGGCCTTCTTGTAGGCTTCCACCAGCGTATCGCCCAGTGCAACGCCGCAGGGATTTGCATGCTTAACGGCGACGACAGCAGGTCTGTCGGTGAACTCGCGGATGGTTTCCAATGCACCGTTAGCGTCGTTGATGTTGTTGAAGGAAAGTTCCTTGCCGTGCAGCTGCTCTGCATTGACCAGGGCGCCCTCCCAGGGCTTGATTTCCTTATAGAAAGCCGCCATCTGGTGCGGGTTCTCGCCATAGCGCAGATCCTGCGTCTTTTCGTAGGTGAAGGTGGGATTATCAGGCAGATCGAAGCCGGCGCGCTTTCTAAGGTATTCTGCAATCATCGCATCATAGGCCGCCGTCTGCTGGAAGACCTTCAGCGCCAGGTAGTAGCGCTGGGATTCGGTCACGCCCTTGGTAATGCCGTTGTACTGCAGGTTGGTGATAACCATGCCGTAATCCGACGGATCACAGATGACCGTTACATCCTTATAGTTCTTCGCCGCTGCCCGCAGCATGGTGGGACCGCCGATGTCGATGTTCTCGATGGCATCCTCCAGCGTGACATCCGGCTTGAGGATGGTCTGCTTGAAGGGATAAAGGTTGATCGCCACGATATCGATCGGCGTGATCCCCAGCTTCATCAGCTGCTTCATGTGATCTTCATTGTCTCTCTTGGCCAGAAGACCGGCATGCACCGCCGGGTGCAGTGTTTTGACTCTTCCGTCCAGACATTCGGGGTAGCCTGTGATTTCCGAAATGTCGACCACCTTGACACCGGCATCCTCCAGCACCTTCTTCGTGCCTCCCGTACTGACAATCTCAACACCGAGCTTCTGCAGCTCCTCTGCAAAACCGACAACGCCCGTCTTGTCCGATACACTGATCAATGCTCTCATTTGCTTACTCCTTTCCATCCCAGCAGTAGGTACACAGCTTGCAGGGTTCCACGCCTGTCGCCTCCAGGAGAGACGACAGCTCCTGATACTTCAGGCTGTCGAATCCCATCTTCTGCCGGATCAGTTCCACCATATTCTTGTGCCGCTCCGTCGAGGGATCGGCATATTCTGCAAGGATATCCTCAGCGATATCCGATTGCTGCTCGCTGTCAAAGCCCGCCGGGTTGGCCGCCGCCGCACCGGCTTCGTCCAGCCCCTCCAGTTCCCTGATGCATCGCCTCGAGATCAGCTCCATGTCGCTGACGCTCCTGGAAAAGTTCAGGTACTTGCAGCCGTACATGATGGGCGGGCAGGCCGATCTGACATGGATCTCCTTGGCACCGTTGTCGATGAGGTAAGCCACCGTCTCGGCCATCTGCGTGCCGCGGACGATCGAGTCATCCACCAGCACGAAGGACTTGTCCTTGATAAGCTGAAATACCGGCACCAGCTTCATCTTGGCAATGCGGTTGCGGGCGCGCTGGCTCTGCGGCATGAAGCTGCGCGGCCAGGTGGGCGTATACTTGATCAGCGGACGCGCATAGGGAATCCGGCTGGCATTGGCATAGCCCAGCGCATGCGCCACACCGCTGTCAGGCACACCGGCCACATAATCCACATCCAGGCCCCAGTCACGCGCTGCCATGCTGGCGCCGTTGGCGTTGCGCATCATCTCCACATTGCGTCCTTCGTAAATCGATGTGGTGTAGCCGAAATAGGTCCAAAGGAAGGTGCAGATCCGCATCTTGTCCAGCGGGCCGGCCAGCGTTTCCTCGCCGTCGTCATGGAGAAGCGCAATCTCCCCGGGACCCAGCTCCCTCTTGTAGGTGTACCCCACATTGATGAAGGCAAAAGACTCACTGGCGGCACAGCAGCCTTCGCCCTCTTTCTCGCCGAGAATCAGGGGCGTGCGCCCGTACTTGTCCCGTGCCGCATAGAGTCCTTCGTCGGACAGAAGCAGCAGGGTCATGGAGCCGTCGATCTTGTCCTGGGCATGCCGTATGCCCTCAACAATATCCTTTCCCTCGCTGATCAGCGCCGCCACCAGCTCGGTGTTGTTAATCTCGCCGCCGTTCATCGACATGAACTGGCGGCCGCCGGAGTCGATCAGCTCCTGCACCAGTTCTTCCTTATTGTTGATCCTCCCTACCGTGGACAGGGCGTATTCGCCGCTGTGGCTGCGAACAGTCAGCGGCTGCGGATCACTGTCGCTGATGGAGCCGATGCCGCTGGTGCCGTGCATCGATTCCACTTCATCCTCGAACTTGCTGCGGAATGCCGCGTTCTGGATATTGTGAATTGCCCGCTCATAGCCGCCGGCGGACTTGACGCACATCCCGCCCCGCTTGGTTCCCAGGTGGGAATGATAGTCAGTGCCAAAGAAGATATCCATGACACAGTCGTTTTTGGAAACAACCCCGAAGATTCCTCCCATTAGTTTCTCTCCTTCTCTATGATCCCGATGGCTTCAGGCAGCATCTGATGCTCCAGCGCAAGGACGCGCTGCTGCAGGGCTTCCGCCGTATCGCCTTCATATACCAGCACTTTTTTCTGCAGGATGATCCTGCCCGAATCGATGCCCTCATCCACGTAGTGCACCGTAGCGCCGCTTTCCTTATCTCCCGCTGCGATGACCTGACGATGCACCCGCATGCCGTAGCAGTCTTTGCCACCGTACTTGGGCAGGAGCGAGGGATGAATGTTGATGATTCTTCCCGCATAGCGCTCCAGAACCCTGCCGGAGAGGATCTGCAGATAGCCTGCCAGAACCACCAGCTCCGTCTTCTCCTCATCGAGCATCTTCGTCAGTGCCTCCATCAGTGCCGTCTCGTCTTCATAATCCTTTCTGGACAGCACCCTGGCCGGGATCGCATGCTTCTTCGCCCGTTCCAGCGCATAAGCATCCGGTCTGCTGGCGATGACCTGACAGATTCTGACCCGCGGCAGGCGGCCCTCTTCGATGGCATCAATGATAGACTGCAGATCCGTGCCGCCGCCGGATACGAGAACGCTGATTCTCATGTCCTTCATCGGATGATCACCCGCTCTCCTTCCGAAGAGACAATCTCCCCGATCCGGCAGACCTTCTCGCCGGCCGCCGCAAGATCGCTGCAGATGCCCTCCGCTTCCTCTGCGGAAGCGATCATCATCATGCCGATGCCCATGTTGAAGGTGGAGAACATCTCCTTCTCCTCGATGCTGCCGATCTCCTGCAGGAACGGGAAGACAGGCGGGATATCCCATGTGCCCTTGGCAAACTGCGCCGCCGTGCCGGCCGGCAGAATTCTGGGCACATTTTCGTAAAAGCCGCCGCCGGTAATATGGACGATGCCCTTGACCTCATGGCAGGGCAGGACGGCACTGCATGCATTGGCATAGATTCTGGTGGGACGCAGCAGCGCCTCGCCGACGGTTTCACCAAGCTCTTCGCGGTAATCGTTCACCTGCAGACCGGCCTTCTCAAAGACCAGCTTGCGCACCAGCGAGTAGCCGTTACTGTGAATGCCGCTGGAGGGAAGCCCCAGAATCACGTCCCCCGGCGCGATGTGCTCCCCTGTGATGATCTTATCCCGGTCGACAACACCGACCGAAAAGCCGGCCATATCGTATTCGCCTTCGCCGTAGAATCCCGGCATCTCCGCCGTTTCCCCGCCGATCAGCGCACTCCTGCCCTGGGCGCAGCCATCCGCAATGCCCTTGACGATCGCCGCAATCTTTTCCGCCGTCACCTTGCCGGTGGCGATATAGTCCAGGAAAAACAGCGGGGTGGCTCCCTGGCAGAGCACATCGTTGACACACATGGCAACGCAGTCGATGCCGACGGTGTCATGCCGGTCCATCATGAAGGCGATCTTCAGCTTGGTGCCGACACCATCGGTGCCGCTGACCAGCACCGGTTCCTTCATGCCTTCCACCGGCAGGCGGAACAGGCCGCCGAACCCGCCCAGGCCGGTCAGCACGTTCTCGTTGAATGTCTTCTTCACGTGTTCTTTCATCAAAGAGACGGCCCGTTCTCCTTCCTTGGTGTCCACGCCGGCATCTTTGTAGGTCATTTTTTCGTTCATGGATCTTCCTCTTTCTCCATCCTACCTGCTGATCTCTTTGTCAATGGCAAGGATCTCTTCTTCCATCTTCCGCTTGTGGGCCTTGAACGCCTCGCGGAGGCCTTTCTCCCTGACGCTGAGAATCTGCACCGCCAGATACGCTGCATTCTCGGCGCCGCCGATGGCCACCGTCGCCACAGGAACGCCTTTGGGCATCTGCACGACGGAAAGCAGTGAATCCATTCCACCCAGATCACTGGTCTTCATCGGCAGGCCGATCACCGGCAGCGGGGTATTGCCCGCCAGTACGCCGGCCAGGTGCGCCGCCTTGCCGGCGGCAGCAATGATCACATCGATGCCGTCCTCCTCAGCATGCTGCGCAAACGAAGCCGCCACGCCGGGCGTCCTGTGCGCTGAAATCACACGTGTAACATATGGCACCTCGAAGCTGTCCAGCACAGCCTCTGCCTTTTTTACCACGTCATAGTCGGACTTGCTGCCCATGACGATTGCCACTTTCATAACTGTTCCTCCTTGCCCTTCTATTCGAAATACGCTACACCGGAGGCGAAGATCTTCATATCCTTGTCGCCGGGCACGTTCTTGTATACGTTGCTCCCGATCCGCTCCGCATGGCCCATCTTGCCGAAGACCCTGCCGTCAGGACTGGTGATGCCCTCGATGGCCATGACGCTGTGATTGGGGTTATAAGCGATATCCATCGCCGGCTGTCCTTCAAGATCCACGTACTGCGTGGCAATCTGGCCGCCTTCCATCATCTGCTCGATCACCTCGGGCTCTGCACGGAAGTTGCCTTCTCCATGCGATATCGCAATGGTGTGCACCTGGCCCACTTCCGTTCCTGCAAGCCAGGGTGAAAGTTTGCTGGCCACACCTGTGCGCACCAGCTGGCTCTGGTGCCGGCCGATCCGGTTGTAGGTCAGTGTAGGACTTCCCTCCTTGGGCGGCATGATCCTGCCATAAGGTACCAGGCCCAGCTTGACCAGCGCCTGGAAGCCGTTGCAGATACCAAGGATGAGCCCGTCCCTGTTCTCCAGGAGATCTGTGACCGCCTCCGCGACATCCGGGTTGCGGAAGACGGCGGTGATGAACTTGGCGGAGCCCTCCGGCTCATCGCCGCCGGAGAAGCCGCCCGGCAGCATGATGATCTGGCTGTTCCTGATCTTAGCCGCCAGTTCGTCGATCGAGGCACGCAGCGCATCCTGCGTCAGATTGCGGATGAGCTGAATATCGGCGATGCCGCCGGCCCTCTCGAAAGCACGCTTGGAATCCATCTCGCAGTTGGTGCCGGGAAAGGTCGGAATGACAATCCGCGGCTTGGCGAAGTGCTCCCTGGCATGCACCAGCACGGGATCCTTGGCCGGTGCCCTGGACACGCCTTCTTCCTTCGTGGTCTTGTACTGCTCGGTACGTACCGGGAAGACGCTTTCCAGCGGCTGCTGCCAGCGTCTGCTGATCTCCTCCAGCGCCAGCTTGTGCTGCGCACCCTTGGAGAAGTAGCGGAACATCCCGTCACCGGCGGTTTTGCCGACGATTTTGTGATCCACATCGCCAAAGAGAGCATCCACATCCTCGCCGGCCTCCATCTCCAGCAGCAGGCTGCCGTACTTGAAGTAAGACAGCTCGTCATCCGTAATATTGTCCAGATCGATGCCGATGCCGTTGCCGACCGCCATCTTGACCGCCGCCATGAAGACGCCGCCCTTGCCGATATTGGACGCGGCGAGGATCCTGCCCTCCACCGCCAGCTGCCGCACCTTGTCCAGCGTCGCCTTGAACTTGTCAAAGTCGATGACATAGCGGCTGTCCCATGCGGCCGGAAGCAGCACCAGCTGGCTGCCTTCCTTCTTGCACTCCGTGGAGATCACCTCCACCGCATCGATGGTATCCACCGCAAACGACAGCAGCGCCGGGGGCACATCGATGTCTTCGAAGGTGCCGGACATGGAGTCCTTGCCGCCGATGGAAGGAAGCATCAGTTCCTTCTGTGCCTTCAGTGCACCCAGGAGCGCCGCCACCGGCTTGCCCCAGGAAGCATTATCCTTCATCCGTTCAAAATATTCCTGAAATGTCAGACGCACCTTGCGCCAGTC
>OMZN01000093.1 GCA_900315555.1 uncultured Eubacteriales bacterium
GTACAACGCCCTGCAGATGACAATTCTGAACCGCAGTGAAGGACAGGTGGATACCCTGCGCCTTCGCTTTTCGGATCTGCTGGGGACAAAGATGACCTCAAATCCCAATTTCCGAAACGGTGTGGAGCCGCACATTTGGGATGACTATGGAAAGGTGAGCTGGTATGTGTATCACCCTACCCGGCAGGACTATGAGGTGCTGTCCGATGCAGTGTCAGACTATCTGGAGGTATTTCAGGATATGAGCCAGTCCGCTGACCGGGCGTGGGAGCAGACAATGTAACAAAAGCGTGATTTGAAGGCCGTACCAGCTGTACGGCCTTTGCCATATCCCAAAGCAGCTGGTGCGGCCTCACCCGGAAGTGAGGTGAAACCGATCAATGTTTATTTGGGATTTTGTTGCCGATAAGATACTCGGCCAGATCGTGGATTGGTTCTACGGTCAAGTCGTGGGCTTCCTCGGCAACTTCTTCGCAGAGATGGGAAACATGGGCGCGGAGCTCTTCACCATGGATTGGGTGCAGAGCATCGTGCTGTTCTTCTCCTATTTGGCATGGGCACTCTACGGCACAGGATTAGTGGTGGCCTGCTTCGAAACCGGTGTAGAGTATTCCAGCGGCCGCGGCAACATCCGCGAGACCGCCCTCAATGCCATCAAGGGCTTTATGGCTGTCAGCCTCTTCACCGTTGTTCCGGTCCGGCTTTATGAGCTGTGTGTTTCTCTGCAGGGGACCTTCACTGCAGCGCTCACCGGCTATGGGACATCCATCGGGGATGTGGCCGGAGAGGTCATGCAGGAGTTCAATGCCGTGGAATCGATATCCGATCTGACGGCAGGGCCGCTGCTGGGCTTCGGCAGCATCACCAGCGGGATCATGATCCTGTTCTGCCTTATCCTCATGGCTTATGCCGTCGTCAAGGTCTTCTTCGCCAATCTGAAGCGCGGCGGTATCCTGCTCATCCAGATCGCCGTGGGAAGCCTTTATATGTTCAGCGTCCCTCGCGGATATACGGACGGCTTTATCCAATGGTGCAAGCAGATCATCGGCTTATGCCTGTCGGCGTTCTTGCAGGCGACGATCCTTGTCGCCGGACTTATGGTGTTCAAGGATCATGCCCTGTTAGGGCTTGGACTCATGCTCTCCGCCGGCGAGATCCCCCGTATCGCCGGAGCCTTTGGACTGGATACCTCCACCAAGGCAAACCTCATGAGTGCTGTCTATACCGCGCAGGCCGCCGTCAACACCACACGCACGGTCGTACAGGCGGTGGCGAAATGAGCAGACTGACGATGGGCAGCTTGTTCGATGGCATTGGTGGCTTCCCTTTGGCGGCGGTTCGCAGCGGCATCACGCCGGTATGGGCATCGGAGATCGAAGCCTTTCCCATTGAGGTGACAAAGCTGCGCTTCCCCGATATGCTCCATGTGGGCGACATCACAAAGCTGAATGGCGCGGAGCTGCCGCCCGTGGACATCATCTGCGGGGGCAGCCCATGTCAGGATCTGTCCGTTGCCGGCGCAAGGGCAGGTCTTGCCGGAGCGCGTTCCGGCCTTTTTATGGAGCAGATGCGTATCGTGCGCGAAATGCGGTTGGCAGAGAAAGCCCGTGGCCGGGAGAGCTTCAACATACGGCCGCGCTGGATGTGTTGGGAGAATGTGCCGGGTGCCTTTTCAAGCGGGACACCGAAGTACGAGGATTTTCGGATCGTGCTGGAGGAGATCGTGCGGATCTGCTTTCCCAATGAGCTTATCCCAAGCCCCTATCCTTACGCATGGCCCGACGCCGGTGAGCTCACGGCAGGCGGTGCTTTTTCTCTTGCATGGCGCTGTCTGGACGCACAATTTTGGGGCGTCGCGCAGCGTCGCAAGCGCATTTTTCTCCTTGCTGACTTCGCCGGACCGCTTGCGCCGCAGCTTTTATTTGATGTATTTGGCGAAACGGAAACTGCGGGAAGGAGGTCACATAGATGTACCGATTCGATGCAAACGGGCAGCTGATGATGCTTGAATTGGAAGCAGCCGAAGGGACCGGGGCTTCGCCCAAGCGCAGACTGGGCAAACCGGACTCCGAACTGATTTTGATCCCGTATTTCCACCTGGATCTGGTATCCGGTTCTGTCGACCTCTTCGGGCAGCGCCACTGGGAGCTCCGATCTCCATGGCGTAAAGGGAAACGCCCCCTCAATACCGGGGCTGCCCCCCGTATTCCGATCCGAGTCCCGCTCTCCGGCATACTGGAGGCAAACCCGGCGCAAAAGTATTATCTATCGAAAGTCGCCTGCATTGGCATCCTGCGCCGAGCCTTTGAGCGCGGCAAAGAGCTGCCGAAGAAGCTGGAGCGTGCCCTAAAGATCCAGGCGGGGCTCATGCGCCCGGACGGACAGCCCACAGGATTAGAAGCGTACCACATCAACCAGCGAGACGAGGGCATCGACCTGCACGGCGTGTCAGGTGCGTTGATGGCAACCACCAATATGCAGATGCAGACCTTCGTGACACAACCAGACGAAGCTGTTGAGGGCTTTGACGGCTACAACGGTGATCTGACCGGCGATGTAGCGGCCACGCTCGGCGTCAACTGTGGGATGTCCACCGGCAGGAATGGCGTCATGGCCTTTGCCGCCAATCAGCGGGATGAGGTGCGGGATCTGCGCGATGTGGCGGGCGCGTTGCAGGCACAGCCAGGAATGAAGCAGCAGACCTTCGTGGCTGGTTTTTCTGCCGGGGCAGGTTCCAGCGCGGGCGGCATTGGATACAACGAATCGGTTGCTCCCACACTCAAGGGCAGCCCCGGAGGGAACTGTATGCCGTCTGTTTTGTGCCTCAACGACCAGGGCGGCAGCGTGATGAATTGCTCTGAAAATATATCCGGCACCCTGCGGGCGCAGGAGCATGGACACCAGCCTCTCGTATATGAAAACCACGGCATTGACAGCCGTTACACAGGGCCACATAAGGTCGCGCCGACCATGTCCGCACGATACGGCACGGGCGGCAATAATGTGCCGCTGGTCGAGCAGGAGGCAGATGCCATCTGCATTGCAGGCAATACGGTCGACCGACAGCCGCAGAACGGCGGCAACGGTCTTGGCTGTCAGGATGACTTGGCATATACTTTGACCGCCACAGACCGCCACGCAGTCTACAGCCGCCAGCGTGTGGATGACTTTCGGCATAATGATGTGGCAAGTACCCAGAGTGCCCGTCAGTACAAGGACGCAACCGAC
>OMZN01000119.1 GCA_900315555.1 uncultured Eubacteriales bacterium
ACCGCAATAAGTATTTACCGGATAAACCGATAATGGAGGCGACACCCGGATTTGAACCGGGGAATAAAGGTTTTGCAGACCTCTGCCTTACCACTTGGCTATGTCGCCATAGATGATCCGTAAAAGGATCATCGATATTGGCTAGGGTAGCAGGATTCGAACCTGCGCATGATGGAATCAGAATCCATTGCCTTACCACTTGGCGATACCCCAACATCAGGATTTCATAATGGGGTGGGTAGTGGGATTCGAACCCACGCATGGCGGAGCCACAACCCGCTGTCTTAACCACTTGACTATACCCACCATATAACCCACGCAGCAGTCCTCGGACGGCTGCGTGGAAATTGGCGATCCGAACCGGGTTCGAACCGGTGACCTCCAGCGTGACAGGCTGGCATTCTAACCAACTGAACTACCGGACCGTATTGATGGTAGCGGCGGGTGGACTCGAACCACCGACCTTCCGGGTATGAACCGGACGCTCTAGCCAGCTAAGCTACGCCGCCAAAACACAGATGAATACTGCAAGAGTTATATTACCAAAATAAAATTACAGTGTCAAGAAAAGATTGCACCAGGCGGGAAGGAATTTTTGCGTTTCCGTTCCGGCGCTGCCCGCAGGAAAACCAGGCAGCGGCTTGGAAATAAATACCAGTGGTTTTTTAACGGTATTTAGAGATTAGTATAGGCTGATTCTGTGTACAAATAGAATACATTTTGTGCTGACTTAGCGGAGAAAGTACCATACAGGCATTGCGCCTGCAACATGTTTGCGCTACAATCGGAGTTAAACGAACAGGGAAGGAAAGAGACATCAATGAAGAAAGGCATCATTATCGGCATCGTTATCATCGTCTGCATCGTCGCAGGCGTTGGAATCTATACGCATACGGATCACTACCGGGCAATGGCTTCCCATTACCCGGAAAACACCACGATCAACGGCATCGACTGCAGTGGCCTGACGGCTTCTGAGGCGGAGAAGAAGCTGGTGAACAGCTGGCAGGGCAGGACGCTGACAATCCGCGAGGATGGCGGCACGGCGGCGAAGGTTTCGCTGCGCGCTACGAAATACAATATTCATTCGCAGCTTGAGGACCTGCTGGGAAGCAATTTCATCGAGGTGCTGCGCCATCATTCCTCTGACAAAGCGAGACATCTGACGGCCTCTATGAACATGACAAAGGATTCCTCTGCAGCCTTCCAGCGGAATATTAAACAGAGATCGTTCCTGGATATTCCCTATAAGGTAAAGACAAAGAATGCCTATGTGGATATGAACAGCACCGCTTTCAAGATTGTCAAAGAGGTGCAGGGCGACAATGTAGACAAGGACAAGGTGGCTAAGAAAGCAGTTGCAAGCGTCGCCAAGGGCGATTTCTCCATGCGGTTCAAGGCTGCGGATTTTGTGGCAAAGCCCAAGGTTACCGAAGACAGCGAGTCGCTGAAGGAAGAGCAGGCTTTCGACAAGAAACACTATACGCAGAAGATTGTCTATGACGAATATAATAAGAAATATACCATCTCGCCCAAGGATCTGGCGAAGATGATGCCGCGCCGCGGAAACGACACCGCTCTTGACGAAAAAGCGGTGGAAAAGTTTGTAGACAAGACACTGGCCTGGGAAATCAACACCCAGTATGCGACGCGCAAATTCAAGTCCACAGATCAGGGAACGATTACGGTGGTCGGGGGCAACTATGGCTACGCGATCAACAAGAAGAAGGAAATCAAGGCTTTGACGAAAGAACTGAAGGCCGGCAAGGATGTGGAGCGCAAGCCGTACTATTCCCAGACACCGTACTATACGGGCGGCGGCAAGAATGACATCGGCGACTCCTACATTGAGGTCAGCATCAGTTCCCAGACTCTGTGGCTGTACAAGAACGGAAAGAAGCTGATGTCGACGGCGGTGACGACCGGCAAGAGCGGCCATGATACGGCCTGCGGCACCTTTTTCATCGCCTACAAACAGCGGAACACTACGCTGCGGGGGCAGAACGATGACGGCAGCGATTACAACAGCGATGTAAGCTACTGGATGCCTTTCAACGGCGGGCAGGGATGTCACGATGCTTCCTGGCGCAGCGATTTCGGCAGCAGCGCTTATACCACCAACGGATCGCATGGTTGCGTGAACATGCAGACCGGGGATGCTGCTTTTCTCTACAATCATATTAAAGCGGGCTATCCCATCGTCGTGCATGCCTGATCCCGCAGGCATATCCCGGCGGGCAGCCGGGGCGTAACAGAATATTAAAATCGGCATATCAAAAATGGCTGCTGCACAGATTGAAAAATCAGGTGCAGCAGCCTGCTTATTTTTCGAGAGCATGGCATGTTATGGAAGGCCATTTCTGTCGCATGCATTTGTCAGAGACAGCATCTTTTAGCGGTAGGATCTGCTATTCGGACAGACAGGGATCTTCCTCTTCGGCTTCGCCGGCTTCCTCGATCTCTGCCTCCCGGGCGTTCCGCTCCGCCAGTGCTTTTTCGTAGGCTTCCAGGATGGTATCCTTGATCCGGTTGCGTGTCTCAGAGGTGAGGGGGTGGGCAATATCGCGGAAATCACCTTCCCCCATCTTCCTGCTGGGCATCGCAACAAACAGACCGTTGCGGCCCTCGATGACCTTGATATCGTGTACAACAAATTCGTCATCAAACGTAACGGAAACGATGGATTTCATCTTGCCTTCATCAGTGAGTTTTCGGATCCTAACATCTGTAATTTTCATTTTGACACCGCCTTTCCATGAATCAATATCGTCAAATGTCAAAATGTCAAGATATTGACAGAATTGTAACATCTATTCAAATTATATACCATCAAAAAAACAATAGCAAGCATCCTTGTTAAAATATGGCAATAATGGAAACCGGTGTGCATGCAGGTGAGAAGCGACGGAAAGTTATTAATTGTCTGAAATCATTGCCAATAAACAAGGTGAATGATATACTGAAATCACGAATTTTATTATTTTAGGAGGAACACCATATGAAAGGCTATACCAGCGAAACCATTAGAAATGTTGCACTCGTGGGACACAGCGGATGCGGAAAGACCACTTTCCTGGAATCCGTTCTGGCGGAGACGGGTGTTATCGATAAAATGGGCAAAGTGGAGAACGGCAATACCGTATCCGATTACGACAAGATGGAAAAGGAAAAGGGCTATTCCATCAACACCTCCGTCGTGCCTGTGATTTGGAAAAACAGCAAGATCAACTTCATCGATACGCCGGGCTATTTCGATTTCATTGGTGAGGTGAACGCAGCGCTGCGCGCCGCAGAGGCTGCCATCATTATGGTTGATGCCGGCGACGGCATTCAGGTTGGCACCGAGCAGGCGTGGAAGGCCTGCGAACGCTACAAAATGCCCCGCTTCATCGTGATCAACAAGCGGGATAAGGATGAATTCGACTACAACAAGACCTTCGCCGAGCTGAAGGAACAGTTCGGCGAATCGCTGATTCCCTTCAGCTGGCCGATCAGCACAGAGATTGATGACGATCTCAAGGAAGCCATTGCCATGACCGATGATGCTCTGATGGAAAAATACTTTGAGGGGGACGAGTTCTCCGAGGATGAAATCCGTGCTGGCCTCAAAAAGGGCATCCAGGACGGCGGCATCGTACCGGTCTGCTCGGCGGCTTTCGAGCTGGGCAAGGGCAGCGAGGGGCTGCTTGACCTGCTGGTGGAATATGCGCCGACACCGCTGGAGCATGGTCCTTATATGGGATATAACGATCAGAACGAACAGGTGGAATTTGAGCCCAAGACGGACGGCCCCGCCAGCGGCTTTGTCTTCAAGACCATCATCGACCCCTTCGTCGGCAAGATTTCCGTCATCAAGGTGGTATCCGGCAAGCTGACCTCCGGCATGGAGATCCTCAACGAGCGGACAGGCAACACGGAAAAGCTGGGCAAGCTCTTCTTCCTGCGCGGTAACCAGCAGACGGAGCTCGATTATGCAGAAGCCGGCGATATCGCTGCCGTGGCCAAGCTGCAGCACACGCTCTCGGGCGATACCCTCTGCGATAAGAAGGAACCGGTGCGTTATATGCCGCTGGACTATCCTTCCCCCAAATTATTCTTCGCCATTGAGGCGGCAGAGAAAAAGCAGGAGGACAAGGTCTTTTCCGGGCTGGCCAAGCTGAGAGAAGAAGATCCTTCCTTCACCATCGAAAGGAACAACGAAACCAAGCAGACCCTTCTTGGAGGACAGGGCGAGCAGCAGCTGCGCATCGTC
>OMZN01000036.1 GCA_900315555.1 uncultured Eubacteriales bacterium
CAAAGACCGTATTAAACTTTAAAAGCCCAAATCAAATTGTTGAAGAGTATTTCTCAAAGTGTAACACATGTCTTGACAGTTAAGACCGGGGACGTTGAAAACAAACGAAATTTCTTGACTTTGACAATGCAGTAGAGTACAATTATTAAGCGACTTTACGAGAAGAACATCGGAGCAAGAAATAACTGCTCTGAATTTTGAATTATGGAGGAAAATCATGAGAAACAGAGTCATCCTTGCCTGCACAGAGTGCAAGCAGAGAAACTATACCACCATGAAGAACAAGCAGCACAATCCGGATCGTATTGAGTTCCGCAAGTACTGCCCGTTCTGCAAAAAGCATACCCTGCACAAGGAAACCAAGTAAGGGCGGATTATTGGATTATGGCAAACGAAAAGAACCGTGCGCCGGAAGAGAATCGGAAGAACATAGAAGGTACCGCTGACAAAAAGGGAAAAAAGAAAGGCGGCCTGGGAACGTATTTTAAGGAAGTCAGCCTTGAAATGAAGAAGGTTGTCTGGCCGACCAGAAAAGAGCTCGGTCAGTATACTGTCGTCGTGCTGGTCACGTGTGCCTTTTTTGCCCTGATGTACTGGGGCATTGACAGCGGTTTTCTTGCAATCCTGAGGAACCTTCTGGGCATCAGTATGTAGAGGTGATGAAATGACGGAAAGAGAAAAGACCTCAGTATCACCGATCAAGGAGGAAGGCCTTCGGGGTGACGGCACCCCTAAATGGTACGTGGTACACACGTATTCGGGTCACGAAAACAAGGTTAAGGTCAATATCGAAAAGATGGTGGAAAGCCGCGGCATGCAGGATCTGATCCTCAAAGTGGTTGTCCCTACCGAAGATAAGGCTGAACCGAAAGATGGCCGCATGGTCATCAAGACCAGGAAGATGTTCCCCGGTTATGTGATCGTCAAGATGGTGATCACCAATGAATCCTGGTATCTGGTGCGCAATACGCAGGGCGTTACCGGTTTCGTCGGGCATGGCTCTGATCCGGTGCCGCTTTCTGTAGAAGAAGTGCGCAGGATGGGCATCGAGAAGATCAACATCGATCTGGATCTCCATGTAGGCGATAACATCAAGGTGATCAACGGCCCCTTCGAAAGCTTTATGGGTGTGGTCGAAGAGGTCAACGAAGAAAAGCAGACAGTCAAAGTGAAAGTCTCCATGTTCGGCAGGGATACGCCCATCGAGCTGGAGTTCTCACAGATTGATAAAATTTAAAAGAAAGGAGGAGAACAACTATGGCTAAGAAGATTGACGGCTACATCAAGCTTCAGATCCCCGCTGGCGGCGCGACACCTGCCCCTCCGGTAGGACCTGCACTGGGACAAAAGAGCGTTAACATCATGGACTTCTGCAAGCAGTTCAATGCCAAGACGCAGGACCAGCAGGGCATGATCATTCCGGTGGTTATCACCGTGTATGCAGACCGCAGCTTCTCGTTTGTCTGCAAGACCCCCCCGGCAGCTGTGCTGCTGAAGAAGGCGGCAGGTATCGAAAGCGGATCCGGTGAGCCGAACAAGACCAAAGTTGCCACGATTACCACGGCACAGGCCAGGGAGATTGCAGAGACCAAGATGCCCGACCTGAATGCGGCGGATGTCGATGCGGCGACAGAGATGATCAAAGGCACCGCAAGGAGCATGGGAATCATCGTTGAAGACTAAAAGGTGGGAGGCGGCCCCTATGCATGCTGCCGTTTGAACCACGAGGAGGAAAAATGCCTAAAAGAGGAAAGAAGTACAAAGAAGCTGCGGCTAAGATCGAAAAGGGAACACTTTACGATCCCGCAGATGCCATGAAGCTGGTTACAGAGACTTCTGTCGCCAAGTTCGACGAGACGGTGGAAGTTCACATCCGTCTGGGTGTTGACGGAAGACATGCTGATCAGCAGGTCAGAGGCGCTATGGTGTTGCCGCACGGCACGGGCAAGGAAACCAAAGTTCTGGTGTTTGCCAAGGGCCCCAAGGCAGAAGAGGCTGAATCCGCCGGTGCAGACTATGTCGGTGCCGAGGAGATGGCGCAGAAAATCCAGGGCGGATGGCTCGACTTCGATGCAGTCGTTGCGACACCGGATATGATGGGCGTCGTTGGCCGTCTTGGTAAGGTGCTGGGCCCCAAGGGTCTGATGCCGAACCCCAAATCGGGTACAGTTACCATGGATCTGGAAAAGGCGCTTGCCGATATTAAAGCCGGTAAGGTAGAGTATCGTCTGGACAAGGCCAATATCATCCATACCGTGATTGGAAAGGTTTCTTTCGGAGCTGACAAGCTGGGAGAGAACTTTGATGCACTGCTCGATGCCATCGTCAAGGCAAAGCCTTCTGCGGCAAAGGGACAGTATCTGAGAAGCGTTACAGTGACCACCAGCATGGGTCCCGGTGTCAAAGTGAACACCGCCAGGATCGGCGGCTGATCCGGCATCGGCACAAAAACTGAAAACTAACCTGAGACAGCGGGTGCGCAAGCTTAATTTCCCGCCGAGGTACAATATAAAGAGTATTGACCTCGCCATGTCTTGGATGTGGCGGGGCTTTTTATGGCGTACCGATTCATGATCAGGCTGCCGACCTGGTCAGAAAGGAGAAGCAAAAGAAGCATGAGCGAAGTTAGAGCGGCTTATGAAGCAAAGCAGGCTGTCGTTAATGAGATCAAGGACAAGCTCGAAGATGCGCAGTCTGCCGTTGTGATCGACTACATCGGCACAACCGTGGAAGAAGCCAATAAAATGAGGAAAATGCTTCGTGATGAGGATGTGGACTATACTGTCTACAAGAACACTCTCATGAAGCGGGCTGTGGAAGGCACTCCCTTCGAGGAACTTTCCGCCGTTCTGGAGGGCCCCAGCGCCATCGCCATCAGCAAGACGGATGCGACGGCACCGGCCAGGGTTCTCAACAAAGCGATTAAGGAACTGAACAAGATGTCCTTCAAGGGAGGCATCGTAGAGGGAACTTACTATGATGAGGAAGGCCTGAAGACCATCGCCAGCATTCCTTCCAGAGAGGAATTGATTGCCAAGTTCATGGGCAGCATCCAGTCGCCTGTCAGCAAGTTCGTCAGAACGCTGTCTGCTATCGCGGAGGCGAAGGAGGAAGGTGCAGATGCACCCGCAGAAGCACCGGCTGAGGAAGCCGCCCCGGCAGAGGCTGCTCCGGCAGAAGAAACCCCCGAAGCGTAATGATCACAGCATGATCGCAAACAGAATATAAACCACAAAGGAGATTGAAAATGAATAAAGATCAGATCATTGAAGCCATTGAAAACATGACCGTCCTCGAGCTGAACGAGCTGGTCGAGGCCTGCGAAGAGAAGTTCGGTGTCAGTGCTGCTGCTCCGGTAGCGGTTGCTGCTGCCGGCGGCGAGGCTGCTGCAGCTGAGGAAAAGACGGAATTCACCGTTGCCCTGACCGGTGTAGGATCCCAGAAGATCAAGGTCATCAAGGTTGTAAGAGAGATCACCGGACTGGGACTGAAAGAGGCCAAGGCGCTCGTCGACGAGGCACCTTCCAACATCAAGGAAGATGTTTCCAAGGACGAGGCAGAGGAAATGAAGAGCAAGCTGGAAGAAGTAGGAGCCGAAGTAGAACTGAAGTAGGACGCTTACAGTATCCAGGAACTTGTTTACTTGCGGGGGGCCGCACGGCGGCTCCCCGCCAACCGGGAAAAAGGTGACCGTTGCACGGCAGACGACAGGAACGGAACAAGATGACGGAAATCAGACAAGGCTGTCAATTGCGTAAGAATCTGGAAAAATTCTCTTGCGCAATTGACAGTCTTGTGGTATCATATTAGACTGCCATGCAATGTGATTGTTTAACATTTAAGGAGTGATGACTATGCCAAAAGCCGTAAAACTGGGCAAGAAAGAGCGGCAAACTTTCGCAAAGATCAATGAAGTTGCGGAAATGCCGAATCTCATTCAAATCCAGACAGATTCCTATAAATGGTTTATCGAAAAAGGACTGCGCGAGGTCTTTGAGGATATCTCTCCGATTCAGGACTATGCCGGCAACCTCGTTTTGGAGTTCATCGATTATTCACTGAGCGATCCTCCGAAATACGATCAGGAGACCTGCAAGGAAAGGGACGCCACGTATGCGGTGCCTCTGAAGGTAAAGGTGCGCCTGATCACGAAGGAAACCGGAGAAGTGAAGGAGCAGGAAGTCTTCATGGGTGATTTCCCCATGATGACGGAAACCGGTACCTTCATCTATAACGGTGCAGAGAGAGTCATCGTTACACAGCTGGTGCGTTCACCGGGTGCATATTATGCTGTGGAGATCGACAAGAACGGGCATGATCTCTACTCGACCACCGTGATCCCCAACCGCGGTGCATGGCTGGAATATGAGACTGACTCCAATGAGATCATCTCTGTACGTGTGGACCGGACAAGAAAACAGTCGGTGGCAACGCTGCTGCGGGCCATCAATGAGTTTATTCCCGAGGAACAGGAACGCTACGGTGCGCATGAGGGATTGTCCCTTGAGACAAATGAGGGCATCCTGGCGCTGTTCGGTGAAGAGGAACGGCTGATCAACTCGCTGGAGAAGGATACTACAGATAATAGCAAGGATGCGCTGAAGGAAATTTACAAGAAGCTTCGTCCCGGTGAACCGCCGACGGATGAAAGCGCTTTTTCGCTTATTCATTCACTCTTTTTCGATCCCAAGCGATACGATGTATCCAAAGTGGGAAGGTACAAATACAACAAAAAGCTGGGCCTGGCAAACCGCCTGGAAGGCACCATTGTCGACGAGGATGTTATTGATCCCAACACCGGTGAGATTCTGGTGGAGGCCGGCAATGCCAACCTCGGCGGTCAGCCGCTGACAAGAGAGCAGGCCTTTCTCATCGAGAACGCCGGTGTATATTCTGTGCTGGCACATGATAAGGATACGCCCGGTGACGTCACCAAGGTCATCGGCAACAACTTCGTCGAACTGGCCGATTACGTGGCCTTTGACACCTCGGATATGAAGGTGGCAGACAAAGTGTATTATCCTGTGCTGCGTCAGATTCTGGAAGCCTTCCAGGAGGAAGAGGAGCTGAAGGAAGAACTGGAGAGAAGGCGCAATGACCTTTCTCCCAAGCATATCATTCTCGATGATATCATTGCTTCCGTCAGCTATATTCTCAATCTGCCGCACAGAATCGGCGAAACGGATGATATCGACCATCTGAGCAACCGCCGTCTGAGGACGGTAGGTGAACTGCTGCAGAACCAGTTCCGTATCGGTCTGGCCAGGATGGAGCGTGTGGTCAAGGAAAGAATGACCATTCAGGATATCGAGGCGACGACGCCGCAGGCACTGATGAACATTCGGCCGGTGACGGCTGCGATCAAGGAATTCTTCGGCAGTTCCCAGCTGTCGCAGTTCATGGACCAGAACAACCCGCTGTCTGAGCTGACCCACAAGAGGCGTCTGTCCGCACTGGGACCCGGCGGTCTTTCCCGAGAGAGAGCCGGATTCGAGGTGCGTGATGTGCATCATTCTCACTATGGCAGAATGTGCCCCATCGAGACGCCTGAAGGTCCGAACATCGGACTGATCGGTTCGCTGACCACCTATGGAAGAATCAACGAATACGGCTTCATCGAGACGCCGTACCACGTTGTTGAAAACGGCATCGTCAAAGACGAAATCCGTTATCTGGCCGCCGACGAGGAAGAGCGTATGACCATTGCGCAGGCCAATGAGCCGCTGGATTCGGAAGGCCGCTTTGTCAACCGCAGGGTCGCCAGCCGGGGCTACGGCGGCGAGATCGGCCTGGTAGCCAGGGAAAAGGTCGACATGATGGACGTCTCCCCTAAACAGGTTGTGTCGGTGGCGACGGCCATGATTCCCTTCCTGGAAAACGACGATGCGAACCGTGCACTGATGGGCGCCAACATGCAGCGGCAGGCTGTGCCGCTGATGGTCACGGAAGCGCCGATTGTCGGTACAGGCATCGAATACAAGGCGGCCAAAGACTCCGGTGTGGTGAAGGTAGCCAAGCATGCCGGTGTCATCAGCTTCGTCGATGCTTCCAGGATCCAGGTGACAAGAGATGACGGCAAGGGGGTTGATACCTACCGCCTCCTCAAGTTCAAGCGGTCCAACCAGGGAACCTGCCTCAACCAGAACCCGATCGTTTTCCACGGTGAGCATGTGGATGCCGGCGAGATTATCGCCGACGGCCCCGCAACAGATCAGGGCGAACTGGCGCTGGGTAAAAACCTGCTGATCGGCTTCATGACATGGGAAGGCTACAACTATGAGGATGCTATCGTTCTCAACGAAAAGCTGATCATGAACGATGTGCTCACATCGATCCATGTGGTGGAGTATGAGATGGAGGCCAGAGACACCAAGCTCGGCCCCGAAGAGATCACCAGAGATATCCCCAATGTCGGCGAGGAAGCGCTCAAGGATCTGAATGAAGAGGGCGTCATCCGCATCGGTGCGGAAGTCAGCTCGCAGGACATCCTGGTCGGCAAGGTTACGCCCAAGGGCGAAACGGAGCTTTCTGCAGAGGAGCGCCTGCTGCGCGCCATCTTCGGTGAAAAAGCAAAGGAAGTACGTGACACCTCCCTGAAGATGCCGCACGGCGAGCAGGGAATCGTCATTGATGTTAAAGAATTTTCCCGTGAAGAAGGCGGCGACCTTCCGCCGGGGGTGAACAAAGTAGTCCGCGTTTATGTGGCTACGAAGAGAAAGATTCAGGTCGGCGACAAGATGGCCGGACGCCACGGAAACAAGGGTGTTATTTCAAGAATCCTTCCGGAGGAGGATATGCCTTTCCTTGAAGACGGCACGCCGCTGCAGGTGATGCTGAATCCCCTGGGCGTACCCTCCCGAATGAATGTAGGGCAGGTACTGGAGGTGCATCTGGGTCTGGCGGCCAAGAGCAAGGGCTGGTATGTAGCCACCCCGGTATTCGACGGCGCCAATGAGAAGGATATTATCAGCCTGCT
Source organism: uncultured Eubacteriales bacterium (assembly GCA_900315555.1). Lineage (GTDB taxonomy): Bacteria > Bacillota > Clostridia > Peptostreptococcales > Anaerovoracaceae > RUG100. The sequence goes on from OMZN01000036.1 coordinate 6,977, forward strand.
GAAGGAATGCGGCTATGATGAATCCGGCAAGCTTCGCCTGCGTGACGGCAGAACCGGAGAATACTTCGATGCACCGGTTACGGTAGGCTATATGTACATGCTGAAACTTCACCATCTGGTCGATGACAAGATTCATGCAAGATCCACCGGCCCGTATTCCCTGGTGACGCAGCAGCCGCTGGGCGGCAAGGCACAGTTCGGCGGCCAGCGTTTCGGCGAGATGGAAGTATGGGCGCTGGAAGCCTATGGTGCGGC
>OMZN01000030.1 GCA_900315555.1 uncultured Eubacteriales bacterium
AATAAATTTGCAAAAAATTTCTGAAAACTCTTGATTTTCTGCAAACCAAGTGCTATGATTAGATCAACAAAAGAGATCAGGCGAGCCGGGAGGCCGCCGAGATCAAAAGTTATCACCATAATATAACAAATAACAAGAACCGGTCGAAGAGGTGATCCGAAGGAAGAAGTTTCGGAAAGGCGGCCGGAAAAACCCAGAGGGAAGGGAGGTGAGTCCACCCGAAGTGTCAAACGATAATCACAAATATAATGCTGATTGAACAAAGGGAACCGCCCGCGAGGGTTCAGCAGAATAGGCAACCGCAGTAACTTCCAGCAAGTAGTTTGATAGGACATCGAAGAAACGGAGCGTCAGGTGTCGAAGGACATGGCGGAAGGAAGATCCGGGAATCGAAAGCAGAAGATGAAAGCGTTGCATTAGAAGAGTTTCGATAGCGTTTGATCAGCATTATCACATTTTTTGAGGATGCAGGAGAACCGTGATGATCACGGGTCTTTTTATTTTTTTGTATGCAGAGGTTGGTCTCCATCTGCCTTCCTGCTGCTGCGCTGCACGGTATCGTTTCCGAATCGATTTTCCTCTGCATCGTTTTTTCTGCACGCCGGCAGCTTTTGCACAAAGAGGTGCACGCGCAGAGGGCAAAACATCACTTTATCGACCCGCAGCACCACCAGTTTTGGTTCAGCCCCCAACAGAATGGAAAAATATGGTAATCTTAACGCAAGAAAGGCAGGTGATGCAAAGGGAATTAGAAAAACCAAAGACATTGTGAAAAGTTTGTTATCACTCTTTAATCTCTCACCAAACTCTCAACAACACGCAAACGCAAAGGAACTCGCATTAGACGGGTTCTTTTGCTATGATGGATAAAGTGAAGAAAAACTGGGAAAGAATAAAGCATAAGGAAAAGCCGTGGAGCACGGAAAGGAGCCGCAGCGATGCGCGTACACCATGAATTCGGTCCGATATTTGATGAACACTCGAAAGTACTGGTCTTGGGGACGATCCCTTCGGTCAAGTCCCGGGAAGGGCACTTTTACTATCATCATCCGCGGAACCGGTTTTGGCAGGTGACGGCGGCGGTGGCCGGCATGCCGGTGCCGGAAACGATCCCGGAGAAACGGGCGATGCTTCTTGCGGCGCATATAGCCGTCTATGATGTAGTGGAAAGCTGTGAAATCGATGGATCTGCGGATGCCACCATAAGGGATGTGGAGCCGGTGGATCTTTCGCCGATCCTTGCGCGCGCTGACATCGCTGCGATCTTTGCCAATGGCGCCAAGGCCAAGGCGCTGTATGATCGATACCTGCTGCGCGAAACGGGACGGCAGATTGTTCGCCTTCCGTCGACAAGCCCCGCTAATGCGGCCTGGTCGCTTGCGCGGCTTTGTGCGGTCTGGAAAGAATCGATAGCGCCGTATTTAGGAGAAAGGAAGGGATGAGAATGGATTTTGATTTCGAGACAATGATGGAGCGGCACGGCATGGATGCGATGGCGGTCGATGCGCCGACTGCCGGCGGGCTGCAGGTGGAAGGCAGGGTCGCAGAAGGATTTGATCGGATCCCGATGTGGGTGGCGGATATGAACTTTCCGACGGCACCTTCGATTCAGCAGGCCATGGCGGAGCGCATCAAACATCCTGCGTTCGGCTATTTCGAGCCGCGGCAGGCCTACTATGATGCCATCATTCGCTGGCAGGAAGCGCAGAATCGTGTACATGATCTTACCAAGGAGGACATCGGTTACGAAAACGGTGTGCTGGGCGGTGTCGTAAGCGCACTGCGGGTGCTTTGCGAGCAGGGCGGCGAGGTGCTGGTGCATACGCCGGTTTACATCGGCTTTCGGTACCTCCTGCACCAGAATGGCTTTCATATGGTGGAGAGTCCGCTGCAAAAGGACCAGGACGGGGTATGGCGTATGGATCTTTTGGATATGGAGGAAAAGATCCGCGAGCACAGTATCCATGCCGCCATCTTCTGTTCACCGCACAATCCGACGGGGAGAGTCTGGGAACCGGAGGAGATAAAAGAGATGATGGCGCTCTTCCAAAAGTACGATGTTTATGTCATTTCCGATGAGATTTGGTCGGATCTGCTCCTGGGCGATCATATCCATATACCGACGCAGTCGGTTTCACAGGATGCGCGGGAGAGAACGGTTGCACTGTATGCCCCTTCCAAGACATTCAACCTGGCCGGCCTGATCGGCAGTTACCACATTATCTATAATAAGTACCTGCGCGACCGGATTGTGCGTCAATCGTCTCTTTGCTGCTACAACAGCATGAATGTCCTCTCCCAGCACGCCCTGATCGGTGCCTATTCTGAAGTTGGCCATCAGTGGCTGTGCGCGCTGCGGGAAGTGCTTGCAAGGAACGCAGAGTTTGCTGTTCACTTTTGCAGGGAGCAGCTGCCCGGTGTGGAAGTGACGGCACCGGAGGGAACCTATATGCTGTTCCTGGACTGTGCAGGATGGCTTGCGGCCCATGGAGAAACGCTGGATCACTTGCTGGAAAAGGGCATCCGCGTCGGCGTCATCTGGCAGGACGGACGGCTCTTTCGGGGAGAGACGCATATTCGGATGAATCTGGCGCTGCCGACCCACCGCGTGGAGGAAGCCTTCCGCCGTTTGGACAGGTATGTTTTCAACGGATCGCTTTCAGAAGAAGGTTAAGCCTGACATACGTGCAGCAGAAGGAGATGGCGAGGCCAAAGCCCGGGATCCTGCTCTATGGGCTTTGCCGGGCTTTTGTGATACATGCGCTATGAAGAAAATGGCGGGGAATCCAATAAAATAAGTTGACAGCCGGCCTGCGAAATGGTAAAGTAATTCTTGCGTTGAAACAGCGCAGAAAATATGAGCACCATTAGCTCAGCTGGCAGAGCACCTGACTCTTAATCAGGGTGTCCAGGGTTCGAACCCCTGATGGTGTACCAGTTAAAACC
>OMZN01000147.1 GCA_900315555.1 uncultured Eubacteriales bacterium
CGACAGTCCGGCGCGTACCACCGCTCGGATTACTGCATTCATCCCCGGCGCATCGCCTCCGCTGGTCAGTATGCCTATCTTCTTCATCGTCCATCCTTTCTGCTATCCATTATCTAGTATGCCTGATAGGTATATTCAATATACTCTTTAATCTCCTTCATGCCCGGTTCACCCGGAGAATTGCCGAACGCTCCGTCGTCAAAGAACATCTCGGCCGATTCCATGCAGTCTTCCAAACTATAGCCCGAATCCTTGATCGACTTGATGCCAAGGTCCTTCATCATCTGGATGAAGACACCGGCAATCTGTTCCGCCAATGCGGCGACGTCCGTATTTTCGTCATAGGCAATATCCATGGCATCGGCAACAGTCTTGATATTATCAGCCTCCCCATACTTTGCCGAATAAACCATGACACCGGGAAGTCCCCACGCACAGCCGAGGCCATGTGCCACGTGCTTCATAGCACCAAAGGTCTGCGCAAAGCTGTGGCCGATGGAACAGCCAAGTGCCGTCATGGCCAGACCTGCAATGTTGGACGCAAACGCCATCTGCGCACGCGCCTCCTCATTCTTCGGCTCCGCCACTGCAATCGGCAGGTATTTCATAACCAGCCGGATGGCTTCCTTGGCAAAGATATAGCCATAAGGATTGTAATTCCTGTTGGTCAGTCCTTCGACCGCGTGCGCCAGAACATCCATGCCTGTCGCTGCCGTGGGACCAGCCGGCACGGTATAGGTCAGCACCGGATCCACAATGGCCAGATCCGGTTTGTAGACCGGCATGCGCTTTCTTCCTGTCTCCACATCGCCAATCACACACCACTTGGAGTTTTCACTTCCGGTTCCCGAGGTGGTAGACAGCGTGATCAGAATGATCTCGTGCGCATCTTCTTCCATGTTGTAATAATCACGAATTGTCGTGCCATGCTGGCTGATGATGATGCCGATCGCCTTGGCCGTATCCAGGGAGCTGCCGCCGCCCACCGCAACAATAGCATCGATATCATGTTCCCTGACGAAGGCCGCACCCTCATCACAGGTGGTGCTGGGCGCATCCGCCGTACACTTGTCAAAGATAAATACGTCGAGTCCTTCCTCTTTCAGCACATCGACGACCTGTGTCGCTACACCGAATTCCATCAGCGCAGCCTCGGTGCATACCATGACGTTATGTGCACCCATCGCCTTGACACGCTTGCCGGTTTCCTTGCTGGCTCCCTTCCCAAAGAGAGTCGGGCAAAAGGTATTCCATTCATAAACAGCCATCAGCTGACATCTCCTTTCTGTTAAAACAGCCCCTTGACGTAGTTCCACACCGCATCAAGATCATAGCCGTATCTGTGATAAAGCTCTTCTGCGCTGCCAAATCCGGGATAGACCTGCGGAATGCCGAACCGCTTAAAGGACTTTACGTTGATCATATGATCCATCAGGGTATCGGCAACGGCACTGGCGAGGCCGTTTTTCATCAGGTGATCTTCCCAGACAACGATGCGGCCGGTTTCTTCCGCCGCCTTGCACACCAGGTCCTCATCCAGCGGCTTGATCGTAAACATATCAATCACACGGATGCTCAAGCCCTCGCTCGCAGCTTTTTCCTGCAGCTGCAGCGCATAATCCACCATTTCTCCGCAGGCGATGATGGTCAGATCTTTGCCTTCGCACGCTGTGTAGCCTTTTCCAATTGTGAATCTGTCCTTCTTCTCGTTATAGATGATACGGTTCGATTTGCCAGGGTCAATACGAATCGACATCGGCCCTTCATATGTCAGACTCCCGCTGATGATCTGACGAAGCTGCACCGGATCTGATGCCGCACATACCGTCATGTTTACCAGCGAAGAATAGAGCGCCATATCCTCCATCGCATAGTGTGTAGAACCGCCGTTGCCGGTCAGTCCTGAATAATTGGCAATAATCCGGACGGGAAGATTAGGGTAGCACACATCGGTTCTGACCTGTTCCAGGGCACGCATGCTCATGAACGGCATCATGCCGATGATGTAGGGCATATTCCCATCGTAAGCCAGTCCGGAGGAAACACCGACAACATCCTGCTCAGCAATGCCTGTATCGATAAAGCGGTCAGGATGTTTTTCCTTAAAATCTTTACAACCGAATCCCACGTCAGGTGTCAGCAGCCAGACACGTTCGTCTTTATCTCCAATGTCCGCAATGGCCTCCCCGATGACAGTTCTTGCAGAATTGTATCCTTCCATTGTCACAGATGCCATTTATAGCTCCTTTCTCTGCTGCTCGATAACCTTCTCGAGATCCCCAAGCGCCACCTGCATATCCTCTTTGTTGAGGCTGCCTGCATGCCAGTTGATCTGCTTTTCCATGAAAGAAATATTCTTTCCCTTCGTGGTATTGGCCACGATCATGGTCGGGCTGTCACTCTCCGGCGCCGGCAAATGTTCCAGCGCATCGACAACCTGCGTCATATCATTGCCATCAGCGATCTCGATAACATGCCATCCAAAAGCGCGCCATTTATCAGCATACGGTTCCATCCGCATGGAGTCTTCCGAATAGCTGGTCATAAACTGTTTGTTCCTGTCTACCACGGCGACCAGATTGCCCAGTCTCTGCGCATGTGCCAGCATAGCGGCTTCCCAGACGGATCCCTCGCAGGTCTCCCCGTCACCCATCAGGCAGAACACGCGGTGCTTTTGCCCTTTCTGCCTGGCAGATGCGGCCAGGCCTGCCGCAATCGGCAGACCATGGCCCAGGGAACCGGTAGATGCATCCAGCATCGGCAGTCTCATCTTGCAGGGGTGCTGACCAAATTTGCTTCCTTCTTTTCCGTATGTATCACAAATCTCCTGATAATCGAAAAACCCCTTTAACGCCATGATGATGTACATGCATACCGCGCCATGCCCCTTGCTGAGGATGAACCGGTCTCTCTCCGGATCATCCTGCAGTGCAGGGGAAATATGCATGGTATGATGAAACAAGCAGGTCAGCACGTCGATTGTAGACATATCGCCGCCCATGTGGATGCTTCCGTTGTACGCACCGCAGAGTTTGACCAGATTGACTCTGGCTTGATGTGCAAGTTCCTGCAGGCGCAGCACTTCTTTTTTATCTGCCATATTCCTGTTCCCCTTTCTCTAGAGATCCATGGACACAAACACCTTGCCGCACTGACGGCTGGCTGCCAGATCCAGTGCTTCCTGGTATCTGGAAGCCGGAATCACATGCGTCAGAATCTTATCCAGCGGCAGGACACCGCTTTCAATGATCTGTCCCACTTTTCTCATATAGTATTTGCCAAGATAGCCGCCATAGACTTCGATCTCGTTGGCAAGCAGATAGGCAACCGGGAACTCCGGATGAGCAAGTCTGTCATCACCGTACTGGAGAACCTTGCCGTGCGGATGAACAAGATAAACACAGTCCACCAGCATAGCCGCCACAGCTTCTACGGCATGATCCACGCCGAGGCCGTCGGTTTCTTCCTTCACGACTTCCTTGATATCCTCCTCATCGGGATTTACAACACGCGTCGCACCGACTTCCAGCGCCAGCTTTCTGCGGTACTCGATGGGCTCGGAAACAATGATCTTCCTGCATCCGCTCGCTGCAAGCAGGGCGGTGAACATCAGGCCGATCGGGCCGGCGCCCAGCACGGCCGCCGTGTCTCCGACATGCACGTTGAGCTTTTCCAGTGCGCAGCCGCAACCCGCAAGCGGTTCTGCCATGCCCATCAGCGCCGGATCAGTATCCGGTCCGACCTTGTAGACGAACTTCTTGGGAATCGTCAGATAGTTGGTCAGTCCTCCATCGGAGAACACACCGCGCGAGCTGACGTTTTCACAGGCTTCCGGCAGGCCGGCAAGACAGTTATCGCATTCGCCGCACGGACCGTGCGGATCGATGATCACCTTGTCGCCGGGCTTGAGATTTTTAACGTTGCTGCCAACCTCTGCGACTTCACCGCAGAACTCATGACCGAAGATGATACCCGGCTCACACGGATGCTTCTGCGGTGTTGCGAAGATATTGACATCCGTACCGCAAATGCAGCATCCATAGCTCTTGACCTTGACATCATCAGGGTCTTCGATCTCCGGAATCGGACGATCTTCATAAGCAAATTCACCGGGTCCTTTGTATATAATCGCCTTTTGCATTTCTGCCATAGTTAAGCCTCCCTATTCACTAGTCCAGTTCAACCCACTTGGAGTCGTTCTTTGCACTCTCTACCACAGCATGGAAGAACTTTACGCCGCTGACACCATCGTCCACCGTCGGGAAGTCGAGATCTTCCTCTGTCGGCGTCTCGCCGGCTTTCCTCTTAAGAATCGTGGAAACGAAGCTTCTGTAAACATTGGCGATGGACAGATAGTACCCTTCGGGATGTCCCAGAGGCATTCTTGCAAGGCCTGCAGCCGGTACATCAATACCGTCTCCGGATCTGTAGAGCACCTGGGTGGCCTTGCCTGCCTGCGAGAAGAGGAGTTCGTCCGGCTTGGTCTGGTGCCATTCCAGCGCGCCCTTGGTTCCGTAAATCCGCAGGTTGATCTCGTTGGGGGATCCGCAGAGTACCTGAGAGAACCAGTATGCTCCGTGAGCTCCGTTGTCATATTCCAGAATAATGTTGTCGTTGAGATCCAGCTTCTTGCCGAAAGTATCCGACGTTGCCAGCAGACGCTTTACCTTCAGGCCCGTCACATAGTTGACAAGGTGTTCCACGTGGGTCCCGTCATCTGCACAGGTGTTGGATACCCCCGAGTATTTCGGATCCGTTCTCCAGATACGGGAGTTGACCTGTTCGGTCTCAGACAGCAGCGGCAGGAAGCATCCTTCCATGTAGTCTGCATTGACAGAGATGATGTCACCGATGTCACCGCGCGCGATCATCTGTTTCATAACCTTCGGCATTACATAGCCCGAGTAGCAGTAGTCAACCGCAAATACCAGATCCTTCTCCTTGGCAATACGCTGCAGATCTTCTGCTTCCTCAATGGTCAGCGTCAACGGCTTTTCGCACATGACGTTGATACCATGCTCCAGGAAGACCTTCGCTGCCGAGTAGTGCACGAAGTTCGGTGTACAGATCGCCACAAAGTCGATCTTTCCCTCTTCGGCCTTGGCCATTTCCTCTGTGTCGTAGTAGACTCTGGAAGGATCCACATGATATGCCTCTGCACACTCATCATTCAGCTCATCAATTGCTGAAAAGCAGCCGCATACCAGTTCTGCCCTGGGCTCCATGCCCAGCGCCTTTCTGTGGCACTCTCCGATCAGTGCCTTCAGGTCTCCGCCTACCTGCCCGTATTTCAGTCTTTCAGCCATTTGTTTTACCTCCTTATGTATCGTTACTTTAATAAAGCGCAAAATTCTTTGACGGCAGGATAGCCTGCTTCCGTCTCATCTTCCGGGAAGTATTCCATGCATACTGTCCCCGAAAAGTCACTCTCTTTGATCTGCTGCGCCAAGTACCGGAAATTGATCTCCCCGGTCCCCGGTTCATGGCGATCCGGCGCATCGGCAATATGGATATAGGGAACAATATCCGTATTTTTCGTAATGTTGGTCTGCAGATTGCCGTGCATCACCTGCATGTGATACACATCGCACAGCAGCTTCACATGGTCGGAGTGCACCGCACGAACGATATCTGCCCCTACGCTGGTGTCTGTTACAGTCATGCCGGCATCGGCACCGATGTTGCACAGCGGCTCAAGCAAAGCAGTCAGTCCGTTTTCCTCCAGAATAGGCACCATCCTCACCAGATTGGCCGTGATGCTTGCAATAGCAGCCTCTGCTGTATACTTGTCACGAAAATCCGCACATCCGGACGGGGTAAAATGATTCGGGAAGAGAATCAAATTTTTGCAGTGCAGCTGTTTGGCCGCCTCGGCCGTCTTGCGAATCCATTCGATACAATCACTGCTGTGCTCCCTGTCGCAGAGCGAATAATAGGTCGTTCCGCCGAAAGCTTTGACTTGAACACCCAGACGCTGGCATGTCTCGCTGATGGCATCCAGGTCTTTATCATCCCAAGACCAGAACTCAATGGCATCGAACCCAGCCGCCTTGATCCTCTCAATCTTCTGACAGAAATCCATTTCCGGGTAGAGCGGCTCGACATTGATGGCAATATCAATCATCTTTTTCCTCCTGGCTGCGCCTCTTTCTCAGTTTGTTAAGACGCGATAAAATTTATTTGGTAACTATGTTATAATCTAAATTAACTGAACATTCAGCTTCCTCAATGTCAGGAACTGTCGCGATCGTCCCAAAACCGTGGTATAATTGTTTGGTTGTGAACACAATAACGAAAGGCAGTCTGGCAGCTGCCTGCAGAAAACGAGGAGGTCTGTTATGAGCGATATTTCTTCCGGCCCTGCCGCCATTGAAAACCTAAAGCATTCCAATCCTCATATGCCGGTATCCGAATTCATGGATATGTATGACGCTTTCAAAAACAGCAGCTTTTCCAGCCACTGGCATCATGAATTGGAAATTCAGCTCATTCTAAAGGGGGAAGCCGCCTACACCATCAATGGTGTCAATTATGATGTGCGCGAGGGTTCTGCCATCTATATTGCTCCGGAAGCGATTCATTCTTCCGTCGCCCTGCAGCCCGGCACACTGGGCTACAACATTCTTGTGCTTCCTCAGCTTTTAACGGATCTGTTTCATCAAATCGGCTGCGATGACTGTGCCAAGCCTCTGCACACCGCAGAGCCCGAGGTCATCCTGCTGACTCCCAACAAGAAAGAAAATATCCGCATTTTGAAACGATTGGAAAGAGTCTACGAAGCCGACAGCACCGGCTATGCCTACGAGCTGCTGCTGACGGAAAATCTTCTGGGAATCTGGAGAGATCTCCTCAGCACCATCCGCAAATCCCGCGCCCTGCAGCCTGTTGACAATGCAAAGCAGCTGCGGGAACAGCGCCTGCGCAAGATGATTGACTACATCCATCTTCATTACACCGAAGACATTTCGGTACAGGATATCGCCGTCTCCGCCAACATCAGCCGCAGTGAATGCTTCCGGTGCTTCTCCGACCTCTCCAAAACGACGCCTTCCGATTACCTCAACAAATACCGCCTTCGTCAGGCGGCGCAAATGCTCGTAACCTCCACCACCAGCATTTCGGAGATCTGCTTTCAGAACGGATTTAACAGCGCCAGTCATTTTTCCAAAGAGTTCAAGCGCATGTACGGGGAGTCTCCCAAGAACTACCGTGCAGAAAACGCCACCACAGGCCGGGAGGAAAAATAGAAGGATGAGAATAAAAA
>OMZN01000026.1 GCA_900315555.1 uncultured Eubacteriales bacterium
AGCTGGTGCGGAAGAGACTGCCTCCGAGGAATAGCGCGAGGATTGATCCGCATCGTGAAAACGAGAATCATGGAGCCATCTGCAGGAAGCGGGTGGCTCTTTGCTTTCATGGCCTCGTATGATAAAATATGATGGGTTATGGACGGAGAATGAGGGACTTATGGAAAATATCAACTGGTATCCGGGACATATGAAGAAGACCCGGACATTGATCCGGGAAAACCTGAAGATGGTCGATGCCGTGGTGGAGATCCGCGATGCGCGCATTCCTCTGTCCAGCCGCAATCCGGTCATCAGCGAATTGACGGAAGACAAACCCAGGATCATCCTGCTGAACAAGGCTGATCTGGCTGACGAGAACGAGGGTGCACGATGGGTGGACCATCTCCGTGCAGAAAATGCACAGGCGCTTCTGATGAACAGTATGCAGGGGCAGGGAACGGCATCACTGCTCGCAGTGATGGAACAGATGAAAAAGCGCAGACAGGGAAACCGTGCGGACCGGCCTTTCCGAAGTATGGTAGTGGGTATTCCCAATGTAGGAAAATCCTCCTTTATCAATCGGATGACCGGGAGAAAGAGCGCCAAGACCGGTGACCGTCCCGGCGTGACAAAGGGCAAGCAGTGGCTGACCATGAAAAACGGCATGCAGCTGCTGGATACGCCCGGCATCCTCTGGCCCAAGTTTGAAGATCCCCGGGTAGGGCTGCATCTGGCCTTTTGCGGTGCGATCAAGGATGAAATCATGGATGTCGCTACGCTGGGGCTTGAACTGATCCGCAGTCTTTCCCAAAATCATCCGGCCCTGCTGGCCGCTCGCTACAAGCTGGAGACTGTCGGGGACGATCCTCTGACATGCATGGAGGACATTGCAAGAAAGCGCGGCTTTATCATGCGCGGCGGCAGGATCGACTATGAACGGTGTGCGCGGACGCTGCTGGACGAATTCCGTGCGGCGAAGATCGGGAGAATCACACTGGAGCATGTGGAAGACGAGGCAGAGGCATGAAGAAAGCGGAACGTGAAGAAAGCTGGCGAAAGCGTCTTCTGGCACTGCGCAGCATGGAGGACGGCCTTCACGAAGAGGGATTCGCCATGGTGGCAGGTGTGGACGAAGCAGGGCGCGGCCCGCTGGCCGGCCCGGTGGTTGCCGCCTGTGTCGTTCTGCCGCCCAAAGCGGATCTTCCCGGCGTGGATGATTCCAAGCAGATGACTGCGCGGCAGCGGGAGACGGCTGTCCCCCGGATCAAAGAACAGGCACTGGCCTATGGCCTGGGGGTCGTTTCGGAGAAGGTCATTGACGAGATCAACATTCTGCAGGCCACCAAGAAGGCCATGCGTGCGGCTGTTCTTGATGCGTCCGCCATGCTCCGTGAAACGACCGGAGCATCTCTTTCCATCGTACTGCTGGATGCTGTAAAGCTGGAAGATCTTCCATGGCCGCAGCGCAGCCTGGTGCATGGCGACAGCCGCAGTCTGTCCATCGCCGCAGCCTCGGTACTGGCCAAAGTAACCCGGGATGCCATGATGGTACAGTATGACGGCCAATACCCCGGTTATGACTTCGCCTCCAATAAAGGATATGGCACCAAGGCACATTATGCCGGGCTCAAGGCGCAGGGACCCTGTGCCATTCACAGGCAGAGTTTTTTAAAGAAATTCTTCAAGAAAGGCAGGTAGCAGATGCAAACGGAGACAGTGAAAAAAGGCAGGGAAAGAACGGCGCAGGAGAAGATCAGCGACATCTTAAAGAAAAAGATGACTTTTTCGTTTGAGGTCTTTCCGCCGAAGAACGACAAGCCCATCGAACCACTGCTTCAGACCCTGGAAAAGCTGTATCAGTACGAGCCGGATTTCATCAGCTGTACGTTCGGCGCAGGCGGTAAGAACGTCGGACGCAATGAAGAAGTTCTCCGCGCTATCGTGGACAGCGGGCACAATGCCATGGCGCACTATACCTGCATCGGACAGGATGAGGAGGACATCCTGCACACAGTAGAAAATTTTCAGAAGATCGGTATTCGGAATATGCTGGCACTGCGGGGAGATTTTCCCGAAGGATGGACGGGTACGCAGGGGGCTTTCGCTCATGCCGACCGCCTGATGCAGTTCATCAAAAGAAAGTTCCCTTCGATGACGCTCAGCGGTGCCTGCTACGTGGAGGGCCATATTCAGGCGCGGAGCCTGGATGCTGACATCGCTCATTTACGATCCAAGCAGGATAACGGTGCGGAATTCCTTACGACCCAGCTGAATTACGATATCGATGCTTATCGGCGCTTTATCGACAGAATCCGCAAGGCGGGGATCACGATTCCGGTTATCGTCGGCGTCATGCCGGTACTCTACAAGGACGGCGTGATCCGGATGACGCTCTCCAACGGATGCAGCATACCGGCACCGCTTTCCAGGATCATCGGCAAATATGGAGACAAGCCGGAGGAATTCAAAAAGGCAGGCAAGGAATATACGGTGAACATGATCTATCAGTATATGAATGAAGGCATTGACGGACTGCACCTGTACTCCCTGAACAAATACCGGGATCTGGCAGAGATCATTGAAGAAGCGGGTATCCGCGGTACATTTTAGGAGGTCGTCATGGCGTACAAATCGGACATTGAGATTGCACAATCCACGGAGATGAAGGACATCCGGCAGATTGCAGAGGAAGCGGGCATCGACGAAAAGTATCTTATCCCCTATGGAAGATACAAGGCAAAGGTGGATTCTGCCATCCTGACCGATGGCGGGCATCGTACCGAGGGCAAGCTGATCCTGGTGACCGCCATCACTCCCACGCCGGCGGGCGAAGGCAAGACGACCACCACGGTGGGCCTTGCGGACGGCATGCGGCGTATCGGCAAAAAGACCATGGCCGCCCTGCGGGAACCTTCTTTGGGACCGGTGTTCGGCATCAAGGGAGGCGCTGCTGGCGGCGGCTATGCGCAGGTGGTTCCCATGGAAGATATCAACCTTCATTTTACCGGTGACATGCATGCCATCGGGGCGGCCAATAATCTGCTGGCAGCGATGCTGGATAACCATATTCAGCAGGGCAATGAGCTGGGTATCGATCCCAAGAAGATTACATGGAAGCGCTGTGTCGACATGAACGACCGGCAGCTGCGGTATGTTGTAGATGGCCTGGGCGGGCGGCTCAATGGAGTTCCGCGGGAAGACGGCTATGACATTACCGTTGCCAGCGAGATCATGGCGATTCTGTGTCTTTCGCGCAGCATCGAGGATATGAAGGCTCGCTTTGCCAGCATCGTCGTCGGTTATACCTACGATGACCGTCCGGTGACCGCCGGCGATCTGCATGCACAGGGCGCCATGACAGCGCTGATGCTGGATGCCCTGCAGCCGAATCTGGTGCAGACGCTGGAGCACACGCCGGCTTTTGTTCACGGCGGTCCCTTTGCCAATATCGCACACGGATGCAATTCGGTGATGGCCACGAAGACGGCACTCTCGCTGGCGGATTACGTGGTGACGGAAGCCGGATTCGGCGCGGATCTGGGCGCGGAAAAATTCCTGGATATTAAGTGCCGTGCGGCAGGGATGTCGCCGGATGCTGTTGTTGTGGTGGCCACGGTGCGCGCTCTCAAGCACCATGGCGGCAAGCCGCTTGCCGAACTGGAGCAGGAGGACCTTGAGGCGCTGCGCAAGGGACTGCCCAATCTGCTGCGGCATGTGGACAATATGAAGAATGTCTACGGCCTGCCCGTGGTGGTGGCGGTCAATGCTTTCCCGACAGACACGGCTGCCGAGCTGGCGCTGGTGGAAGATGAGTGCGGCAGGCGGGGCGTACGTGCCGTGCTTTCGGAGGTCTGGGCCAAGGGCGGTGCCGGCGGCGAAGCGCTGGCCCGCGAGGTAGTTCGTGTCTGCAGCGAGGAAGAGGCGCATTTCAGGTTCTGCTACGATACGGAAGATGATCTTGCGTCCAAGATCGAGGGCATTGCACGCCGGATTTACCGAGCCGATGGTGTGGACTTTTCCAAAGCAGCGCGCAGGGAAATGGATCGCCTGGAAGCGCTGGGCTTTGGCGGTCTGCCGGTCTGTATTGCCAAGACACAGTACAGCTTTTCCGATGATGCCTCGCTGCTTGGGGCACCGGAGGGCTTCCGCCTCACCATCCGCAGCATGAAGGTGAGTGCAGGGGCCGGTTTTGTCGTGGCACTGGCAGGCGATATTATGACGATGCCCGGCCTGCCCAAGCGGCCTGCCGCAGAGAAAATCGATGTGGACAGCAGCGGCAGGATCACAGGCCTGTTTTAGATTGTTTTGACGTGATGTTTTAGCTTGCAATGAAGGAAAGGGGCAAATGCGGTTTCATGGATGAACAGATAACGTGCAGAGACTTTCTTCTGGCGCTGGAAAGCAAGGCGCCCACGCCGGGTGGAGGCGGTGCCTCCGCCCTGGCAGGGGCGGCAGCCTCGGCGCTTGGGCATATGGTAGGCGCCCTGACGGTCGGCAAGAAAGCCTATGCCGCGGTGGAGGCTGATATGAACCGCCTCATGGCACAGGCGCACGGATTGACAGAGAAGATGCTGACGTTGGTGGATCAGGACGCGGCGGCTTTTCGGCCGCTGGCGGCGGCCTATAAGATGCCGCAGGGAACGCCGGAGGAGAAAGCGGAGAAAGAAGCCGTTATGGAGCGCTGCCTTGCGGATGCCGGGCAGGTTCCGCTGCAGATCATGGAAGCCTGCGGTGAGATCATCGAGCTGCTTGAAGAATTCGCGGCCAAGGGAAGCCGGATGGTGATTTCCGATGCAGCCACGGCGGCGGCGATCTGCAGCGGAGCGCTGCGGGGCGCTTCCATCAATGTTTTTGTCAACACGCGTTCGATGAAGGAACGTGCAAGGGCAGAGGCTATGGAAAAGCGGGCGGAGGAGCTGCTGCAGCGGTACCTGTCGCTTGCCGATGACATTTTTGAAGGGGTTAAGGAGAAACTGTAATATGACCAAAATTCTCAGCGGAAAAGAAGTTGCGGAGGAACTGAATCTTCGTCTGGAGAGGCGGATTGCACGGATCAAGGCAGAGGGAACAACCCCCTGTCTTGCTATTGTGCGGGCAGGGAATGATCCGGATGATGTGGCTTACGAAAAAAGCGCTTCGCATCGTGCGGCACAGCTGGGCATCGACGTGGAGCACCTTGTATTTCCGCAGGATGTCTGTGAGGAAGTTTTAATTGAGAACATTCAGCATCTCAATACGGCAGAATCCATTCACGGTATTCTGGTTCTGCGGCCGCTGCCTTCCCATATCGATGATGACCGGGTCAGGAATGCCCTGTGTCCCGATAAGGATGTGGATGGTATCACGGATGCTTCGGCGGCCTCGGTGTTTGTTAACGGCAGCAAGGGATATCCGCCCTGCACGGCGGAAGCCTGCATTCGCATCCTGGATCATTATGGCATTGGCCTTGCCGGCAAACGTGCGGTGGTCATCGGCCGCAGCACCGTCGTTGGCAAGCCGGTTGCGATGATGCTGCTGCACCGCAATGCGACGGTGACCATCTGCCACACCAAGACGGTGGATGCGCCGGCGATTGCGCGTGAAGCGGATATTCTCATTGCTGCAGTGGGCAGGCGCGGCCTGGTGGACAGCGCCTATTTCCATGAAAACCAGGTGGTGGTCGATGTGGGGATCAATCTGGATGAAAACGGGAAGATGTGCGGCGATGTTGATCCATCGGTGGCTGGTCAGGTGGCGGCCTATACACCGGTGCCGGGCGGCATCGGTGCAGTGACCACCGGCCTTTTGATCAGGCATGTGGTGCAGGCGGCAGAAAAGAAGATGGAGGAAATGCGTGATTACAGATAGCAGGCGGTACGCTTGATCTTTTTCGTTCCGGTGCGTTCCAGCGG
Organism: uncultured Eubacteriales bacterium; assembly: GCA_900315555.1. Lineage (GTDB taxonomy): Bacteria > Bacillota > Clostridia > Peptostreptococcales > Anaerovoracaceae > RUG100. The sequence continues at coordinate 5,874 of OMZN01000026.1, forward strand.
CTGGTCGGTGAGAACCAGCCGCTGTATTTTTTTGTAGGAAGGCAGCTGCCGGTTAAGACGGTCGATGTCCGCTTCCGCCAAGGCGCGGAAGGCATCCGCAGAAAGACGGGCCTCACGGCAGGCCGGATCGTAGACCAGCCGGAGCGATAATACTGGATCGCTGGTGTCCTTTCCACGGCGGGGAACACCGGATACAAGGCATTCCTCAACGTAGGGAAGCTGCTGCACGAGGGCTTCCAGTTCTTCGGGATAGACGTTTTTTCCGCTTTTCAGGACGATGACGTTCTTTATCCGGCCGTGCAGATAGAGGTAGCCGTCGGCGTCGATGCTTCCCAGATCACCGGTGTGAAACCAGCCGCCTGCCAGGGCAGCGGCAGTGGCATGAGGATCCTCATAGTAACCGAGCATGATGTTCGGCCCACTGGCGATAATCTCACCGATGCCCTGCGCATTGGGCCGGTCAATAGCCAGATCCACCCCCGGAACAGGTTTTCCCACCGAACCGATGCGGTGCTCTCTTTCAGTTTCGATGGTCAGTGCCGGCGAGGCCTCTGTCAGGCCGTAGACCTGCGCGGGAAGGATGCCGGCAGCTTGCAGCCAGCGTGCGGTCTCGGGATCAAAGGGGCTTGCGCCGCAGACCACCATGCGGAGCGATCCGCCCAGCGCTGCGCGCGGTGTTTGCGATGCTTCCTCTGCCAGCTCCTTTTTGATACTGCTGCACAGTTTCTCTATCAGCAGGGGAACGCTCATAAAGATGGTCACCTGCCAGCGGCTCAGCGCCCTGCGGATGTAGCGCAGACCCGGATGAAATACACTGCATGCACCGCAGGCAATGACGGACAGCATGCCGGCCATAGCGCCGAATGTGTGATGGAAGGGCAGGATGGCCAGTACGGTGTCCTGGGGATGCAGCCTCGTGCAGCTGGTATAGGCGTAGACATTGCTGCAGAGATTCCTGTGGGAAAGGAGGACGGCCTTGGAACGGGAGGTGGTGCCTGAGGTGAAGAGCAGTACGGCAGGATCCTGGGGTGCGGGGGCCGGAAGCTGCTGCAGAATGTCCGTGCCGTCATCACTACCGGCCTCAGGTGTGATCTCGTCCATGCAGATCCATTCTGTGACCGGCAGCGGTCCATGTCTGCGGACGGAAGCGAGCATGCCAGCGTAGCGGCGTTCGTACACGAGGACGGTGCAGCGGCCCCGGCGCAGACTGTCCGCGAGTTCTCCTTCAGGGAGACCCTTGTCCAGAGGCACCGCGACATTGTCGGATGTGACAGCGGCAAACCAGGCGGCGACCCACTGCGGTGTGTTGCGGCCCAGGATGGCGATATGCTCCCGCCGGCGGCCGCATGCCGCAAAGTGCGCGGCAAGCGAGGCGGCCATGGAGCCCAGGTCCCGATAGCGGAAACACTGCTCGTCCGCAGCAGGATCATCCCACCGAAAAGCGGCTTGATCCCCGAAGCGGCGGACGGCATCGATCAGCAGCGCCGGCAGTGTTTCATAGGGTGTTCTTTTGTAGAGAGGGGTCAGATGTTGCATGATGTTCTCCAATATGTTTTTGAATACCGTATCATCTAGTTATTAATACTATGTTAACCAATCAAAAAGAAGATGTCAAGATAAACCGTGTGCCTGCATACGGGTTGTGATATTGTGGTATTATGGTACAAATGGAGGAAAAACTATTGAACAAGGAATTCAAGCTTCCCCGGTGGAACGAGCTTCCCAATGTGGCGCTCTATCTGGATCAGGTGCTTTCGCTTTTGGACAGCTATCTTTCCGGTGTTCTGCCCGGCAGGAAGAGTGTACTGACAAAGACGATGGTCAACAACTATGTCAAACAGAAAATCATTCCGCCGCCCGTCAACAAAAAATACGAAAAGAAAACTGTAGCGGCTTTATTTCTGGTTGCCTGTCTGAAAAGCACGTTTGCCATTCCTGATATTGCACGGCTGATTGCCATTGCGATGAATGATCGGGACATGGCGGTCGGTTATGATGCCATCTGCGATCATATGGAACGTTGTGTCAAGGCTGCATTTGCTGGCGGTGAAGGGAAAAGCGAGGGAGAGGCCGTGGACTATCTGATGGAGCGCGTGGCCGATTCCTTTGCCTGCCAGCTCTTTGTCATGAAAAAGCATTTGAACAGATAGACGGTATGCGTTCAGTCCATGCTGCAGCGCCGGTCTGATCAGATGGATGCGCCGGTATGCAGCAGAGCGTCGTTGGGGACGACATCGATGATGCCCTGCTCTTCATCAACACCCTGCAGCGTGACCAGCGAAGTGTAGGTATGAATTTTTTTTGCCGCGGGCTGCGCCGTGGAAACGGCAACACCGATGCCGCTTACCTGAATGTCGAATTCCGACAGCAGTTCCGCAATGCCGCGGATGGAACCGCCGGCACGCATGAAGTCATCGATGATAACGGCATGGCTGCCCGGGGTGACCGCTTTCTTTGAGAGGGACATCTGCTGCATTTTTTCTGTGGAGGCGGAAAAGTAGTTGATGGACATGGTCGGCCCTTCGCTGATCTGGTGCCTGCGCCGTACGACAGCCAGAGGGATGCCCATGTAGTGCGCGGTCAGGAAGGCCAGCGGAATGCCTTTGGTCTCGATGGTGGCCACGAAGCTTGCACCGGTATCCCGGAATCTGCGGGCGAAGACGCGTGCGATGTCCGCTGCGAGCGAGGGATCATAGACAATGTCTGCGACATAGAGGATGCCGCCGCCCATCAGACGGGAAGGTTCCTGCAGCCGCCGGCAGAGTGCTTCCTGGACGGTGCGGCACTGCGCATCCGTGATGTGCGGCACATAACGGATCCCCCCGCCGGCGCCCGGCAGGGTTTCAATGCATCCGGAACCGGTCTCCCGCATGGCGGAAGCGGCCAGCGCAGTGTCCTCACTGACAGTGGATTTGGCGACACCGAATCGTTCACAGAAATAGGAAGTAGAATACAATCTGCCCGGATGATCGGACAGGATTTTCACCATGGCGGCGACGCGTACAGGCTTCTTCATGCGTTCCCTCCTTTCCCTCATCTTAGTGAGGTGAAAAGGCTGTGTCAAGGGCGGGGAATTGTGCTATAATGAAGCGGATATTGTAGAGGAGGATCATCATGCTTGATTTTTCAAAGATCAAATGTATTCACTGTATAGGTATTGGCGGTATCGGCTTATCGGCAGTCGCCGGCATCCTGCTTTCGCGCGGTTACACTGTTACCGGTTCGGATATGAACCAGGGAGATAAAGTGCATGAGCTGATGAAACTGGGGGCGAAGATCTCGCTGGGTCATCGTGCCAAAAATGTGCGCGGAGCAGATCTGGTGATCTATTCCTCAGCGGTTTCCAAAGACAATCCCGAACTTTGCGAGGCTAGAAATCTGGGGATCCCCATCATCAGCAGGGCGCAGATGCTGGGGATTCTGATGGAGCAGGAGGAAATGGCCATCGCCGTCTCCGGCACGCACGGCAAGACGACGACAACCTCGATGATTTCGCTGATTCTGAAGAATGCGCAGAAAGATCCAACCATTCTCGTGGGCGGCAATCTGAAGGAACTGGGCGGCAATTTCCGTGCAGGCGGACGGAAGTATCTTGTCACCGAAGCCTGCGAATACATGGATAATTTTCTGGAGCTGAAGCCGAAGATCGAGATCATTCTCAATATCGATTCGGATCATCTGGACTATTTTAAGGATATCGAACATATCGTCAAATCCTTTGACAAGTTTGCCGGCATGGTGCCGTCGGACGGCCTGATCCTTGCTTACGACGCCAATCCGTTCGTCAAGCAGGTTATCCAGGGAAGGGACAATGCGCTGACCTATGGACTGGGCCGGGGCAATGACTACTATGCTGAGGACATCGCCTTTGATAAGTATGGCCGGCCTGCCTTTTCGGTTTATCATAAAAACGAGGACGGGAAGGAAGGCGGGGAAAAACTGCTGCATGTGCAGCTGGCTATTCCCGGGGAGCACAATCTCCTCAACGCCCTCGTGGCGACGGCCTGTGCCCATGTGCTGGGCATTTCCATGGATACGGTCAAGTCGACGCTGGAAGCCTACACCGGAACGCAGCGCAGATTTGACGTCCTCGGAGAAACGGCGGACGGCGTGCGGATCATTGACGATTACGCCCACCATCCCACGGAGATCAAGGCAACGCTGAAGGCGGCGAAGAACATCGATCATAACGATATGTGGTGCGTATTCCAGCCACATACCTATACCAGAACGCTGGCACTTTTCGATGAGTTCCCTGCTGCCTTTGAGATCGCCGACAAGGTGATTTTAGCTGAGATTTATGCGGCAAGGGAAAAGAACATTCACAAGATCAGTTCCAAATCACTGGTCAAGGAAATCAAAAAGCGCTATCCGGAGAAGGATGTCTACTATTTTAAAGACCTTCATGAAATCGCCAATTTCGTTTACAACAATGTCGAGCCGAATGACATGGTGCTGACCATGGGCGCAGGAGACGTCTATAAGGTCGGCGAGGAAATCCTGGAGATGGATGGCAGAGCAGCGCGTGGAGGAGCAAAGCAAGATGACTGATATACTGAAAGACTATGAAGCGCAGGAACAGGAGCGCCTGGAGAGAAATCTGCACTACGCCGAGGCGGGTGTGCGGTTCATTGATATCCGGCAGGCCTATATTGCAGAGGGAACCAAGATCGGCAGGGGAACGGTAATCTATCCCTGCGTCGTACTGGAAGGCAGTGTGGAGATCGGTGAAAACTGCGTTATCGGTCAGAACAGCCACATCGTCGATTCCGTGATCGGCAGCGGCACCGATGTGCAGAGTTCTGTGATTCTCGAGAGCCGGGTGGGCGAGAATACAAAGGTGGGTCCGTTTGCCTACGTGCGGCCGAACAGCCGGATCGGAAGCGGATGCAAGGTAGGCGATTTTGTCGAAATCAAGAATTCCTACTTCGGCGATGGCAGCAAGGCTTCGCATCTCACGTATGTGGGGGATGCTGACGTGGGCGAGAACGTCAATCTGGGATGCGGTGTTGTCTTTGTCAATTATGACGGTTCCAAAAAGTACCGTTCCGTGGTGGAAGACGGCGCTTTCATCGGATGCAACTGCAATTTGGTGGCCCCGGTACATGTAGGCGAAAAGGCTTATGTTGCTGCGGGAACCACCATTACCCGCGATGTGCCCGAAGGCGCACTGCATGTTGGCAGAGTGCGTGACACTTCCATTGAGGGATGGGTCGAAAAGAAAGGCATTCTCAACAGAAAAAAATAGAGCAGACACTGGGCGAACGATGTTTAGAGAAAAGGAACGATATCTTCTGGTGGGGCTTGGCAATCCCGGGCCCAAGTACGCGAACACCCGCCACAATATGGGGTTCATTGTCCTGGACAGATTGGCCGGGGAGCTGCAGGTTTCCATCGATAAGCTGAAGCACAAGGCGCTGATCACGGAGACGAGAATGCAGGGAAAGCACGTTCTGCTGGCCAAACCGCAGACCTTTATGAACCTGAGCGGCGAGGCTGTGGCAGAGCTCGTCCGTTACTACAAGATCCCAAAGGATCATCTGATGGTGGTATATGATGATCTCGATATTCCGGCCGGCACCATCAGAATACGCAAAAAAGGAAGCGCCGGAACCCACAATGGGATGCGTTCAGTGGTATCGCAGCTGGGATACGATGATTTTCCCAGGATGCGGATCGGCCTGGGCAGCAACGGAGGCACCGATATCATCGATTACGTGATCGGCAGGGTCACACCCAAGGAGGCCGGACCGCTCGGAAGAGCTGTCGAGCAGGCCGTCAAGGCGCTGGTATGTTTCGTGGCCGAGGGAACAGATAAGGCGATGAACAAATACAATGGCGAATGTTAACATTACAGGTCTGTCGGACAGCCGCAGTGCGGCCTGCGCCGGCAGACTGATTCATGAACAAGGCGGCCGGTGGCTGGTCGTTACGGAAACGCACAAGCAGGCGGAACAGATGGCTTCCGATCTGTCTTTTTTCGTATCTAAAAAGATCTATCTCATGCCGCCGGAGGACAAGATCTTTGTCAATTATGAAGCACGAAGCAGGGAGTCCCTGTTTGAGCGGCTGCGGATTCTGAAAGCCATGGCAGCGGAAGAGGAGTATGTTGTCATCGCTTCCTGCATGTCGCTGACCAGAAAGCTTCCTCCGCCCTGCGTTCTTCAGGATGCAGGATTTGTACTGAAGACGGGGCAGGATCTTGACATGCCGGCGACCGTCCGCCGTCTGGTGGATATCGGCTACGAGCGGGTGCCACTGATCTATGCGCCCGGACAATTCGCCGTACGCGGTGAAATTCTGGACATCTTTACGCCTTACGATCAGCTGCCGGTTCGTATCGAACTCTTCGATACCGAGATCGAATCGATGCGCTCCTTTGACCTTACCTCGCAGCGTTCCGTCAATGCCGTGGCGCAGCTGGAGGTGTCCGCTGCCACGCTGCTGGTTCATGATGATGCGTGCTTTGCCCGTGCTGAAAAGCTGATCCGCAGGCAGTACAAAGGCGTGCCGGAGCGGATGGAGGCACTGCTGGACAGTGTGGAAAACATGGTCAACACGCAGCAGCTGGAGTACTATCTTGACTATTTTTACGAAGAGCCGGCTATGCTTTGGGATTATCTGGGCGAAGACGGCCGCGTGATCGTGGATGACCCCAATCGGTGCTGGGAAGATCTGGAAGCTGCGGCGGAGGAGTTCCGGGTGGATTTCGAGGTCTATCTGGAGCAGGGCAGGATGACGGCCAAAGACTACGAGCGCTTCCTCTTTACGGGGGCGCTTGCCAGGATGTATGCTGCCAGACAGAAAAGCGGAATCTGGTTCTTCACTATGTTTGCCCGCAGCCTCAGGGGCGTCGATCATCTGGACGCCATTGAGAGTTTCCCGACGCAGCAGGTGCTCTCCTATAACGGCCGTATGGACATCCTGCGGACGGATCTGCAGCGCTATGTGGATGAAGGCTATAAGGTCATTCTGGTGTGCGCGGAGGAAGCGCGCAAGGAGAACATGGAGGACTTCCTGGACCGCAGCGGACTCCGCCAGCGGGTCTGGGTCGAGGTGGGCACCCTCTCCAAGGGCATGGTGCTGACCGAGGAGAAGATCTGCTATATTACCGATGCGGATATCTTCGGTGCCGTCAAGCGATCCAAGCGGCGCAGAAGACATAAGGCGGATAAAAAGACAGGTGCTATCCGCAGCTTTTCGGAGATCGCGGAAGGTGATCTGGTGGTGCATGAGGCGCATGGCATCGGAAGATACATGGGTCTGGAAAAGCTTTCCGTGGCCGGGGAGACGCGAGACTATCTGAAGATCAGCTATGCCGGCAATGACGTGCTCTATGTGCCGGCGGAGCAGATGGATTTGATTCGCAAGTATATCGGTGCCGATGCTGCTGCGCCCAAGATCAATAAGCTTTCCGGCGGCGAATGGCGTGCGGCCAAGGCCAAGGCGCGTGCCTCCGTGGCAAACATGGCCAATGAACTGCTGCAGATCAGTGCGGCCAGAGCAGCCGCCGGCGGCCATGCCTTCCCGAAAGACAGCGTCTGGCAGCGGGAGTTTGAAGACAGCTTTCCCTATGAAGAGACACCGGATCAGCTGCAGGCGATTGCGGAGATCAAGGCAGACATGGAAAAGCCGGTGGCCATGGATCGTCTCCTTTGCGGGGACGTGGGGTACGGCAAGACGGAGGTGGCGGCACGTGCCATTTTCAAATGCGTCGAGGACGGGAAGCAGGCTGCGGTGCTCGTGCCGACGACCGTGCTCGCCTCGCAGCATTACAGCACGCTGAAGGCCAGGTTCGCTGACTATCCTTTTGAATTTCGCCTGCTCAGCAGATTTCGGACGGCTGCAGAGCAGAAAAAATCGATTGCCGAGATCAGAGAAGGCAGGGTGGATGTCATCATCGGAACGCATCGCCTGCTTTCTGATGATGTGGTCTTCAAGGACCTCGGCCTGCTGGTGGTGGATGAGGAACAGCGCTTTGGCGTGGCTCACAAGGAAAAGATCAAGAAGCTGAAGAAAAATGTCGATGTTCTGATGCTTTCTGCTACGCCGATCCCGAGAACGCTGCACATGTCGCTGCTGGGTATCCGCAGCATGAGCCTGCTGGAGGAGCCGCCCAAGGGGCGATATCCTGTGCAGACGTATGTGATGGAGGAGGATGATCACATTCTCCGTGAGGTGATCACCAGAGAACTGGATCGAGGAGGCCAGGTCTTTGTCATCCATAACAGAGTCAGCGAGATCAACCGCATTGCCGCCAAGGTGGGGGAACTGGTGCCGGAAGCCAGAGTGGCCGCCGGACACGGCAGGATGCATGAGACGCAGCTGGAAGATGTCGTGATGGGCTTTATCCATGGAGAAAGCGACGTCCTTGTAGCGACTACCATCGTGGAAAACGGGGTGGATATTCCCAATGCCAATACGGTTATCGTGCTGGATGCGGATAATTTCGGCCTTTCCCAGCTCTATCAGATCCGCGGCCGCGTTGGGCGGTCGGGACGGATGGCCTATGCATATCTGATGCACAGAAAAGGCAAGGTGCTTACGCAGGTGGCCGAAAAGCGCCTGCGTGCTATTAAGGACTTCACCGAATTCGGCGCCGGCTTCAAGATTGCCATGAAGGATCTGGAGATTCGGGGTGCCGGCAATATCCTGGGCAGCGAACAGCACGGCCATATGGTCAATGTGGGATACGATCTGTACTGCCGCATGGTGGATGACGCCGTGCGGGCACTGAAGGGCGAGAAGGTCAGCGGCGAGCGGGAAGAAGTCACGATCGACATTCCGCTGACAGCCTATATTCCCGACCGCTATATCCCTGATGAGTCCACCAAGCTGGAAATGTATCAGCGCATTGCGGAGATCGATGACGCGGACGAACAGAAGGCGGTAACGGAGGAACTGGAGGATCGCTTCGGAAGGATTCCGCTGGAGACGAGAAATCTGATGTACATCTCCAGAATCCGCCGCCTTGCAGAGGACCTGGATATCAGGAAGCTTTCTCAGGAGGGCCCGGATCGGAAAACACTTCTCCTGGTATTCCGGGAAGGCATCCATCCTCGGTCGCAAAAGCTGTTCCTGCAGACGCGGGGGGATCATCTGCAGGAGATGATCACGCTGCTCACTCAGCTGAAACAACTGCGCCGGGAACGGGAAGCGGCGGCTAAAGAGCCGCCCAAAGAGGCACCTCCCCAACCTGCCAAACCCGTAAAGAAGGTTTCACAGGCGCTGCAGCATCCTGATGAAAAGCGCGGCGGAGGACGCTATGCAGGAGTGCATTTTTCATGCGGGAACACGAAGAACCGCCCATAAGGTTACAGATCTGTCAGTTTATGTTTGACGACAGCCGTACCTTTCCTATATAATATGTACATACCTTTCCCAAAAGGATGGGTGAAATGTCATTTTTTAGAAAGAGGCTATACTATGGCGGGATTTGGTATTATGGTGGCCGTTGCGGTCGTCGCGTTCTCGCTGGCTTCGGCGCTGAAGGCGAAGTGAGCGGGCATGTATGGAATCTGAATAGAAGAAGGTGGATTGAGCCTTCCCGGTACAGCGGCTGCTGCGCCGGGGAGGCTCAATCTATATTCAGTATGACGATTTTGCAGTTTGACGGGGTAGGGGGTGCCTGCTATACTTGAGTAAGTTTTATGGCTTCGCAGGGAAGGAGAGGGTGCCATGCTTTTCAGCAGGATCACGATCATTGATGAAGACTTTCGCATCAGAGAGAATATGTATGTCGGCATTCGCGGCAGCAGTATCGGCTACGTGGGTGATACAAGGCCTGCAGAGGATTTCGGACGAGAGTACGAGGGCCGGGGGCGGCTGCTGATGCCGGGCTTTTTTAATGCGCATGCACATTCTCCTATGACGCTGATGCGCGGCTATGGTGAGAACATGGTGCTGCAGGACTGGCTTACGAAGAGGATCTTCCCCTTTGAGGCCAAGCTGGACGAGGAAGCGGTCTACGCCGGTACGCTGCTGGCTATGGCGGAGTCCATACGAAGCGGCATCGTTTCCACCACCGATATGTACTATATGACGGAGGCTATGGTCAAGGCTTATCTGGAGAGCGGCGAAAAGGGAAACATTTCCCGCTCTATTACCAATTTCAGCGGTGAAGATCTGTTTGCCATGGATGCCGGAAGAGAAATGCGGGAAGCCTTTGAACGCTTTCACGGGGAAGGCGATGGCAGGATCCGTATCGACATGAGCCTGCACGCTGAATACACCAACCCGGAGAAGACGGTGGATCAGCTTGCCGCCTATGCTTCATCGATCCATGCGCGTCAGCACGTCCATGTTTCGGAGACGAAAGAAGAGCACGAGGCGTGCAAGGAACGCCACGGCGGTCTGACGCCGGTGCAGTATCTGGCCAGGCACGGACTCTTTGATGTGCCGACGACGGCCGCGCACTGTGTTTGGATCGAAGGGGACGACTATGCGATCCTGCGGGACAAGGGCGTGACGGTGGCGGTGAACCCCATCAGCAATCTCAAACTGGCCAGCGGTGTATGCAATGTACAGCGGCTGCTGGACGAAGGCATCAATGTCGCCATCGGTACGGACAGTGTCGCCAGCAACAACAGCCTCAATTTCCTGGAGGAGATGAAGGTCTTTGCTATTGCCGGCAAGGCGAGGTTTGGAGATCCCACGATGGTTACGCCGCGGGATACCCTCTATGCGGCGACGCGGGGCGGGGCGCTCTCTCAGGGCAGAGAGCACAGCGGCCTCGTCAAAGAGGGCTTTGATGCGGATCTGGTGGTGCTGGACATCAGCGGCGTCAACATGCATCCGGTGCATGATCTTATGAATAACTTGGTATACAGTGCTGACAACGGCGATGTGAAGATGACGATGGTAGACGGCAGAATCCTCTATGAGGACGGCGCCTTCACCACCATTGACGTGGAGAAGGCCATTGATGGAGTGGAACGCGCCACGGGCGCAGTTCTGTCGCGGCTGGCGGAGGCATAGCGCTTGGATGGAGGAAGCATGAGCACAAGGAACAAATCATTCCTGCGGGGCGCGGCTATATTAGGACTGGCAGGCATATTCGTAAAAATACTGGGTGCGGTGTATCAGCTGCCCTTCGCCGCCATGATGGGAGGAACAGGGCTTGCGTACTACAAGCCGGCATATGATGTCTATACCGTCTTCATCGTGATTTCCACATCCGGGATCCCTGTAGCGGTTTCCCGCATGGTTTCGGAGCGCATCATCGTCCAGAATCACATCGGGGCACACCGGGTGTTCAAGCTTTCCTTCAAGCTGATGCTGACCATCGGGATTCTTTCGTTTGCCATCATGTTCTTTGGCGCGGATGCGATTGCCAAGATATCGGCGGTTCCCGAGAGCGCCCTTTCCATGCGTTTCATTGCGCCTGCCCTGATCCTTGTTCCGATTATGGCTGCTTTTCGCGGCTATTATCAGGGACAGCAGAACATGAAGCCGACGGCGCTTTCGCAGATCTTTGAACAGATCTTTCGGGTGATCTTCGGTCTTGGCACGGCGTATCTGATGCTTCATGCTATCCTGGGGACCCGCCTGCTCAAGTCTTTTTCGGCGACGGAGAAGGGCGCGGCCGGCGGTGCCTTCGGCGCCACTGTAGGTTCCCTGGCGGGGCTCGCTGTCATGCTGCTGGTATATCTGCTGGATCGCCGGAATATCTTTCGGCGGGTGGCGAAAAGCCAGCATGTGGAGGAAGAGTCAGACCGGGAGATCCTAAAAAAGATCCTCATCATCTCCGTCCCCATTACCTTAGGTGCCTGCATTGCGCCCATCATGAGCTATCTTGACTCACCGATCGTCGTGACACGGCTGAGCATGACCGGGTGGAGCCATGCAGCAGCGAAAAACCTTTATGGGCAGATCAGCTATGCCACTACAATTGTTAACCTTCCGCAGGCCTTGTCAATGGCCTTGTCCATGAGCCTTGTACCGCTGATTTCCTCGGCACACCGCACACGGGATCTCAAGGGCATGCGGGAGAACACTTCGCTGGCCGTTCGGGTAGCTATGCTGATCGGTCTTCCCTGCGCGGCGGGTATGTTTGTCCTGGCAAAGCCGATTCTCCTGCTGCTGTATTCTGCACATTACGAGGAAGCGGTGAATGTGGCGCCCACCTTTGCAATCCTGGCGGTTTCCGTTGTCTTTGTTTCGCTGATCCAGACGGTGTCAGGCATTCTGCAGGGGGTTGGCAGGCAGAATATCCCCGTGCGCAATATGCTGATCGGCATCGTGATCAAGGTTGTGACGACCTTCCTGCTGGTGGGTGTGCGCGGTTTGAATATCAAGGGCGCCGGGATCGGCACCCTGCTCACTTATGTGGTTGTGGCCGTGCTGGATCTGCATGCCACCAAGAAGTATACAGGCGCTAAATTTGACTTCGGACTGACTGTGGCCAGACCTATGGCGGCCACGGCTGTCATGGCAGGCGCGGCGCTCTTTGTTTACTATGTCCTCTGCGGCGGCGGTGAGGATAACAAGATCGGCTGTCTCATTGCCGTGGCGGTGGCTGCCGTGGTTTATACGGCTATGCTGTTCGTGACAAAGAGCATCCGCCGTGATGAACTGGAAAATTTCAATGCGGGCAGGAAGCTGCTCCGTCTGATCGATAAGATAGGACATCGCAAATGAGAGAAGAATACAAACCTTTGATGGAAACGGCGGAAGACTGCGGTGCTGCTGTTCGGCGCCTGGATGCCATCGTAGCCGTTCTGCGCAGGGAATGCCCCTGGGACCGGGTACAGACGCACACGAGTCTTCGCAGGTGCATGATTGAAGAGGCTTACGAGGCGGCTGATGCGATTGATCGTGATGATACGGCGAATCTGCGTGAAGAGCTGGGTGATGTACTGCTTCAGGTGGTATTTCATGCCTCGCTGGCCGATGCGGAGGGGCGGTTTCGTCTTGCAGATGTGATCAATGAAGAGTGCGAAAAAATGATTCGGCGGCATCCTCATGTTTTTTCGGAGGAGTCTGACAAAACGGTTGACAAAGTATTGCAAAGATGGGAAAATATCAAGGAATCAGAGCATGACGAACACGATGTCATGGCGAGACTCAATCATGTTCCCAGAGCGTTTCCGGCATTGCTACGATGCAGGAAATTGATCGAAAAGGCTGTGGAGGACACATCAAAAGCGCCAACTCCTGAGCAGGCGTGCAGAAAAGTAAAATTCAATTTGAAAAGGATCGAAGATGCAGTGGATGGCTCGGAAGAGGAGATGGGTATGCTCACCGGCGATTTGCTGTTTTCGATTGTGGAGTTGACCGAAATCCTTGGAACAGAGCCTGAGGAGGAACTTGCAAAGGCTGCGGATCGGTTCTTGGAGAACATACAAAGAAGCCGGAGGCAGCGGTAGGCAAATGTTGGTATGCTGCGTGTATGAAAATGCATGAGGCGGGCAGATACTTATAAGGAGGAATCTAAATGAACAAGGCGGAATTGATCAATGCGGTTGCAGAAAAGACCGGATTCACCAAAAAGGACGCAGAGACGGCGGTCAACGCCACCATGGGTGTCATTCAGGATACGCTGCAGGGCGGCGACAAGGTACAGCTGATCGGATTCGGAACCTTTGAAGTGAGACAGAGAAAGGCGAGAACCGGACGCAATCCCAGAAAGCCCGGTGAAACGATCCAGATCGCGGCTTCCAAGGCGCCGGTGTTCAAGGCCGGAAAGGCACTGAAAGACGCTGTCAACAAGTAGGCAGACAGCCGCATAGGACAGGAAACCAAAAGAGATCGCAGCGGCGGTCTCTTTTCATATTTTCCCGCAGGGAGTCTGGATGCGGCATGCAGAACATGTTTAACAGAAGGGGAGAAGAAACTCGTGCGTATCGATAAATTCTTGAAAAATTCTCGGCTGATCAAGCGCCGGACCGTGGCCAAAGAGGCCTGCGACGGTGAACGGGTAAGCATCAATGGCAAGGTGGCAAAGGCTGGAACGGGCGTGGAAGTCGGTGATATTGTTACCATCCGTTTCGGAAGCAGGGAAGTGACAGTCAAAGTGCTGCAGCTGACCGAAGGTGCCAAAAAGCAGGATGCAGCTGCCATGTATGAGGTCGTTGGAGGATGAACCGGCCGCACGGGGGCAGGCGGAAGGAAAAACAGTATATGCTGCTTTATACGCTGACCTACATGGCGATCGGAACGCTGACACCGCTGATCGGACAGTATCTTGCAGGGATCGGCATGGGTGGCACCCAGGTAGGCATGATCACCTCGGCAGGAACGCTGACGGCTGTGTTTGCCAATCCGTTCTGGGGGAGGATCTATACGCACAGAGGGCGGCGGCACCGCCTGCTGGCATGTCTTTGCTTTGCTGCTGCGGCAGTGTCGCTGGCGGTACGTGCCGGCAATGCATTCTGGCTAATTCTTCCATGTTTCATCCTGTTATATTTCTTTCAGGCGCCGGTCATGTCCCTGTCGGACGCCCTGGCTATCGATGATGGGGTGACTTTCGGGCATGTGCGTACGCTTGGTGCCGTCGGGTTTGCCTTTGCAGTATTTGCAGCTGCACACATTGCGTCAGATGCCGGAGCGGATAAAATCTTTGTGGTTTACAGCCTGTGCTATACGGCCGCAGCCATCGTCATCCTTGCCATAAGCAGCGGATCTGCCGGCGGACATGCTGCTGTCCGGGCAGCGTCTCCTGCCTTCAAAGAGAATACGGTACAGAGCCAAGCGGGAAGGCGGCGCCTGTTTTCAGCCCTGCTGCATAACAGAGACTATATCACCCTTGTTCTCTGTGCTTTCTTCATCAATGGCACCGATGTGGCGAACAATACTTTTTTCAGCTTTTTGTATATTAAAGCCGGCGGCACCATGGCCGGCGTCGGTGTCGCCTTTCTCCTCATGGCAGGAAGCGAGGCGCCGTTCATGGCGGCATCCGGCTGGCTTGTACGGCGTTTTGGGCGGGGAAGCATCTTGCTGGCCGCTATGGCAGTTTCTCTCCTGCGGTTTGGCTGGTATGCCTTTGAGCCGCCCTGGCAGATGCTGCTGGCTTTTTTCGCGCTGCAGGGGTTTGTCAACGGTATTACTCTGGTAGAGTTTGTGCGGTTTGCTGCAGATCTGGTGCCGGCCGGTATGCGTGGAGCAGCCATCGCACTGTACTATGCGCTGGGATCAAGTGCATCGACCATCGTCTGTCAGGCGGCGGGCGGCATGATACTGGATCGATGCGGTGCAGGCGGTGTATATCTGTTCTTTGCCCTGTTCAATGCAGCCGGTCTGTTGTTGTTTGTTATCAGCGGCCTGTTTCGCCGCAGTGGCAAGAGTGCCGGTCAGGGTGATGGTTAGGCGGTTAGCAGACGTGCATTCTCTGTGCGCTCAGCAGGAGGAATTAACTGGGCTGTAAGCGGTTATATGCGGGCTGCCAGAAAGGGCTGCATCGGTATGACCGGCACGGAAGAAGCTAGCTCCTGAAAGATATTTTCAAAGATATCTTCAAAAAAGTGGAAAATGGAGTTGACAGGGCAA
>OMZN01000032.1 GCA_900315555.1 uncultured Eubacteriales bacterium
GGCAATCTTCTCCTCCCTCGTCGCGCCATGAAACAGCGCAGAGTGAACATCGCAGAGCTGCTGCACCTCAGCAAGCGGCGTGCCCTCGTTCAGCAGTTCCTGTTCAGCCTGCATGATTTCAGAGGCTTCCACTTCGCCGAAGGCACGGACAAAATCCGCTCTCACACTCTCCAGCGTTTCTCCTTCACCAAGCCTCTTCAAATAGGACTTAATCTGCTCTGTACGGCTCGGTGATGGTTCCGATGACTCTCCTGTGGAAGCCTTTTCACGCTCCGGCTTGGCCAAAGAAGACGCCTCCGGCATGGGTCCGACAATTTCAAAGCCATGATCCCGCAACGCCGCCACGATTTTCGTCATCGAAATATTCTTCATTCTGGCGCCCTTGGGGATCGTCATAATCTTGCCGACAGAATGCAGCATGGCTTTCTTGGTAATCTCTGTAAAGCCCAGCCCGGCCATCATCTCAATCAGTTCGGGATACGTCTGCGTCAGTTTGTATACGGATTGATTCAAGTCCAGTTTTTTTGTCATCGTGCTTACCCTCCCTATGGTAAATTTTCCTCAGCGGACAATGCCTTGTTTCCTGCTCATTGATTTTATGATCTTATTATAGGTGGGTAATACACACTTTTATGTGGTTATGACAACTTTTTAGATGATTTTAGAAAACTAAATGAGAACAAAGGCTCGCGTCCTGGGATTCAAATTCACGCTCTGGTATGGATATTGATCAGACGGGCATGCAGCTTGCTGTACATGATCTTCTGACTTTCGTAGAGACCGAAATAGCCGCTCATCATATAGCTGACAAAGCAGCAGATAGCAATGTAGGGCAGCCCGGTTCCGCCAAAGAGCTCGATGCCCATGACCAGCGAGGCCAGCGGACAGTTGACCGCACCACAGAAGGTGCCGCACAGGCCGAGTGCTGCGCCCAGGCTCGGATCCATGCCAAGGAGGGCGCCGGCCCAGCAGCCCATGGAGGCACCGATGAACAGCGTGGGCACGATTTCTCCGCCTTTGTAGCCAACCCCCAGCGTGATCGCAGTGAAAAGGATCTTGAGAAGAAAGTCATACCAGCAGCCCTGTCCGTTCAGTGCATCGCGGATAACCCCGATGCCGGAACCGTTGTATCTGCCGGTAGAAAACAGCAGACTGAGCCCGATGATCATGAGACCGCCGAGAAGGATTTTCAGATAAGCATTGCTGACAAAGCGTGCAAAGAGGCCGCGGGAAAGATCCAGCGACAGGACGAAAAGGATCGACAGGCCTGCACAGCAAAGCCCCATCACCACACACTTCAAAAGCAGCAGCCAGTCAAACGAAGGAAAGATGACCGCCCTGCCCAGGGACTCAAAGGGTGCCAGCTTCTCTGACAGGAAAAAGGCGGCAAAGGATGCCACGCTGCAGGGTACCAGTCCGGCGTAATGGATGATCCCTACACTGATCACCTCCAGCGCAAAGACCACCGATGCTACAGGCACCCCAAAGAGTGCCGCAAACACAGCAGCCATGCCCGCCAGCACGGCCAGACTGGCGTCGGCAGGTGCCAGGCGGACGCGCCGGCTCACGAAGCCACCGATCGCACCTCCGATCTGCAGCGCCGCGCCTTCCCTGCCCGCAGAGCCCCCAAAAATATGCGTCAGCACGGTGGCAGCAAAGATTAAAGGCGCTACAACGAGAGGAATTTTGGCTTCCCTGCGTACAGAACGAATGATGCGGTTGGTCCCCATAGGACTCGTAAACCCGGCAGCATGATAAAGGAAGACAATCACAAGGCCGCCGAGCGGCAAAAGGAAAACGAGCCAGCGATGCGCATCAAACAAGGCATTGCAGGCAAAAACCGACACGCGGAAGGCTGTGCCTACCAGACCGCCGATGCCACCGATAAGAAGTGCTAGGAGAACCCATTTCGCAAACGAGAGGGAAAACTCCTCGGTTCGGTACATGGATTTGAAAAATCTGTTATGCTTCATCGTCCTGCACATCATCCTGCGTAAAGGCCAGCGCACAATGCACGGCCTTGTGCCAGTTCTCCATTAAGCCTTCTCTTTCTTCCTGCGGCATGCCGGGAACAAAATGTGTACCCTCATGCCGGGCGGCCGCCAGCGCCGCCTCGTCCTCCCAGATGCCAGCAGCAAGCCCTGCCAGCTGCGCTGCCCCAAGTGAAGTCGTTTCGATGATAGCAGGCCGTTCCACAGGAAGTCCCGTGATATCAGCAAGGAACTGCATCATAAATCCATTGGCGCAGGCACCGCCATCTACTCTGATCATCTCCGCCGGCGTTCCCATATCCTCGTTCATAGCCGCCAGCACATCCATCGTCTGGTAGACCTGGCACTCCAAAGCAGCTCTGGCAATATGGTTCTTGCTGCTGCCGCGGGAAAGCCCCAGAATGGCGGCGCGGGCATCCGGACGCCAGTACGGTGCGCCGATACCGACAAAGGCCGGCACCAGATAAACACCGCCGTTGCCGCCGGCAGCTTGTGCCATCGCTTCAGTTTCCTGCGCCGTATCGATGATCTTAAGTTCATCACGCAGCCACTGCACCACCGCGCCGGACATGAACATCGATCCCTCCAAGGCATACGTTGTTTTCCCGCCGTAATTCCAGGCGATTGTGGTCAGCAGCCCGTTCTTGGAAGCCGCCGGCTTTTCTCCGGTGTTCATCAGCATGAAGCCGCCGGTGCCGAAAGTCATCTTCCCCTGCCCTCTGGCAAGGCAGAGCTGACCAAAAAGCGCCGCCTGCTGATCGCCCGCCACACCGCAGATGGGGATCTCTGCGCCCATGACATCATAGGAGGTCACTGCAAACAGACCTGAACAAGGCAGCACCTCGGGCAGAACACTTGCCGGAATGTGCAGCGCATCGAGGATCGTCTCGTCCCACTTAAGCGTATGGATATTAAACAGCATTGTACGGGAGGCATTGGTATAATCGGTCACATGGCGTTTTCCCCCTGAAAGCTGCCAGATCAGCCAGGTGTCCACCGTGCCGAACCGCAGGCGGCCGGCTTGTGCCAGATCCATTGCCTCCGGCACATGATCGAGGATCCACTTGAGCTTCGTGCCCGAAAAGTACGGATCCAGAAGCAGGCCGGTCCGCTCCCTGATCAAGCTTTCGCCGCCCGTTTCCTTCCAGGTACGGCAGAAATCGGCAGTGCGCCGGCACTGCCAGACGATGGCGCGATACACAGGCCGTCCGGTCAGTGCATCCCAGCAGATCGTCGTCTCGCGCTGGTTGGTAATGCCGATGCAGGCAATGTCGGCCGCCGTCACATGCGCCTGGTTCATGGCATCCACCATAGCATGCAGCTGACTGTTCCAGATATCCATGGGGTCGTGTTCAACCCAGCCCGGATGCGGATAGTGCTGCGGGTACTCCTCGTGCGCCTCGCTGATTATCCTGCAGTGCGCATCATATAGAATGCATCTTGAGCTGGTCGTTCCTTGATCCAGCGCCATAATGAGCTTCGTCATCTCCTCGTTCTCCTTTCCGACTCTGCCGCATGGCTTTGCGGTGCACTCTCCCGCAGAAAATCAGCCATGATCTCGTTGGAACGGTCAATCCCGGCCACTGTAAGCGCAAGCCCCTGTTCCGTTTCTTCTAAGAATCCCTGCGCAATCCATCGGCGATAGTCTACCGCATCATAGACTGCTGCAAACGCCTCCCCGAACAGCGCGGAGAATTCCGCATAGAGAATCCCACGCCGCGTCCGAAGCGCCGTCATGCAGTAAATATCCTCCTGTATCCAAAGAGGCTCCGGGTTTCTTGCTGCTGCCACACAAAGACCCGGCAGAGGATCCGCCGCGGCTGCATCAGCCTGCTCCTCAATACGTTCGATAGGCAGTCTTTCCAGCAGCAGCGCCTTTTCATAACGTGCAGGATCGGCAAAATTCCGATAGCGCGCGCTTTGGTAGAAGGAGGAAGCTCCAAGACCGAGACCGAGAAAGGGCCGCATGCGCCAGTACTTCATATTATGACGGCATGCCTTCCCCTGCGCAGCCCAGTTGCTGATCTCGTAGTGCGCATAGCCCTTGGACGCAAGAAAGCGGCAGGCTTGATGATACATAGCACGCTCCTGCGCATCCTCAGGCAGATCGATCCGCCCTGCCTTGTAGTCCCGGTAAAAGGCACTGCCTTCTTCGAGCTGCAGGCTGTAGGCGGAGATATGATCGGGCTGCAGTGCGACGACTTCCTTTAGATCCTCCTGCCATGCCGCCGCCTGATGCCCCGGATAGGCGAACATCAAGTCGATGTTGATATTCGCGGCGCCGGCTTCTCTGAGATCCCGATAAGCCCTGAGCGCACGTTCCCTGTCGTGGATCCGCCCCAGTACGGCAAGCGATGCCGGACGCAGGCTCTGCATACCGATGCTGAAGCGATTGACCCCGCCGGCAAGGAGCGCCTCGATTTTGCTGCGCGTAAGGGACTCCGGGTTAGTCTCCACCGTGATCTCACAGTCATCCGTCAGAGGAAAGCAGCGCCGCACCTGATCGAGCAGCATTAAAAGATCCTCCGGCGCCAGAAGCGACGGCGTCCCGCCGCCGAAAAACACAGAATCCACAGGCTGCCTGCCGTGCCCTTTCGCATGGCGGCCGCATGCATCTGTCGCCGTCTCTCCTGCAGTCTTCGCATCCCATGCCCGGGCTTGCACAGCATGAAGTTTCATCTCTTCAGCCAGCAGCTGGGCATAGCGATGCGGCTGATCTGCAGCGCTCGGCACAAAAGAAAGAAAACCGCAATAGCGGCATTTCCTTTCACAGAAGGGAATATGCAGATAGATGCCCAGCGGGCCGCCTGAGGTGCCGGCTGCCGCATGCTTCTCCGCTGTCATGGCTTTTGGATACCTGCTTTTCTTTTCCCTCATTTCCTGTTCCGTCATTTCTTGCTATCGTCAAACTTGAGCACGGCCGTGAAGGCTTCCTGTGGAACCTCCACCGTACCGAACTGACGCATCCGCTTCTTGCCTTCCTTCTGCTTTTCCAGCAGCTTCTTCTTGCGGGAGATGTCGCCGCCATAGCACTTTGCAATAACATCTTTACGGTAAGCACGTACCGTTTCCCGCGCAATGATCTTCTGTCCGATGCAGGCCTGAATCGGCACCTCAAACTGGTGCATGGGAATAACTTCTTTCAGCTTCTTGCAGACAAAGCGGCCCCGCTGATACGCATTGTCAGCGTGCACAATCATGGAAAGCGCATCCACCTGTTCCTTGTTGAGCAGGATATCCAGCTTGACAAGATTGGCTTTCTGATAACGCAGGAACTCATAATCCAGGGAACCATACCCGCGTGTCTTGGATTTCAGCGCATCGAAAAAGTCGTAAATGACCTCATTGAGTGGCATCTCGTAGTGCAGCTGCACCCTGTTTTCAGTAATATATTCCATGTTCTTCATGACGCCGCGCCGTCCCTGACAGATCTCCATGATATTGCCCACGTAGTCCTTTGGTGTCATGATGGATGCTTCCACAATGGGCTCCTCCACGTGATCGATTTCGACAGGGTCAGGGAAATTACTCGGGTTTTGTATCATCTCCACGCGGCCATCCTTGCGCACCACCTTGTAGATGACGCTGGGCGAGGTGGTGATGACGGCAAGATCAAACTCACGTTCCAGGCGTTCTACAATGATCTCCATATGCAAAAGGCCGAGGAAGCCGCAGCGGAAGCCGAAGCCCAGCGCCGTGGATGTCTCCGGTTCGAAATGAAAAGCTGCATCGTTGACCTGCAGTTTTTCCAGCGCATCCTTCACGTTCTCGTAGTTTTCTCCTTCTGATGGATAGATGCCGCAGAACACCATCGACTGCGCTTTCTTATAGCCCGGCAGCGGCTCCTTGGTGGGCGCATCATCCAGCGTAATGGTATCACCGACCCTGGCATCGCGCACCTGCT
Source organism: uncultured Eubacteriales bacterium (assembly GCA_900315555.1). Classification (GTDB taxonomy): domain Bacteria; phylum Bacillota; class Clostridia; order Peptostreptococcales; family Anaerovoracaceae; genus RUG100. The sequence continues at coordinate 5,896 of OMZN01000032.1, forward strand.
TTATGGCGGCACAGATGTAGCCTACTTCACCGGCGGAAAGCGCCTCAACGGGCAGCGGACCCGGAGAAAGAATGCCCACCTCTGTCACCTCGTAGATCTTTTTCGTGTTCATCAGCCGGATGACGTCGCCGGTCTTCACTCTGCCCTCAAAGATACGCGTATAGATAACAACGCCGCGGTAGTTATCGTATTTGGAATCAAAGATCAGCGCTTTCAACGGTGCATTCACATCACCCTGCGGCGCCGGAATATAGTGAACGATGTCCTCGAGCAGTTCCTCGATGCCAGTGCCTTCCTTCGCCGAAACAAGTGGCGCCTCGGAGGCATCGATGCCGATCACCTCTTCAATCTCGGTGCGCACCTCCTCGGGATGGGCACTGGGCAGGTCGATTTTGTTGAGAACCGGAAAAATTTCCAGATCCTCATCCAGTGCCAGATAGACATTGGCCAGCGTCTGCGCCTCGACACCCTGGGTGGAATCCACCACCAGGAGAGCGCCCTCACAAGCCGCCAGCGACCTGGAAACTTCATAGTTGAAATCCACATGGCCCGGGGTATCGATTAGATTGAGCATGTATTCGTGACCGTCCTTCGCCTTGTAGGAAAGACAGGTTGTCTGCAGCTTGATGGTGATGCCCCGCTCCCGCTCCAGATCCATGTTGTCAAGATACTGTTCCTTCATATCCCGGTGCGCAATCATGCCTGTCTTTTCCAGCAGGCGGTCGGCCAGAGTGGATTTGCCGTGGTCGATATGCGCAATGATGCTAAAATTTCTGATGTATTTCTGATCGGTATTCATAGTTCTCCTTTGGTCATGTCTTTAGCCATTCTACTGTATTTTTCCCTTGATTTCAATGGAGAAAGCGGATACAATATTATATGCGAATTTTGCTGTAGTATAAAGAATAAGTGGGGTGAATTTAAAACATGGCAAATATCAAATCCGCAAAGAAAAGAATCAAGGTTATTGACAAGAGAACAGCGAGAAACAGAAGGATCAAGAATCATCTGAAATCTGTACTCAAGGAATTCGATGCAGCCATCGAAGACGGCGACATGCAGACTGCAAAGGAAAAGCTGGCTCTTGCAGAGAAAAAGCTGGCGCAGGCCGGCGCGAGAGGCACCATTCACAAGAAAGCGGCTTCCCGCAAGATCTCCAGACTGACCAAACGATTCAACCAGGCGAACGCCTAAGTCTCACCCGTCCCCACCTGTGCGCAAGTTAAGCGCATATGCGGATCCCCGGGGTACGTTCCTTGAGGATCAATGAGCAGAAAGAAAGCCGGATGTGTCTCCCGGCTTTTTTCGTGCTCATAAGCAGGTCGTCCCGATCTCCTCGTTTGGATCACGAAGTATGCTATAATAGACAGGATCCGACTGCCTTGACTTTCTGCATCATCCGATGAAGCCGGGGCGGCCATGGCAAGCCAGCAGCGATCGATCCGTGCCCGATCAAACCATACCATTCAATCGAGCTATAATATTAAACAGAAAGAGGAAACCAAATGAGTACACACATCAATGCCGCAAACAAAGGTGACATCGCCGAAAGCGTCCTCCTGCCGGGCGATCCCAAACGTGCGAAGTTCATCGCCGAAAACTTCCTGGAGGAAGCCGTCTGCTATACTGATATCCGCAATATGTGGGGCTACACCGGCCGTTACAAAGGGGTGCCTGTTTCCGTGCAGGGCACCGGCATGGGCATGCCCTCCATGGGGATCTACTCTTGGGAACTGATTACCGAATACGACTGTCAGAACCTGATCCGCATCGGCACAGCCGGCAGCTTCAAGAAAGATATCCACATGGGCGACGTGGTGCTGGCCATTGCCGCCAGCACGGACTCTAACTACTTCCATGCTTTCAACGTTCCGGCCGGCTATGCCCCTTCAGCCAGCTGGAAGCTTCTGACCCGTGCCTATGAGGCCAACAAGACAATCGGCCTCTCCCTTACCGCAGGCAACCTGGTCTCCTGCGATGTCTTTTACGAAACAGAAGAAGGCTGGTGGAAACGCTGGGCCGGCATGAACGTGCTTGGCGTGGAGATGGAAGCGGCGGCGCTGTACATGAATGCCGCCTATAACAATGTCAACGCCATGGCTATGGTCACGATCACCGATCACTTCGTCACCGGCGAGAAGGCGACAACCCAGCAGCGCACCCAGGCCAACGCGAGCATGTTCCGCCTGGCCCTGGAAGTGGCAACCGCCTGAAAAACAGACACTTGCAAAGCGGCCCGGCGCATTGCGCCGGGCCGCTTTTGTGATTCTTTCATCGAGTCAGTCCATCGATCAATGACGTATGCAGTTTTTCTGTCCAGCTACTCTGCCTTTGCCAGCAGACTCTCCCACTGTGCATCCACCCAGTCCTGCGCTTCCTGGATCATCCATTCATTGCCCTCTTTGAACATATGGGCAAACCGGCCCTGCTTTCGCAGGAAATCGGCCACAGGCAGCTTCCTTTTCGGTACGTAATTGACCTTCCATACGCCGTCTTCAATCTCGTACAGCGGCCAGACGCAGGTGTCCACCGCCAGCCGGCAGATTTCTTCAAGATCAGCAGCATCGTAGCGCCAGCCTCTGGGGCAGGGCGAAAGAACATTAAGGAAACAAGGTCCCTCGGTGTAGATGGCCTTGTGCGCCTTTTCGGAGATGTCCTTAAAGTTGCCGATGAAGGTTGTCTGCGCCGCATAAGGAATGTGATGCGCCGCAATGATCTCTGTCAGATTCTTCTTGTTCTGGGTTTTGCCCGGCGAACAGGATCCCACCGGCGTCGTCGTGGCGTCCGCAAACCGCGGCGTTGCAGAGGAACGCTGGATGCCGGTGTTCATATATGCTTCATTGTCATAGCAGACATAGACCATGTCATGACCGCGTTCCATGGCGCCGGAGAGCGACTGCAGCCCGATATCATAGGTGCCGCCATCGCCGCCGAAGGTGATGAACTTGAAGTTATCCTTGACCTTGCCGCGCTTTTTGAGTGCCCGATAAGCGGTCTCCACACCGCTGCAGGTGGCCGCAGCATTTTCAAATGCCGTGTGGATATAACTGTCGGTGTAAGCAGTATAGGGATAAATGAAGGAAGAAACCTCAAGGCAGCTCGTGGCGTTGGTGATAACTGCCTTGTCCTCGGGATCAAGCTCCCGCAGCACCGAACGCACCGCCACGCCGGCACCGCATCCGGCACAGAGTCTGTGACCGCCCATGAAGCGTTCCTTCTTTGCCAACTCGTTCTTCAGACTGTATGCCATATCAATACCTCGAATCTCTTACTCCAACATATCTGTATACATCGCCCGGATCATCATTCTCGCAGATGACGTACAGATCTCGGTAAATATCATAAAAATCTTCCACCGTGATATCACGCCCGCCCAGACCGTAAATGTAATTGACCGCATAGGGCTTATCCGGCAGATCATAAAGGGAATTTCTCGCCTCGTTAAAGAGCGGTCCGCCGCTGTTGGAAAAGCCCTCGGCCTTATCCATGATAGCCACAGCCTTGACCTTGCACATGGCCTCAGCAAGCGGAATCCTGGGGAAAGGACGGAAGACACGCAGTTTGATCAGGCCGACCTTCTGCCCTTCGCTGCGGAGACGGTCGACGGCTTCCTTGCCGGTACCGGCCGACGAACCGATCACAACCAGTGCCACATCGGCATCATCCATTTTGTATTCTTCGAAGAACCCGTATTGACGCCCTGTCATGTCATAGAATTTGTTGGCCACATCACGGATTACCGGCATGGCATCCTTCATGGCCTGCGCCTGGGCCCGCTTGATTTCCATATAGTACGGTGACACGCCGTACGGCCCCACTGCCAGCGGATTGTCGTGCTTCAAAAGATAATTCTCCGGCTCGTATTCGCCGACGAACGCCTTGACCTTCTCATCCTCGATCAGATCGATGTTGGAAACGCCGTGGCTGGTGATGAAACCATCCTGGCAGACCATGATAGGCAGTCTGCAGGCCTCTGCGATCAAAACAGCCTGAATGAAGTTATCGTAGACTTCCTGGTTGGTCTCCGCATAAATCTGCATCCAGCCGGAATCCCTTGCCCCCATCGAGTCCGAGTGATCATTGTTGATATTGATCGGTCCCGTAAGCGCCCGGTTGACGACAGCCATGGTGATGGGAAGCCGCATACTGGCAGAAACCCATAGCAGCTCATACATGAAAGCCAGCCCTGCCGAGGATGTCGCCGTAACTGCCCGTGCACCGGCTGCAGAAGCGCCCATGCAGGTGGACATTGCACTATGCTCGGACTCTACCGGAATGAACTCCGTATGGACTTTGCCGTTGGCTATGAAATCGGAAAAATACTGCGGGATCTCCGTGGACGGCGTGATCGGGAAAGCGCCCATCACGTCCGGATCGATCTGCCGCATTGCGGTGGCAACCGCCTCGTTGCCGGAAAGTCTTTCTCGGATCGCCATTTACTTTTCCTCCTTCACGAAATCGATGGCTTCAAACTTGCAGACTTTATAGCAGATGCCGCAGCCCTTGCAATGATCGAAGTCAAAATCGAGACGCCTGCCGTCCTTAACCGGAATGCTGTTATCCGGGCAGAACGGCACACACAGCAGACACTGCTTGCACTGCGCCTCCTTGAATACGGGCACCATGACCCGCCAGTCGCCGGTCTTGACCTGCAGGCTGGTAGCCGGCTCGTAGATTTCCGCACCCGGCGTCAATTCCTGCCAGGTGGATTTTTCATTGATATCCTGTGCTCTCCTAAACATTTAGCTTACCTTGATCTCCTCCATCGACTTCTTCAGCGCCTTCATATTGCCCTCGATCACCTGCGGCTTGTGGCGGAATTTATGCTGGAACGAACTCTTCATATCCTTGATGAACTGGTCACGTTCGATGACGTTGCTCACCTTGACCGCTGCTGCCAGCATCGGGGTGTTGGGGAAATTCTTTCCCAGCGTCTCCATGGAGATCTTCTCGGCATCCACGCAGCAGATCTTTCCCTGATAGCCGGGCACTTCCTTTCTTACCTCCTCGGGATCCTTGCTGGAATTGACGATCAGGGCACCGTTCTCCTTAAGTCCGCTGGTCACATCTACCGATTTGAGCAGGGTCTCGTCAACCACCACGACAAAGTTAGGATGATAAATATTGGAATGTACATTGCATACGTGATCGGAAATACGATTGTAGGCAGTGATAGGTGCGCCCATCCTCTCAGGACCGTATTCCGGAAATCCTTGCACATATTTGCCCGAACTGAACGCCACGTCAGCCAAAAGCAGGCAGGCGGTCTTCGCTCCCTGGCCGCCCCGGCCGTGCCATCTGATTTCTACGACATCGTCTTTCATCTGGATCCATCCTTTCCCCTGTGCGCCAAGTCCAGCCATGGCGCATGAAAAAAATTGCCTTCGTCGCAACCGGACGAAGGCAATGACCTTTCGCTTAACCACCTGTTACGACATACCATCATATGCGCTCCCTGTCACGGGGGAGTTCCGTCCCGGCTTACTCCATGCTGCGAATACCCGGCGCATTAATCGGCGTCGTGCCGCAACCTGTTTCGGTCGGGCAGCTCGGGAGTGATATTCACATCTCCTGCTTCAGCTCCGGGCTCACACCGTCCCCGGATCGCTCATGCCGTCTGCAGAAGCGCTACTGTCTCCGTCTCTGCTTTTCTTGATGTAATAGTCATACTACACGAAACGAAAAATCGTGTCAATAGTATTTTGGTTGAAAATACAATTTTCTAATTCCAATTTTGTCATGTTAAACAATACAATGCCGCACCTATCCGGCAGCTGCACCCTTGAGTTTTCCTGCCGGCTACTCTCTGTGCTCCACATCGCAGTACGCACACCGATAGATCCGTTTTTCGCGGTCGGCCAGGTAGAACTTCTGCGGAATCCCCTGCTCAACACTGGTGATACAGCGCGGATTTTTGCAGACAAGAACATTGGTCAGATGCTCGGGAAGTGCCAGACGCTCCTTGCGCAGGTTCTTTCCGTTGCGGATATGGTTGATCGTAATGTTGGGATCAATATAACTGATCGCATCGTAGTCAAGATCTAAAATGCCGTCGATCTTGATGATATCCTTTTTTCCGTACTTGGTGCTGACCGCATTCTGGATAATGGCTACCGAACAGGATACCCTGTCCAGATGCAAAAGCTCATAAATCCGCATGGCCTTGCCTGCCTTGATATGATCCAGCACAGTGCCGTTGGTGATGCCGTCGATATTCATGCACGAACCTCCTTGCTAAGCCCCAGCATAGTTAACAGCAGAGCCATCCTGATATATTTGCCGTTTTTCACCTGGCGGAAATAGGCGGCTCTGGGATCGTCATCCACCTCGACGGCGATCTCATTGACTCTGGGCAGGGGATGCAGCACCGCCAGATCCTCACGCGCCAGCCTCATCTTCTCCGCATCCAGGATATAGGTATCTTTGAGGCGGATGTAGTCTTCTTCATTAAAGAAGCGTTCCCGCTGCACTCTGGTCATGTAGAGGATATCCAGGTCCGCTATGACATCCTCCAGCCGTCTCGTCTCACGGAAAGACGCATTGGCCTGCTTCATTTTTTCCTTCATATAATCCGGCAGACGCAGCTCTTCAGGGGCAATCAGCACAAAGTTAACATTTTCATAGCGCATCATGGCCTCAATCAGAGAATGCACCGTACGCCCGAACTTCAAATCACCGCACAGTCCGATCGTCAGATCACGAAACCTGCCCTTTTCCCGATAGATGGTCAAAAGATCCGTCAGCGTCTGCGTGGGGTGAAAGTGGCCGCCGTCACCCGCATTGATCAGCGGCACCGTGCTCTTCACGGCAGCGGCGACAGGCGCGCCTTCCTTAGGATGCCGCATGGCAATGATGTCTGCATAGCAGCCGACAGTACGGATGGTGTCGCTCACGCTCTCCCCTTTGGCCGCCGACGAGGAAGCCGCTTCCGAAAAGCCCAGCACAGAGCCCCCCAGCTCCAGCATGGCCGCCTCAAAACTGAGACGTGTTCTCGTGCTCGGCTCAAAGAACAGCGTCGCCAGCTTTTTGCCGTGACAGATTTCCTGATAGTCCTTTGGATGTGCGATAATGTCCTCCGCCAGTTCGACAAGCTTATAGATATCCTCACGCGTCAAATCAGTAATGGAAATAAGATTCTTCATCAACTCCCCTTTCCGTTCATGACCTGCTCCATGGATACCATGATCTCATGGATCCATGAGATCATGAACACATATGTTCTAATCAGGTCATATGAATACGTCTATAGCTGCATCTTTTGCATCCAGCTTTCGTCGCCGGGATTGTCGCGGAAAGCAAGGAGACCGGCCTTTTCCTCAGGGCGGATATAACCATCCTCAACAGCAACCTCCACGAGCGTATCAAAATCACAAAGGCTGATGTTTTTGACCTTGGCAGCCTTGAGCGCATCGATGCCCTTTTGCATCCCGTAGGTGAAAATGCTGATGATGCCGAGCACATCAGCACCTGCACTGCGCAGTGCCTCGACCGTCTCCAGGACCGAACCAGCCGTGGAGATCAGATCTTCAATGACGACCACCTTATCGCCTTTCTGCAGCTTCCCCTCTATCTGGTTGCCGCGTCCGTGATTCTTGGCGCTGCCCCGCACATACCCCATGGGAATGCCCAAAATGTGGGCGACGATGGCTGCATGCGGAATGCCGGATGTACTGGTTCCCATGAGCACCTCGCCCTTTTGGAAATGTTCATACATGGCATCCACAAAGCAGTTTTCGATAAAGTCCCTCGAATCCGGGGCAGACAGAATCAACCGGTTGTCACAGTAGACCGGACTCTTGATGCCGCTGGCCCAGGTAAAGGGCTCCTGGGGACGAAGAAAGACCGCCCCGATTTTCAGCAGTTCCTTAGCGACCAATCTCTTTGTATTCATACTCTACTCCTTTATAATCTTCTGCTGTTATCTTTTTCGCAAGGCATTTCCGCTATGACGCTTCCGCCCGTAAGGCGCGGCGGACCGCCATCACGCATGTGCGGCAAATTCTCTGACGCACCGATCGTACGCCGCCACCGGATCTGCTGCCGCAGTGATGGAACGGCCCACGACGATATAGTCAGATCCCAGCCGGCAGGCATCGGCCGGCGTCGCAATCCGCTTCTGGTCCCCCGGGCTGTCCTCGGGGAAGCGGATCCCCGGCGTCACCGTCACAAAAGAAGCGCCGAGATGCTCATGGATGATCGGGGATTCCAGCGGAGAGCAGACGACCCCGTCCAGCCCGGCTTTCCTGGCATTTGCGGCATAAGCAAGCACCGTTTCCTCCAGGCTGCCGCCGATGCCAAGTTCCTCCTGCATCACCTTCTCACTGGTAGATGTCAGCTGGGTAACCGCAATCACCAGCGGTCTGGTGCCGTCCGGCCTTGTAACTGCCTCGACAGCTGCCTCCATCATAGCGCGGGTTCCCGCAGCGTGAACATTGATGATGTCAGCGCTCAAGTGTGCCAGCACCCGTGCGGCACGCCCCACCGTATGCGGAATATCGTGCATCTTCAGATCTAAGAAAACGCGGCACCCCATTTCCTTCAGCTCCCGCATGATGGCAGGACCTGCGCCATAGAACAGCTCCATCCCTACTTTGACGTAGGGCGCACGCCCGCGAAAAGGCTGTAAAAAAGCAATGGCCTGCTCGCGCTCGGCAAAATCCAGGGCGATAATTACTTCTCTTGACATAAGGCAGCTCCTTTAATTTCCTGCAGCGTTTCGATGCCCAGCGCATCCATTTCACGCGGCAGATCATCAATAATCTTCCTGCAGGCGAAGGGATCTACCAGATTGGCGGCACCCACCTCCACCGCATCGGCACCGGCCATCATCATTTCAATCACATCACGCGCCGAGGAAATGCCACCGATGCCAATAATCGGCAAGTTGACGCGTAATGCTGTCTGGTAAACTCTTTGCAGCGCGATGGGAAAAATAGCCGGACCTGAGAGTCCTCCCGTCCCATTGGCGAGCAGCGGGATACGACGCACCGGATCAATCCGCATGCCCAATACCGTATTGATCAGCGCCAGCCCATCAGCACCGGCTTCCTGACAGGCCGCGGCGATCTCGGCAATGTCAGTCACATTGGGGCTCAGTTTAATATAGACAGGCTTGCTGACCGCTTCCTTGACGGCGCGGGTCACCGCAGCCGCCATGGCAGGGTCGGTGCCGAAGGCGAGTCCGCCGCCATGCACATTCGGACAGCTGATGTTCACCTCCAGGATTGTCACCTGCGGCTGCTGGTCCATAGCCCGGGCACAAGTGATATATTCCTCGATGGAAAAGCCGCTGATATTGGCTAGTAAAGGCTTATGAAAATATTTTGCCAGCTGCGGCAGTTCCTCATGGATTACCGCTTCCAGCCCCGGGTTCTGCAGCCCCACCGCATTGAGCATGCCGCCCGGGCATTCGGCGATCCTGGGCTGCGGATTGCCGAAGCGCGGCTCCAGCGTCGTGCCTTTAAAGGCCATCGCCCCCAGGATATTCAAGTCATATAAATCTTTATATTCTCTGCCATAACCGAAGGTACCGCTGGCCGGAATCACCGGATTATCAAGCTCGATCGCACCGAGCGATGTTTTGAGCCGGTTGCTGCCTGTTACCATAGAAGTTCCTCACTTTCAAAAACCGGACCATCCTTGCAAACCCGCCTGCTGCCCGTCTTCGTTTCCAGCGAGCACCCCATGCAGGCACCAAAGCCGCATCCCATCCGGGCTTCCAGACTGAACTGGCCGTCCGCCGCCATGGCACGCACGGCGCGCAGCATAGCTGTGGGGCCGCAGCTTGCCACATAGCGGCCGGCAGGCATGATCTCGGTCACATAGCCGCCGGTCTTGACCTTGACGGTAAGCCCCAGCGCTCGGAATTTACCGATATAGAAATACTCCTGCGGATCATTGAATCCAAGGAGTACATCCGGCCGTTTTCCCTGCCCGAGGAGGGTCTTGGCAAGGCCGTAGAGAGGCGGAATGCCGATGCCGCCGCCTACAAGCAGCGGATCTTCAGGCATCCTGGACAAATCGTAGCCATTCCCAAGCGGTGTCAGCAGATCCAGATGGTCTCCCGGCTCCATCAGGGAAAGCGCACGCGTACCATCCCCCACCAGCTTATAGATTAAAACCAGCTGCTCCTCGGTCCAGTCCGCGACCGAAACTGGCCGGCGCAGAAAGAAACCGGGCAGGCGGATGTCGACGAACTGCCCGGGTGCACTGATCCCGGCATCCCCCAGCAGGGTCAGTTCGAAGACAGATCGTGCGATGGGTCTGTTATTCAAAATCGTAAAGCTTTTTTCGTTCATGCTTCCTCCCAGCCTCAATGTTATCGCAATGCCTCAATGTAATCTCAAAATACTCTCCGGCCTCATCCTTGATGCACAACGCGGCCGGCGCAGATGGTCATGACAGAACGACCGGTATAGGCCTCCCCTGCAAAGGGGGTGCTCCTGCCCATACTCTCAAACTCTTCCGGGCGAATAACCCCTTTCGCCGCGGGATCGATAAGAATAAGATCGGCCGGTTCCCCAGCGGCAAGATCCTTCCCGGGAAGGTCAAAACGCCTGGCCGGCGCAAGGCTCATCTTTTCAATCAGCTGGCTGAGCGTAAGAACGCCTCCGCGCACCAGGTGCGTATGCAGCATAGGGAAAGCCGTTTCCAGACCAACGATGCCGAAAAGGCTGTCACGGAATCCGCCGGCCTTCTCCGGCAGGCTATGCGGCGCATGATCGGTCGCTATCATGTCGATCGTACCATCCAGCAGCCCTGCAAGGAGCGCCTCCTTATCCCTGGCCGTCCTTAAAGGCGGATTCATCTTGAAGCGGCCCTCATCGGCAGTATCTTCATCACAGAGCAGCAGGTAATGCGGCGCCGTCTCACAGGTGACATCGACACCCTCCCGCTTGGCCGCACGCACCGCCTCCACCGAAGCAGCCGTTGAAACATGGCAGACATGGTAGCGGCATCCGGTCTCCTTCGCAAGCGCAAGATCCCGCCGTACCTGCAGATATTCGCTCTGCGGATCCTGCGTCGGATAGCGCTCGTCCTCGCAGTGCGCAACAATGATCTTGCCCAGCGCGCGCGCTTTCTCCATAGCGGCACGCATCAAGGCCTCCGACTGGACGCCCCTGCCATCATCGGAAAAGGCCGCCACATCAGGCGACAGTCCCTCCATGTCGGCAAGTGGTGCACGTCCCCTGCCGTCCTTTGTAATGGCACCATAAGGAATGACACGGATTACCGCATCGCGCCGTATGATGGCCAGCTGCTTTTCGAGCGCATCCCTGCATGACGGCACGGGATCCAGGTTAGGCATCGAGCAGACCGTGGTATAGCCGCCGCGTGCCGCCGCCATCGTGCCGGTGCGGATCGTCTCTTTGTAAGCGAACCCCGGTTCGCGCAGATGCACATGCACATCCTTCAGCCCCGGGGCAACAAAAAAGTTATCACAATGGATAACTTGATCGACCTGATGACTGGCAGGGTGCTTGCCGACTGCGATGATGATGCCATCCTCAAAGAGAATGCCGCTCTCTCTGATACCTTCCGCGGTGACGATCTGTCCCCCCTCAAGCAATGTCTTCACTTTCTCGCTTCCTTTCCTCCTCTCCCGGCGTTCCGGAAAAGCATGCCTCACCGACGCTGCTCTTTCTTATCATAACACAAAATGCGTCCGGATGAATCATCCAGGACGCATTTTGTGAGAAAGTTGAAACTATACCAACCCTAAAAGAAAGGATATATAGAAAAGGTATTGCTTTGTACCATTCCCAGGAGGAGCTGACATTAGATACGATAGGCTTCCTCGTTGTGAATTGCCTCATCAAGTCCTTCCTCTTCTTCCTCTTCTGTGACACGCACCGGAAGGAAGATGTTAACAACCTTGAGGATGACCCAGGTGACGCCGAAAGCGTAAGCGCCGGCAAACACGGTAGCTCCAAGTTGTACCAGGAACTGATGGACATCGCCCTCAATCAGGCCGCTGACGCCGTTAACAGACGAAAGAGCAAACACACCGGTCAGGATGGATCCGAGGATACCGCCGACACCGTGGACACCCCAGACGTCCAGCGCATCGTCCCAGCCTCTGCTGTTCTTGAACTGTACTGCATAGTAGCAGACAATGCCTGCAGCCAGACCGACAATCACGCTCTCCCAGGGCTTGATGTAGCCTGCAGCCGGCGTTACCGTGGCAAGGCCTGCCAGCGCACCGGTCATAACACCGACGAAGCTGGGCTTGCCGTCCTTGATCCAGCTGATAACGAGCCAGGAGATCATCGCAAAGGAAGCACCGATATCTGTATTGACAAAGGCTGTCGCTGCAAGGCCATTGGCGCCAAGAGCACCGCCGGCGTTGAAGCCGAACCATCCGAACCACAGCAGGCCGGTACCCAGGGCCACGTGTGTAACGTTGTGCGGCTCCAGATCCTCTTTGCTGCGGATATGACGTTTGCCGACGAAAAAGACGGAAGCAAGCGCTGCCATACCGGCACTGGCGTGAACCACGATGCCGCCTGCAAAGTCAACGACGCCCAGCTTAGCCAGGAAGCCGCCGCCCCATACCCAGTGGCAGAGCGGTGCATAGATCAGAATGCTCCAGAATACCAGGAATACCAGATAGCTCTTGAAATTGACACGATCTGCAAACGCACCGGTGATCAGTGCCGGTGTCAGGATGGCGAACATCTCCTGATAGCTGAAATAGCTGAAGAACGGAATGTTCGCACTGTACTGCGGATTCGGTGCCATGCCTACGGCATGCAGGAAGCAGTACTTTGCACCGCCGATGATGCCGCCGATGTCCGGACCGAACGCCATGGAAAAGCCGAAAATGAACCAGATGATGGTTACGACACCCATGGAAATAAAGCTCTGCATCATGATCGTCAGTACGTTCTTTTTGTTAACGAGGCCGCCGTAGAAGAATGCGACGCCCGGTGTCATGATGAATACAAGTGCTGCGCATACCAGCATAAACGCGGTATCGCCGTGATTAATCATGATCCTCACGCTCCTCTCATTGAATCTTACACATTGGATCTTTCATATATTTAGTATAATAAAATCAGGGGCTGCCTCCCATGAGGCAAACCCCCTATTTTTATAAGGATAATTCCCTAATTTCAGAATTTTCCTTGTATGTCACATAATTCATACTTCGATAATATGATTGCGGACGGCATACAATACCAGCTCCGTAATGTTGCGGAAGTTATGCTTGTGCATGATATTGGCCCGGTGGTTCTCCACGGTCTTGACGGAGATCGACAGGATCTCGGCAATCTCCTTGTTGCTGTTCCCCTCAGCCAAAAGCTTCAGTACTTCCATCTCCCGCGTTGAAAGATCCTTGCCGGCGCGTTCATTTTCCATAAAGCCGGTCAGAAGGATAGGCGCCAGTTCCTGTGATACGTAGATCTTGCCGCCCCGGACGCTGCGGATCGCCTGTGCCAGCTCCTCGAAGGCATTCTCCTTGAGAACGTAGCCCTTGGCACCGTGGCTGAAAGCGTCTGCCAGCATTTCCTCATTCTTGTGCATCGTCAGAATGATCGTCTTGATCTGCGGCCGCGACCGGTACATTTCCCGCGCCACTTCCAGGCCGCTCACCCTCGGCATGGAAATATCGAGAAGCAGGATATCGGTCTCGGTCTCCTGCAGGAGCTTCATGCATTCCACGCCGTCGGCCGCCTGCCCGACAACCTCGAAATCATCCTCCATATCCAGCAGCATGCACAATGATTCGCGCAGCATTTTATGGTCATCGGCGATGACGATCTTTGTTTTTTCATTCGCTGTCATAGGGCACCTCCACGATAACCGTCGTTCCTCTGCCTTCCTCCGACGTGATCTTAATCTGTCCGCCCAGCATCTCCGCCCGCTCGCGCATGGAGGAAAGGCCTATGCCGTGCCGGCTCCTGCGGACAGAAAAGCCCTTGCCGTTATCCTTGATCTCCACGATGAACAGGCCCCGCTGTACGCGGCAGGTGATGCTGGCCTCACTGGCCTCAGCATGTTTAACCACATTGGTGAGCGCTTCCTGAATCAGGCGATAGAGATTCAGCGTCTTCGTTTCATCAAAAGCCGGGATTTCCCCCTCCTGGCGGAAGAAACAGGTCAGCCCTTCCAGCTCGGAAAGCTCGAGGGTCATGGTCTCCAGTCCCTTGGACAGGCCATCCTTAAGGCCAGCCGGGGAAAGGTCATTGAGAATATTGCGCATTTCAGCAATGCTGTTTTCCGTCAGCTCCAGGGCCTTGTCGCTCGTCTTGTCGCGGCCCATCTTGAGTACGAGTTTCAAGGCGGCTAGACTTTGTCCCAGACTGTCATGCAGTTCCCGGGCGAGCTTCTTCCTTTCGATATCCTCCGTCTGCGCCAGCAGGCGTGACTGCCGACTCAGCGTCTTGTTCTGCTCGTTGATCTCAGCCTCATAGGAGGAAATTTCCATGTAGTTTTCCCAGGAGTATAGATCATTGAACTCCACAATGTTCAGCCCTTTTCGTTCTTCTTCCTCGGTCACACGCACACCGCTGAACTTGTCAATGATCTTGAACATTATCCAGGAAAGACAGAATGTCCAGAGGAAGTCGATCAGAATGCCGGCAAACTGAATGCCCAGCTGCTCGATCCGATTGCCTGTCACAAGGACATCCTGGCTGCAGACGAAGGGAAGAAGAAGAATCCCGACAACGCCGCCGGCCAGATGCACCGGCACCGCATTGACCACATCATCGATATGAAGATATTCCATCAGTTCCTGTATGCAGTCCGCCGTCACCCCGGCTGTAAAGCCGACAGCGACAGAACCCAGCAGCCCCGTGTAGCCGGTCAGCGCCGTCGCGGCAACCAGGCCGGCCAGCACACCATTGAAGATGGAAATCAGATAACGGCCCTTCCTGCGGTACAGCAGATTGGAAACCAGCGCCCCGCCCATACCGCATGCCGCCGCCATCGTGGTGTTCATAAAGACGCGTCCTGCCTCTTCCGGTCCCGTGCAGCTGCCGCCGTTGAATCCCAGCCATCCGAACCAGAGGATGAAAACGCCCAGCGTGGCGATCGGAATGTTGGACTTGCCCTTCTTGATTTCTCTGCGGGAGCCTGCGATCAAGAGACCTGCCAGCGTGATCGCACCTGCTGTGCCGTGTACGACAGAGGCGCCGGCAAAGTCCATATACCCAAGACGCGCCAGCCATCCGATATCACCGCCACCGGTTCCCCAGGCCCACCGGCCGAAAAACGGGTAGATGATGCCGCTGGCTACGGCGCTGCCGATCAGCAGTGCCGAGAGCTTCGTGCGCTCCGACATCGCACCGGCAAAGATCGTTACACTGACACTGGCATACATGATCTCGATGAACAGCTGCGGATAGGCCGATGCAGGCAGGCTGAACACCGAGGTGCCGTGCATGATCGGATACCCCGCGAAGGTAAATACGATGATGGTGATCATAAAGGTCAGAAGATTTTCGATGGAAACGGCAATTACATTCTTGCTCTGCACAAAACCGGCCTCATGGCACGTAAAGCCCGCCTGCATGAAAAAAACAAGCGTCCCGCAAAACAATGTCCATTCCCAAGCTGCCATAGTCTTCCGTCTCCTTTAACCCGCCGCGGCAGCAAGCCCTGCAGATTCCTGCTTCTCTGCCGTAAGCCGTTCAGCTTTCCGGGCACGGCAAGCTGAAAGGGCACTGCCTCTCATAACACCAACAGTATACCACAGGCAGGGACCATAAAGCAGACGCGGATTATTCATTCCGTCCGCCGCACAAAATATTTCATAAGTATGTGCTGCTCTTTTCCGTTTACTTTGCGTAATGTTTGTAGCTGTACTTGGCGATCGTGGGCAGCTTCGTCGAAGTAGAATCCATCTTTGACGCTTTCTTGTGTCCGCTGTAGCTTCTGCCCTTCATGAAATACCGCGTCGTCTGTGCGGTATCATCCCAAGTAGGATCGCATTGATACCAGCGGCTGCCGGACTTAACAAGAATCCAGGCGTGATTCATGCTGACATTCTTGACGATGCGGCAGTGAATGCCGGCATCCCTGAGCATGGTGTACATCAGACTTGCATAGCCGCAACAGGTAGCCTTCTTCTGATAATAGGCGTCTGATGCCTGGAACCTGCTGCGTGTATTGTCATACCCCACGCGGCTTTTGACATAGCTGTTGATCGTTTTGATCTTTTGGTAGCTGCCCTTCTTTTTGCGCACGAGGCTTTTGGTGGTCTTACTGATCGATGTAAGGAACTTGGTTTCTGTTGCTAAAGACTCGCTGCTCGTTTTTCTGAAGACAATTAATTTCGATCTGCCGCTGCAATAAGCAGTCACCTGATAGACCACACCGACCATTTCGCTGTAAATATAATCGCCATAGCTGGATTGACCATTGTCTATGAAGACGCATGCGAACAGGTCCTTTTGCTTGAGAGCGGAAGTATCGGCCGTAAAAGATTTGCTGCCCTTGCGCATGTGATTCCAAATCGTCACAGCGACACTGCCTGCCGTCGGACGACTTGCCTTGGCTGCATTCGCATGCGAAGCGGCAGCGATCATACTGCCACCCAAAGCAAAGAATACCGTCACACAGCAGATAAGAGAAATCATTTTTCTTTCGAGCAAGAGCAGCGGCCCCGCATGGTGATCATCCTTATAGATATCAAGCTTTTTATAGCGCGTTTGCAGCCAGCCCGCCAGATTTCCTGTTCTCTGTAGTATACCTTCGGATACAGCCAACGCATCTCTAACATTCCCAAACATCCGCACTTCCTCCCCTTAACATGCGCTGTACGTGCTGCGTTTTTGCATTGCACGGTTTACCATGGCATGTGCATTGTCATTACACCTCTTGCCGTATTCAAGGAGCTATGAACCAATTGATCTCTTTTTTCTTTGTCGATGTCTTTTTTAATCAGCTCTTACTATAATCTATATTTTATTTCCTCTTTCGTTCAAATCATAACACTTCCAAGAAACGCTGACAAATTTTCTGTATTTTTTTTATTTTCTTTTTATTATTCTCTTATAAATCATTATGCTGGTGCCGAGCGCTTTCATGCAGTCCATGTCTGCCTTCGCAGCACAGAATATAGGCGCTGGAAAATTTGACCGCGCAAAGAAAACGCTGGACTACGGCATCTTGATTTCCTTCGTATTCGGTGCTGTCATGAGCCTGCTGACGTTCCTTTTCCGCGCAGGCATGACCGGGATCTTCACGCAGGATACTGCCGTCATTGCCGGTGGTGCAGATCATTCTCTGTCTGATCATGTTCCGTCGTCTGCTCAGGCAAGCGGGCGCAGCAGACCTTTCTCCAGACAGTAAGCGAGATTAAGGTTCACTCGCCTGCCGCTGCGCTCAAAGGCCGCAACGATCGTGGTTCCGTCGTTGGATACAATAACGCCTTCGCCGAATCTGGCATGCCGAATCCGACTGCCCGGATCAAAGCCGCCTTCGATCCGCCTGCAGGCCGCCGGGAAGGGACAGGCGGCATCCTGATACTGCAGCATTAAAAGCTCATCGCGGGCGCGTGTCATCCCGACATAGTAGATGCGTCGTTCTTCTTCCATGTCTGCATCCTCCGCCGGCAGGGTGCCGTCCACGGCATCGATAAGGATCACGCGCGGATATTCGAGGCCTTTGCAGGCGTGCATGGTGCTGAGAATGACCGGCGCCTGCTCACGGTGCACCGGCGGTGTCTTACAAACCATGCGTTCGATGGCGGGCAGACGCTCAAGGAAATCCTCGATCGTCTCTTCCGGCTTAGCGAGACATTGCAGCAGCAAGAGCTTATCACTTTCGGCATCCCGGTAATGCATGCAGGTGCGGATGGCCTCGATGGCATCCTGCGCCCTGTTCTGCTCGCGCATAGCCTGAAACTGCAGACGCAGTGAAGTGACCTCCTGCTGCTTGCTCCGCCCCAGCAGCGAAGAGGTCTCAAGGGCATAGAGGATCGGGTCCGCCGCACCCTCTGCCGGTGCATGCATCGCCTTGTAGGCGGCCTTCTTCGTGATGCGGATCGAAAACTTGTAATACAGATTCCAGAACAGGCCCCTGTCACGGGGATGCAGCGCAAACTGCATAATCCTGCACGCATCCGCAACGATGCGGTGCTGAAAGAAGAGGAACGGTTCCCCCTTCCGGACAAAGGGAATGCCGGCGCGCTGCAGATGATAAACGACAGGCACCGCACTATCATTATTGCGATAGAGAACAGCCGTCTGTGCATCACCTGCAAGATGCCGGCACAGCCAGTCATACTGCTGTGTGCGGTGCCGGATCAATACAACCTCCGCCCCGCCCTTTTCCTTTCTGGCTGCTGTCATCTTCTTGGGATAACGCTTGCTGTTTCCCTGGATAAAGCGGTCAGCCAGTCCCACGATCGCCCGGGCCGAACGATAATTCGTCTCAAGATACATGACCTGCCCGCCGGGCCAGTCTTTCGGAAAATCCAGCAGGGCCTTCGGATAGGCCGCACGAAAGCCGTAGATGCTCTGGTCTTCATCACCGACCATGAAAAGATTACCGTGCTTTGCGGCCAACAGACGAATCACCTCATGCTGCATCTTTGATGTATCCTGGGCTTCATCGACACAGAGATAGGGGTAGCGCGCCTGAAAGTGTTCCCGGATCGGTGCGGCTTTCTGCAGAATCGTATGCGCATACAGAATCTGGTCGTCATAATCCATTTTGTGATGGTCTTTCAGATACTGCTGATAAGCATCATAGATCCGCTGCACAGAAACAATATCTTTCGAAAGCCTGCGTTCTGCGATCTCTTCCTCGGTAAGGCCCATGTTCTTGATGTAGGTGATCTCGGTATCCAGCTCGCGGATTTCATTCTCTCCGGTGAAAGCTTCCGGCACCATCGAAGCATAGAGCTTCCGCAGAATCGCAGGCCGTTCTGTCTCGTCCTCCGGTTTTGGGTGACCGCTTACATGTGCCGTATAGCAGACAACTCGGTAGCAGAAGCTGTTGATGGTCTGAAAATCAACGCGTGCGGCCAGATCGCTGCCAAAGAGCGCAGCAAAGCGCTGCCGCATGTCTTCCGCCGCATTCCTTGTAAAGGTGATGACCAGAATTTCTTCAGGACGGATCCCCCTTTCCAGAATCATATAACCGACACGCGCTACCAGCGTCGTCGTCTTGCCGCTGCCGGGAACCGCCAGGAGCAGCGCCGCACCGTCTGTCCGCTGCACAGCCTCCTGCTGCTGCTGTGAAAGCTGTATCTTTTCATAAATTGACAACTTCCCATTCAATTCCCCATTCGATGGCTGCCTGCCCACGTCAACACCCCTGCTGCACTGCACCTGCTGCCCGCATCGCATCGACAGCCAGGTTTCTTCATCTGTTCAATAACCAATGCTGTCATTATATGTTATGTACGAACAAATTGCACCCCGGATATCATGTAGCCGTGCACACATTATACATGTCAGGCATCGTCGTAACCGGTTACAATTTACTTTTCATTGATGTCAAAATACGATAGAATAGAAGAGGTTAATTTTTATTATTTATATCCATATTATATTCTTTAGTGTTTGGAGGATGTTTATTATGAACGACAAATGGAATTCCAAGCTGGGCTTCCTGATGGCCGCCATTGGATCTGCTGTCGGCCTGGGGAACCTATGGCGATTCCCCTATGTGGCAGCTTCTAACGGCGGCGGTGCTTTCCTGCTTCCTTACTTTTTTGCCATTATCACGGCCGGCATCCCGATCCTGATCATGGAGTATGCCATCGGCAAGACCTACCGCGGCGGTGCACCGGCCGCGCTGGCACGCATCAACCAGAAGTTTGAATGGCTGGGCTGGGTGCAGGTCATGGTCTCTTTCATGATTCTGATCTACTACTTTGCCATCGTTGTCTGGACGCTGTGTTACGTCTTCTTCTCGATCAAACAGACCTGGGGTGCCGATCCCACCAGCTTCTTTGTAAGCTTCCTGGGAACCACCGACAGTGCGCATCACTTCGGCGGCATCAAGACCAATCTGATCCTGCCCTTCCTCATCGTATGGGGGCTGGCCGCGGTGATCATGTATGCCGGCATCAGCAAGGGCATCGAGCGTGCCTGCCGCATCGGTCTGCCTATTCTTTTAATTCTGACCTTTGTTTTGGTCATCCGCGGCATCACCCTGCCCGGCGCCACTGAAGGTCTGCAGTATATGTTCAAGCCTCGCTGGTCCTCGCTGCACGATCCGCATGTGTGGGTCGCCGCCTACGGTCAGATTTTTTACAGTCTTTCCATTGCCTTCGGCATCATGGTCTCCTATGCCAGCTACCTGCCGAAAAAGACCGATGTGGTCAACTCAGCCTTCATCACGGCCTGCGCCAACCACGGATTTGAAATCTTCGCCGGCATCGGCGTATTCAGCATCATCGGATTCATGGCATCCCAGCAGGGCGTGCCGATCGAGCAGGTTGCCGGACAGGGCGTCGGTCTGGCCTTCATGACCTTTCCCACCGCCATCAGTACCCTGCCTGCCATGAACGGCCTGGTAGGTGTCTGCTTCTTTGGTGCGCTGTTCGTCGCCGGCATCACCTCACTGATCTCGATTTCGCAAGTCATCATCACTGGCATCGAAGGCAAGTTCAAAATCAGCAGTCACAAACGTGCCGTTACACTGGTGTTCGTGCCCTCTTTCCTCTTGAGCATTCTCTTCATCACCGGCGCCGGCCTCAACATCCTGGATATTCTGGATGCCCATATCAATAACGTCGGTCTGACCGTCTGCGGATTTGTTGAAGTTCTGATGATCTCCTGGCTCTCCAATCCTGAGAAAATCCGCACACTCGCCAACGAGTATTCCAACTTCAGCGTGGGCAAATGGTGGACCTATTCCCTGAAGATCATCACTGTGATCATGCTGGGTGTCATGACTTTCCTCAACACCTATCAGTACATCACCAAAGGATACGGCTCCTACTCCCGTCTGGATCAGGCCATCTTCGGCTGGGGCGCTCTTCTTATCGTCGCCGTATTCGCTGTGATCTTCACGAGAGCCAAGGGCTTCCCGGGTTACAATTCCATAGATTCGATCCCCGTAGTCGATGATGATGAGGAGGTGGCATAAGCTATGAGCGTAGATGCAATCATCATGATGGTCATCGGATGCACCCTGCTTTGGGGCGGCTTTATCACAAGCTGTATCATTGCCATCCGGCACGACAGCAAGGAGAAAAACGGAAGCGAAAAGAAATAGCTAACCACCGGTTGGCATAACATACGATGCCCAAAGGGTGCTGCTGCAGCCGCAGCGGCTCCCTTTTTTACAAGTAATCATACATGTGGTTATGAGGAACAAATTCATGAAGCGATCATACGGCGTACACCTGGCAGCAGAACCCAACCTGCCGTCAAATACCAACTTCGTCTCTGCAATCTGTGCGTGACATCAGCATGCTCCAGGCACGGGAAGTTTCATAACTGCACATAACTGCACTGCACAGACACTCCCCAGGTTATGTTTCTCGACACAGCAGATCAAAACACGGATTATAGGACAAATAGTGTTGGTTTCTTAATCCCAGTAAACCGGAAGCAGAAAAAAGTATCCCACGCCGCACGGACGTGGGATACAAGGTTTAACGTTGTTTCATCCTGCATTTCTATTTCTGCCTGTCCTGCAGAATGCGAGCGCTTCCTAGCGCAGACCCGGCAGACGAATGACCGCTACGAGCTGCCTGGTAGGTACCAAAGAACGAACTACTTTGGTGCCGTTCGCATGCACATAGTATCCATTCTTGTCATACATGCCTACATGATAGATGCTTGACGTGGATCCGCCATGGCCGAACAGCAGGATATCACCGGTCTGTGCCTTCGCAAGACTTCTGCCAAGGCTGTAGCACTTGTAGCTGCGATAGAGGCTGCGGCTGGACATCCGATAGAACTTGATGCCGGAAACGCCGCAGTTGTTGTAAGTCCAATAGGTAAAGCCACTGCAGTCAAAGACTCTGGGACCGCTGGCACCCCAGACATAGCGGGCACCGTATTTGGTCTTGGCCTTTTGGATTACCTTGTAGCCGTAGGTACCCTTGTAGCCCCTGGTCCTTTCAGTAATCACTGTCGGCATGGTAACCGTCTTCGCCGTTGCTTCTCCACGCACAGTCTTCGTACCGACCTTTTTGTAAGCCATCACCTTGAACTGGTTCGTTCTCGCAAGCGATGTTCTCTTCAGACTTGTACGGGTTGTCTTAGCCACCCTGCTCCAAACATTGGCCTTCTTCTGATAGACAAGATAGCCATCGGCCTCCCTGACCTTGCTCCAGGCAATGGTGGCCTTCGTCGCCGTCTGGATCGACTGGCGGTAAATCGTATCGGTGCTGCCGACCGTTTCCTTCGTCTGCTCTGCAGCCGATGCGGCCTGCGGCATCATGACCAGCGCGGTGATCACTGCCAATGCAAGCAGGATCAGCGCGAAAAAGTGATGTGCGATTGATGTCTGATTCTCCATGCTATACTGTGCCGGGATTTTTGTTCATGTGCCCAACGATGTTTTCGGGCATTGCGGCCGCCTGCTGTCTTCGCAGCAGGAGCACGCCCCGGCATGCCTCCCTTCATAAGTACGCTATCCATCATAAGGAGAAATCATGTACTATATGTCACAAATCTGTGTAGGAATTGTGAAGAAAGGCACGTTGCACGCAGAGACGAGACATGTCAGCTACCGCTGATCACGCGACGAAAAGTCCTGCAGCGCTTCTGCTACCGTGTCTACGAGCACATCGGCCTGCGTGCGCACACGATACGGCGCGCGGTGAAAGGTATAGGCAGTATCACAGGCAGCAAGGAGCGGAATATCATTATAGGAATCACCAATGCCGCCGCTCCGACCGGCACTGAAGTATGCTGTGACCTTTTGCAGCGCTGTTCCCTTGGAACAGTCCCTGCGGACCAGATCCACATGGCGCACGTTCACAAAGGCGCGCACTATATCGCCGTAATTCTCATTGAGGCACTGCGCAAGATGACGCGCCGCCTCCTCCCCGCCCGTGCCGAAGGAAAGCCCGTAAAATCTGTCGCCCGGAATTTCCTGCACATCAGAGATCAAGGTCTGCATCGGCGAGCTTTTGCAAAAGCTATAGACCGTATCATTCGCCTGAATGACGATCTCTGCTTCTCCGCGGAATCTGTCATAGAGCTCCGCAACAAGCGCCTTCGGAATCGTGCAGGTATCGATCACCTGCAGATCCCCGTCTAAAACAAGCGCCCCGCTGGCCAGAATATAAAAGTCAAAGTGCAGCGGCATGGTCTTCCCCGGCACCGTGATTCCTGCCTGCGAACGGCCGGTACAAACGCCAAAAAGGCCTCCTGTTTTCTGGAAGGCCGCAACAGCCTGCATATCATCCGTGCGGAAGGACGGCTCTCTGCCCGCAAAGGAAAGGGTTCCGTCAAAGTCACTGGCAAACAGATCCATCAAGCCAGCACTCCGCGAATGGCCGCAAGGAGATCATCGAAGGATTCATAGGCCGGAATCTCAGGGTGCTCCTTCTTGAGCTGCTCTGTGGAACGGAAGAGGAAACCGGCCTTGCTGGCCTGGATCATGCCCATGTCGTTATGGCTGTCCCCGCTGGCAATGGTATCAAAGCCGATGGACTGCAGTGCACGCACTGTCGTCAGCTTGGTCTGCTCGCAGCGCAGCTTGTAGCCCGTGATGCTGCCGTCCTCGGCAACTTCCAGCTCGTTGCAGAACAGCGTAGGCCAGCCCAGCTTTTCCATCAGCGGCTTGGCAAACTGCGTGAACGTGTCGCTGAGAATGATCACCTGCGTTAAAGTACGCAGCTCATCTAGAAAAGCCCGTGCGCCGGGCAGAGGATCAATCTTGGCGATCGTATCCTGTATTTCCTTAAGGCCGAGACCATGCTCATGCAGAATGTCCAGACGATACTGCATCAGCTTGTCGTAGTCCGGTTCATCTCTTGTGGTCCGCTTCAGCGCCGGGATGCCCGTCACCTCCGCAAAAGCAATCCAGATCTCCGGCACCAGTACGCCTTCCATATCCAAACAGACGATGTCCATCGTAGGTTCTCCTTTCCTTTTTTAAGCGATTTTCGATGGATTTGTATTCCATTCTCCTGACAATTTCCTTTGAAGGCACGTTCCCTTTGGCGAGGCGCAGCCTGCTCCTAAAAAGCAACCGCTCCCGGGACACCTCCAGAAAGATACGCGCAGGATAAGCTCAGCTCTTCTGCGCTTACGCCTCGGGCGGCATCTCGATGCGATGCCCCTTTGTACGGTGAATCAAAAGTATCACAACGATCAGCAGAGCAGCACCGCAGGGCAGCGAAATGACAGCGCTCCTTGTGAAGCCGGCAATGATATAGGTGACAGCCGAAACGCCGGCCACCAGCATGGCGTAAGGCAGCTGGGTGTTGACGTGGTTGACGTGGTTGCACTGCGCACCGGCGGAGGCCATGATGGTCGTGTCCGAAATGGGCGAGCAGTGATCGCCGCACACGGCACCGGCCATGCAGGCCGAAATTGCGATGATCATCATCCGGTGATCATGGGCAAACGGGGCAATGACGATAGGAATGAGAATGCCGAACGTCCCCCAGGATGTTCCGGTGGCAAAGGCCAGAAATACGCCGATCAGGAAGATGATACACGGAAGGAAGACCTGCCATCCTGCCGCGCTGCTGCCGATCAGACCGGCAACGAAATCCGCCGCACCGAGGCTGTCGGTCATCGTCTTCAGTGTCCAGGCAAATACCAGAATCAGAATCGCCGGCACCATGGCCTTAAAACCGGCCGGCAGCGCATCCATACAGGCGCGGAAGGACAGGAGACCGCGGCAGATATAATAGATAACAATGATAATCAGCGCGATGAGGGAGCCGCTCGAAAGTCCCACCGAAGCATCGCAGCCTGCGAAAGCATCGATCACGTTCTTGCCGCCAAAGAAGCCGCCGTTGGCCAGCATGCCGATCACACAGCAGACAATCAGGCAGAGAATGGGAAAGACCAGGTCGATGACGCGGCCGCGAGCATTGCCCTCTTCCTCATTCGCATCGCCATAGGGCCGATCCGGCGTGGTGAAGAGATCACCCCGCAGTGCATTCTTTTCGTGGGTTGCCATCGGGCCGAAGTCGGTCCTGGTCCCCACGATCATAAACATCATCAGAATCGTGAACAAAGCATAGAAGTTATAGGGAATTGCCTGGCAGAATACGGTCAGACCGTTGGCGCCCTTCACGAAGCCGGATACTGCCGCCGCCCATGAGGAAATCGGCGCGATGATGCAGACCGGCGCCGCCGTCGCATCGATGATATATGCCAGTTTGGCGCGGGACACATGGTGTCCGTCCGTCACAGGGCGCATGACACTGCCTACGGTCAGGCAGTTGAAATAGTCGTCAATGAAGATCAGAATACCAAGGGCAATGGTTGCCAGCTGCGCACCCACACGCGTCTTGATATGCGTCCTGGCCCAGCGCCCGAAGGCCGCAGAACCGCCCGCCCTGTTCATCAGGGAAACAATGGCGCCCAGAATCACCAGGAACAGCAGAATACCGACATTATAGGGATCGGTCAGAACGGAAACGAAGCCGTCCTTGAGGCAGTGGGTCATCGTACCCCGAAAACTGAAGCCCGAATACAGCAGACCGCCGGTTACAATACCGATAAACAAAGAGCTGTAGGCTTCCTTTGTAATCAGCGCCAGCGAGATGGCAATCACCGGCGGCAGCAGCGCCCAGCCGCTCTTTTGGACACTGTCGGCATCGGTGACGAAAGAGACGACAATAAAGAATGCAATAAGGACAACGGCCGCCACGATGCCGGCGGCCTTATGATTGTGCTTTGTCATGAGTTCCTCTCCGAACTAGTTTTTTTCACATAATAACGAATACGATGCTTCCATGATACACAGAAAGCTGCGGCTCTGTCAACGATGCAAAGCATGCTGCGGCAGGGAGATGCTCTCCGCCAGCGCCGCCATATCCCCACGCGCCTTATCCAGAATGCGCGCCGGATGGTTTCCCAGCATATCCAGCCCCTCACAGGCATAGGCATGAAAAGCGCCCTGCCCCGTGAAGCCGGCTATGGCACGCGCATAGTCCGTTCCCAGATCCAAACCGCCCACATGACCGCCGCAGGTAGTGATATAGACAAAGTCACGGAAGGCGCAGAGCCCGGCCGGTCCCTCGTCGGTATAGCAGAAGGTGTATTCTTCCACACATATCCGTTCAAAATAAGATTTCAGCGCCGCCGGAAAGGAAAAATCCCAGTACGGCGCACCGCAGAGAATCAGATCCGCCGCCTTATACTGCCGTGCAAAGTCAAAAAAGGGATCCTCCAGGCGGCCCGCATCAAGGAGTGCCGCCCGCTGTTCGATCTCTTCCGCCCCGTAGCAGGGCAGCTTCTCGGCCGCTAGATTCACTTCTTCCACCACGAGACGCTGCTCGTTTGCCATGCGTGAAAGCCCATCGAGGAACGCACGGCACAGCTGATCCGTTCTCGAACGTTCTCTGCCCCGCAGGCAGGCATTGATGAAGAGAATTTTCACAGCGGGTATGCTGTTTGCTGCTTCCTTCCCCATGTCTCAGTCCTTCTTGGGCACCACCAGATTCAAGGCCTTGCTGACGATAGAGATATCGATCGGCAGCCCTTCATCGAGCGCCTCTCCATCGAAGTCAACACTGACATCCTTGGCATTCTCTCCTACCGCCGACACCTTGAGATGTTTGGTCTGAAAATAACGGATTTCTTCATGGTTGGGATGGTTTCCGGCCAGAATCTGAATGAACATCTGCGGTGCCTTCAGCCATAGATTGGTTTTCCTGGCGATCAGAACATCGAGATAGCCATCCTGCACCGAGGCTTCCGGCGCCGCCTGCGGAAAACCGCCGACGCTCTTGGAATTGGTCACCATGAAGACGATGGTATCCTCCGCCTCGGCAGTGAATTCCTCGCTTTCGAAGCGAAGTGTCATATACTGGCTCATCTGCGTAGGCAGCTCCTTGGCGCATTCCAGATAGTAGGCCATTTTGCCGAAGAGCGCCTTGGTCTTCTTGGGCACCTTGTAAGCCACGTCCGTCAGGAGACCGGCCGCCAGCACATTAATGAAATACTCGTCATTGACCTTGCCCACGTCCACCTTGGTGGTTTCAAAGTTCTTGATCATCCTGCAGAAGCCGGCAGATGTCTGGGGCAGCTGCATATACCTGGCAAAATCATTGACCGTTCCCGCTGAGAGAATGGCCAGCGGTATTTCACTACCGCTGGTGATCAAACCGTTGGTCACCTCGTTGATGGTACCGTCACCGCCCACCGCCGCCAGGAAGTCATACTCGCCGGGCTTGAGCACCCTGGCACGGTTCCGGGCATCGTACTGCTTTTCCGTATAAAACACATCAATTTCGTTGCAGATCTGATCAAGCACCAGCTGGGAAACAATATGCCGCATTTTCGTCCGGATATTCTGTCTTCCCGACGAGGGATTGATGATAAACAAGCCTTTCATGTCACGTATCCTTTCTCCGCTCACCGCATTTTCTCATCTTACATGTCTGTTCACGTGGATCACTGCTGTAGAGATTACTTTATTATATCCTTTATCTGCCTTCACTGTCACCGTTTTGCAAGAATTTCTTCACACAGCTTCACGGAAACAACACAAAGTTCTAACTTCCCGCCAATGACACATGCCGCCTTCCTATGCTATAATTCCTTTGATTTGAACAATTACAGGGGGGGAATTTCATCCATCTATGCAGAAAAGAGACTATCTTTTTGACAATCTCAAGCTTTTTTTGATCCTGCTCGTTGTTCTGGTTCATCTATTTGCCGCCATCGGCAGAGTGGACGACGTGCACCCCTTGGGCATCGACCTGTTCATGCTGACGGTCTGCTCTTTTCACATGCCGCTGTTCATGTTCGTATCCGGCTACTTTTCCAAGAACCTGCAGAAAACCAACGCCAAGGCAAGGAACCTTCTCTTTACCTACTTTTTCGTACAGATTCTCTTTGCCCTGTTCAACCTGTTTGTCCTGCACCAGCACGTCAACGTCATGGATCTTCTGACGCCGGCCTTTTCCATGTGGTTCATCTTTGTCCTGATCGTCCTCAAGTGGATGCTGCCGGCGTTGGTAAAGGTGCGCTACCTGCTGATCTGGCTGCTGATCTTCAACGTTCTGTCCATGGTTGCCGACCCCAACGGCTATGTGGAAAAGGCCATCCTCAAGGTTGTCGCTTTTGCCGTTTTCTTCATGCTCGGTTATTATGCAACGCCTGCGCACATCCAGAAGATCCGCCGGCAGCCGTGGTTCCTGCACGTCGGTATCCTTGCAGGCTGCATGATGAGCATGTTTCTCTTTACAAGAATCCTGCATCCCCGCCTGATCAGTCTCCACGTTCTTCGGAATCTGATGCTGCACAATGCCTACCTGGATGATACCGGACCGGGTCCCATCGGTATGGGTGCACCGGGCCTTCTGTGGGGGTGCTACGCACTGGCCATCGCCCTGTTGATGGGCACCGCTGTCATTGGTCTCTTTCCGGACCGCCCCATGCGGCTCACCCACATCGGCGGGAACACGCTTCCGATCTATATCGCACAGGCTTTCGCCTACAAGATCTACAAAATAGCTGCCGCCACTCCTTTTCTGAAGGCGCATCCGGTCTGCAACTTCTCGCTGGCGGGCTGTCTTGCCGTCGCCATTGTTCTGATCTTTGGAAGCGATAAGGTTGCCCATGGCCTCAACTGTCTGCTGCAGTCCCTGAAGGCCTTCCTGCGGGCCCGTCTGCGGCTGGCGGACATCGACATCCCCGACGATCCCTTCTAACCGGTTGGCTTCCGGCTCTCATGCAGCGGCAGTCTTGCAGCGGCCGCCAGCCCGTCCGGGCGGTGCAGATCCCGGACGGCGTAGATGGTTTCACAAAGTGCCTGGCTGTGCTAAAATAGAATACAAAGCGATACGTCAATGAAAAAACACGAAGTACAAACTGCTACGCAGCTCGACTGCCAAGGAGGAAAGGTAATGGACGAATATATCGACATCTATGACGAAAACAGAAAGCCAACGGGCGAAAAGGTGCTCCGCAGCGAAGCCGCTCTGGGTGAAGGCCGCTATATGCTCTATGCGCTAGCATTGATTGAAAACGACAAGCACCAGTTCCTGATGACCCGCCGCACCATGGACAAGAAGTGGGCGCCCGGTGCCTGGGAGATTCCCGGGGGATGCGCTTCAGCGGGCGAAACTTCCTTTGACGCAGCCTGCCGTGAAGTCTGGGAGGAAACAGGACTGAACATCACCGCCTGCGATCGCACGCCGATCTACACGTACCGCAACGACGATCCCGCATCCGGCGACTACTATTTCTGTGATATCTATCGCTGCCCCATCACCTTCGGGCCCTCGGACATCAGAATCCAGTCCGACGAAATCAGCGACTGGCAGCTGGCCTCCAAAGAAGGCATCGATATCCTGCAGCGCGTCGGTCAGGTTCTGCACTATGAACGCATCTGTGAAGCTCTGGAAAAAGACGGCAAATAGCCTGCGGCGCCTGATCAGGCGGCAGACGTCATCGTCCCTGCCGGCTGCAGGCAATGCTCCATAACGTATCAGGACTATTCATCGAAGAAGCGATCGTCGTAATACGGCGGCGCTTCTTCTTCGTCTGCCTGCCTTGCCCGGCGCATGACCAGATAATGCACAATATAGATGACCAAAATCAGCATGAGATTGGCCAGAAACAGATTCATAACAACACCGTTGTCATATATCAGATAGCCGGAGCGGAAGCCGTACAGCGCCATGATGCCGGTGCAAAGCAGCGCCAGGCCCAGGATCGGAAGATTGTACATGGATTTGATCATATCTTCCTTGAAGCCTTTGGCCGTGGCATCAAAACCGATGAACCGGCCGATGACCAGCGTCACAAAATACATGATAATGTCATCGTAATTGTTGTTGCCGTTGCGGAACTTGATCACCGCAAAGACGATAAGAATGTAGAACATGCCCAGCAGCCGCATATTGCCGATCTGTCCCGGCTCCACATAAGCCAACGGTATGACCTTGCTGTCAAGCAGGTTCGTCAGGAGAACGGCAATCAGAATGAAGAGCAGCAGCAAGAGCCCGTTGTAGTTGTTCCAAAGAGAGTTCGTTTTTCCCCGCTGGAAATAGTCAAAGTAAAAGTAGACCGCAACGAAGAGCATGATAAAGGTGCAGGAAAAGATCATCTCAAAGAAACGTTCCGTCAGGCTGAGGAACTTCTCGAGGAAGAAATTCCGATGCAGCTGCAGGAAATAACTATTGTCACTGGGTGAGTAAACCCTGTTCGCCGTCTTCTTCTGCTGCTGCACCGACATGTATTTGCAGGCACCGAAGATGGCGCCCACCACGATGCCGACGCAAAGCAGCGTGATCAGCAGCATCGGAACCGCCTGTGCCGGATACAGATAATGTGCAAGATAAAAGCTGAGGCTGTGTACCGTTCGTGTTGTCATTTGCCCTGTCATAACTTGATATTCTCCTCCATGATGTCCTTCAGCGACAAATTATAGCACAACCCTGCTGAAAAAAACACAAACCGCGCGGAGCGGTTGCGTTCACGTCACTGCCGTGGTATGGTAACTCATGAAAGCGGAACACATTCGCAGAGGCTTTGAAGCACGGATGTTTTTTCGTTGTTTTTTCATCCATGCAGATGAACCTATGAAAGGGAGCAGCGATGCGCCATTGATCAAATATATTGAAACAGACTAGATACAGGGAGGATACCATGACCTACACGATTGAAGAATTTGCAGAGAAATACGATGCTGACGAAGAGACCATCCGGT
The DNA here is from genome assembly GCA_900315555.1 of uncultured Eubacteriales bacterium. GTDB lineage: Bacteria > Bacillota > Clostridia > Peptostreptococcales > Anaerovoracaceae > RUG100. The sequence goes on from OMZN01000032.1 coordinate 36,667, forward strand.
ACTATACAGAACTCGAGATTCTTCCTTATTCGAAGGGAGAAGAGGATGACCTGCTGTTCGATCAGGAATCCTGTGAATGGATGGAAGGCATCCAGTCCCTGCTTGCGATCGGTGCCTCCCTTGATGATATCCAGGAATTCAGCAGCTTCTCCACGCCGCAGTACCTGCGCGCACTGATTGAGGCGAAATACAAAAGATAGCCAGCCTGACCGGGCAAAATGAATCAGCGCCAGTCTGTACGCAGGAGTTCCCTGACCGGGGGCAGATCCCGAAACGACGCGATATAGAGGTCAGCCTCCGCCCGGATCGCCGCCCGCTCGCTGCTACTGGCCTCATCCTCGACCGCAATAACCGGAAAGCCGGCCGCTGCTGCCGTGTGCACACCCACGTAGACATCCTCAAAAACCAGTGTTTCCCCGGGGCGTGTCCCCAGGCGGGATGCCGCCTCCAGATAGATGCGGGGTTCTTTTTTTGTAGTCTTAAGTTCTTCGCAGGTGAGCATGTCCTCAAAGCAGTCCCAAACGCCAAGACGCCGCAGCGCTGCTTCTTCCAGCGCCGGATCCCCGATGGTAGCCAGCATCATGGGGATTCCCTGGTCCGCCAAAGCGTGCAGCAGCGCCGCCGCCGAATCCTTCAAGGGAACCTGCCTGCGATAAAAGAGCGCAAGCTCTTCCATAAGGCCGCTGCGAATGGTCTCCTCCGTTTCAGGCAGCGCATAGCGGCGCTTCAGATACCGCACGCCCTCCTCAATGGTCATAGGAAACAGGATTTCGCCCAGCCCCTCCTCGGGGCAAATGCCGCGGGCAGCAAGATACCGTGCGCCCAGCTCATCCCAGATCGGCATGGAATCAAGGAGGGTCCCGTCGATGTCAAAGATTGCACCGCGCAGCATCTAACCGACCGCCTTCTTCGTCTGCACCAGAAGATCGGCCGCTGCCGCCCGCACGTCTTCTTGGGCGAAAATCGCCGAGATCACCGCGATTCCGACAATGCCGGTACCGGCAAGCGATGTGACATTGTCTCTGGTAATGCCGCCTATGGCGATCACGGGAATATCCACTGCCCGGCAGATGGCCCGCAGCGTCGCATGATCCACCTCCTGGGCATCCGCCTTGGATCCTGTGGGGAAAACGGCACCCACGCCCAGGTAGTCGGCACCCTGTGCCTGCGCCCGCAGCGCTTCCTCCACCGTCTGCGCCGACACCCCGAGGATCTTGTCCGGACCGATCTTATCCCTGACACTGCCGGCTTCCATATCGCTCTGACCGACGTGGACACCGTCCGCATCGCATTCCAGCGCCAGCGCAACATCATCATCGATCACAAAAGGTACCTGCCGGCGGCGGCAGAGAGCACGGATCTGCAGCGCCTCCTTGAGAAAGTCATCATGACCAAGCTGCATATCGTCTTTTTCCCGCAGCTGCAGAAAGGTGATGCCGCCGTCCAGTGCGCTCTCCACATCTTCCTGCAAGGTATGGCCGCCAAGCCAGTGGCGGTCGGTAACAGCATACAAAAGCAGGCTTTCTTTATCGAATTTCATAGTCAGCCCCTTCCTCCAGCCGGGATGCCGTCATATGGTATACGGCATCGATAATTCTGCTGCGATAAGCCGCATTGCCATCGCCCGGCTGCCTGTGTTCCCAGCCGATCTGCCCCGCCAGTCCCATCAGGCAGACAGCCGCCGCAGCCGCCGCAAGCGGCGCCTTCGGATTGGCCGCCAGATAGGCCGTCAAAAGGCCGGAAAGCTGGCAGCCGGTGCCGGTGATGCGGCCCATCTCCGCCCTGCCGTTGCGGATCACATAGCAAATTTTTTCATCGGCCACAAGGTCGATGGCCCCGGTGATGGCAACGATACACTGTGCCGAGCGGGCATACTCCTTCGTGAAGCAAACCATTTCCTCCAGATTGTCCTCGGTCACAGCGTCGGCCGCCGCCGCATCGACGCCCTTTGTCGCCGTGCTTCCCAGGGCCAGCGCTTTCAGCTCCGAAACATTGCCGCGGATGGCTGCAAGAGGCAGCGCATCCACCAGGCCGGCCGCCGTTTCCGTGCGGTATCGGCTGGCCCCGGCGCCCACGGGATCCAGTACAATCGGATGCCCCAGATCCGCCGCCTTCTTTCCGGCAAGGTGCATAGCGCGCACAGTCCGTTCGTTCAGCGTCCCAATGTTGATGTTGAGGCCATTGCAGATCGAGGTGATATCCGCTGCTTCCTCAGGCGCATCGGCCATGATCGGGCTGCCGCCGCAGGCCAGCAGGATGTTGGCCACATCGTTCACCGTCACGTAATTTGTGATGTTATGTACCAGCGGACTTTTTGCCCGCACATTGTTCAAGCACTCTGCAAACAAATCTTTCTCCTTGCTTCTTCTTTTCCTTACTTCGTCTGTTCTTCCATGTAAATATCCTGCGTATCACGGAGCGGATAGCACACCAGCGCCGTGCCGTCCAGATCCTCTTTGTGCATATCGATGCCCGTGATCCGGCTGTTGTTGTAGGTCGTATAATAATAAATCCCCCGCTCCAGATTGCAGCAGGCGCTGTAGATGGTGATTTCGCAGATCGGTTCGCCGTCTTTGTCCTCACCCAGCCGGCAGCAGCCGCGCTGCTGTTCCACCGACCCGAGAATCTTGAAAAACTGCGTGACGCTTTCCGCCTCCGTGCTTTCTGAAAGCGAATTCATCTTGGTAAAAGCCACCTTGATGAAGCGGGAAGCTGAAGAAAGATCACCGGGCAGCCCGATGCCGCCCATGCCGCGGCTGTAGGCATGCATGTCGACCGAAGGTGCGAACCGGTTCTCGGCCGCTGCCGAAGAGACCTGCATATAGTCGGCAAGATGCGTCATGTGATAGTCAAAAGTGGGATTGTTGGTCATAACGCCAACAGGATTATCGTAAACTCTGGCGCCCTGCTGTGTCTGCTCAAAGACGATCGATTCCTTTGCATCGGCGATCATCCAGTGCAGCGGGGACGGCGGAAGCGCCTCGCTAAAGGCCAGATCCGTCACATTGACGTCCGAAAGCAGCCGGCGCGCCTCCGCCACCGTGCCGCACTGCCCCAGGATCCAGGGAATCAGCTCAAAAGAAGCCACATTCTTCTGGCCTTCCTCCACAGGGCGGTAGTCTGCATTGCCGGGAAAGTTCAGGCCGGCCATGCCTAGCCCTTTTTCGTTCATCGCGTCATAATAGAGAGGAACCTCGTCCACAACGAAAGCCATACCGATCAACGCGTAATGCGACTGCAGCGCCGGCAGAGAGCGCATCGTCAGAGGCTTGTTTCTGGGCATCACCGTCACCGTTTCCTGATACGAATATTCTAGATCCAGATTCCTTCCGAAATAATGGTTCCCGGAGCTGTATGTAATGGCTGTGCACATAAACTTTCCTCCCGCGCTATGGTATCAATAACATCCGTAACCAGCGATGTACTGCCGCTGCCAAACCGGCAGCACGGCATACGCTACCTACAGTATACCACGAAAGAAGTCCGAAGAAAAAAGCAACCTGCGCATCGGATCAAAGATCCTGGCAGGTCGTCAGGCATCCGGGCGGATCAGAGAAAGAAAAAAGCGGAGCCATCACACACAGGGCTCACGCTGAAAAGAAACCGAAACACGCCCGCACTTTCTTTTTATCACACACCCATTCACAAAATAACACACCGAAGGCAGTCGCTTAATGTACTGCAGCTCCACACATAATTCATGTATTCAAGATAATATACTTTCGAGCTAAGTTCCATGCATTATGCCCAAGCGGTAACCATACAGCACAAGCGGTGCAATCGGTGTGACCAATTCAAGGACATCCGCCTAGTCCTTCTTGCGGCGCTTTCCGATGCAGTGTCCGCTGAGCAGTGTCAGAAACATGCAGACGCATGTCGCACATGCAAATATCTTGTGCATTTTCATAGCGGCCTCCTTTCTCCTTGCTGAACAATAAGCAGCAGTGTGTGCTGCCCCCAACCATAGTATAGCCGATCAGGCGGCTCCTGCCCATCTTTTTCCTATTTATCCCGCTATTTGCTGCGCGGCTTCCTGTTCCGGTGCCTGCTGCCGTATTTATCCATCAGACGTGCCAGCGAATCCTCTGCCGAAAGCGGCTCGTCCTTGTCTGCATGGCGCCCGTCCCGCTTCCCAGCCTCGTTGTGCTGCCGGGTGCTTTTCCCGCGAGTGCCCGGGCCGTCGTTCTTTCGATGCTGGCCGCTGCGGTTTTCCGCTCCGTTCTTTTTCCCGCTGCGGCCGCCGCGCGCATGCTCTCTGCGGGCAAGTTCCTCCGGCGGCAGGAGCGACAGCTGCACCCGGCCGCGTTCCTGATCGATGCCCACCACATAGACGGTGATAATCTGCCCGACCGAGAGGATTTCCGAGGGATGCCCGATACGGCGCCGGCTCATCCGCGAGATGTGCACAAGGCCATCCTCGTGGAGACCGATATCGACAAACGCCCCGAAATCGACGACATTGCGCACAGTTCCCGAGAGCACATCACCTTCCTTGAGATCGCTCAGCTCAAGGATGTCACTGCGCAACAGCGCACCCTCAAAGCGTTCCCGGTAATCCCGCAGCGGACGGCGGATCGCTTCCTCGATATCGTGCAGCGTATATTCGTCGATACCGAGATTGGCCGTCTTCTCTTTCGGAAACTGCGCTTCCTCTGCGCCCAGCTGCTTAATGCCGCAGGCCGCCATCACCTTGCGGGCCGCCTCGTAGCTCTCCGGATGAAGCGCCGTTTCATCCAGCGGCTCCTCTCCACCGACAATGCGCAGAAAGCCGGCACACTGCGTATAGGTCTTGGCGCCCAGCTTGCTGACGGCAAGCAGCTGCCGCCGGTTGGCAAAGCGCCCGTTCTCGTTGCGCCAGCGGACGATTTCAGCGGCTGTCGTCTTGTTGAGCCCGGAGATGTGCCGCAGCAGCTCCGGAGAAGCAGTGTTCAGATCGGCGCCGATCCGGTTGACACACTTCATGACAACCTCGTCAAGCCGCTCGCGCAGTGCCTTGGCCGGCAGATCATGCTGGTACTGACCCACGCCGATCGACTGCGGATCGATTTTGATCAGCTCCGAAAGCGGATCGAGCAGGCGGCGGCCGATCGACACGGCGCTGCGTTCTTCAACGTGCAGATCGGGGAATTCCCGCCGCGCAATCTCCCCCGCCGAGTAGACTGAGGCACCCGCTTCCGAAACAATCGCATAGCGCACATCCAGGTTTGCCTCTCTGATCAGCTCAGCTACGAACCGTTCGCTTTCTCTGGACGCTGTGCCGTTGCCGATAGCGATGATCCCCACGTTATATTGACGGATCAGCGAGGTCATCTTCTGCCGCGCACCCACAGCATCACCGACCGGCGCATGCGGAAAGATCTTGTCGATATGCAGCAGCTTGCCCGTGGGATCGAGAACCGCCAGCTTGCAGCCGGTGCGGAATGCCGGATCAAAGCCCATCACCACATGGCCGATGAGAGGCGGCTGCAGCAGCAGCTTTTCCAGGTTCATCGAGAAGAGCTCGATCGACGCCTTCTGCGCCCGCTCTGAGAGCGAGGCCCGCACCTGGTTCTCCACGCTGGGATAAAGCAGTCTCTCCAGACCATCGGCAACAGCCTCATGCAGCACCTCGGCGCAACTGCCGTCTTCCCTGATCTGCATCTCTCTTAGAGCATGCGCAAGACAGCCTTCCTTGTCATACGCGAAGCTCATCGTGATCACCTTTTCCTTCTCCGCCCTGTCGATGGCCATGATGCGGTGGTCAGGCAGCTTGGGGACCGGCTCGGTTCGATCGTAATACATCTCATAGACACGGCGTTCGTCGGCATGGTTCTTTTTCTCTTTCGTCACGATCCTGCCCCGCTGCTCAATCTCGCGCCGGACAAACCACCGCAGCTGCGCCTGGTCGCTGACCATCTCGGCAACGATATCCCTGGCACCGGCGATGGCGGCTGCAGCATCGGGCACCTCCTCGCCAAGGTACTTGGCGGCTTCTTCGGCGAGGCCGCCCGCCTTCGGCTGCGCCAGCATCCAGTCCGCCAGCGGCTGCAGCCCGCGCCGGATCGCCATGCCGGCACGCGTTCTCTTCTTTTCTTTGTAGGGTCGGTACAAATCCTCCACCTCCGAGAGCCTGCGGCAGCCCTCCACCGCCTGACAGATCTCTTCCGTCAGCTTGCCCCGCTGCTCGATCAGAGCAAGAACGGCCTCCTTGCGCTCCGCAAGGTTCTGCTCATAGCGGTATTGCTTTTCAATATAGAGAATCTGCTCCTCATCGAGTCCGTGCGTCGCTTCCTTTCGATAGCGCGCAATGAAGGGGACGGTGTTGCCTTCGGCCAGCAACGCCAGCGTGCGGTCGACCTGGCCGGTGCCGATCTTCAGTTCCCCTGCGATGGACGTGATGATTTCCTGCTGCATGATACTTCCTGCTCTTTCTGTTTTCCAATGCTTTGTCGATGATAGTATATCAACTATATCATGATACACTTTCTCTATCCAGTCATCTTCGCTAAGGCGCCCGGCACAGCAAAAGAGGCCTCCTCCTTTAGAGGAAAGCCTCTTTGAGATAGCCTCTTCGGGCAAAAGCCTGCTTCAGATTCTGTGGAACTTATCCTTGCTCACGCCGCAGATCGGGCAGTGCCAGTCATCGGGCAGATCCTCAAAGCGCACGCCCGGTGCGATACCGCTGTCGGGATCTCCCTTGGCAGGATCGTAGATGTAGCCGCAGGGACCGCACTGGTATTTTGCGGCTTCCCCGCCTGCAGGCTGCTCTTTCACTGCGCCGCTTGCTGCCCTGCCGGCCTGCGGGGCGTCTGCCTGCCCTGTTCCCGTAAGGAGTGCGGTAACGAGGGCCGGAATATGGGCGAAGTCCTCCTCATCCGGATTCCACAGTGAGCGGACGCTTTCATCGACCACGTCGAAGCCGGCCTCACCAAGACGCTTCCTGAGTTCCTTGACCGATTCGCCGCTCCAGCCGTAGCAGCCGAAGGCTGCTGCCTTCTTGCCTTTGAATTTCAGCTGTTTGAGGAATTCCATCCAGCCGGCTACGCTGGAAAGGATGCTGTTGGAGACCGTCGGTGATCCCACTGCAATCGCCTTAGAGCGGAAGACCTCGGTCATCACTTCGTTCTTGTCGGACTTGGCGATGTTGAACACTTTCACGACGGTATCGGGACTCTGCCGGTGCACCTCATCGGCAATCCTGTGCGCAATCTTCGTGGTGCCTTCCCACATGGTGTCGTAAGCAATCGTCACCTGGTCTTCCTGATAGGCATCCGCCCAGGCGGCGTAGTTTTCGACGATCTGCAGCGGGTTTTCCCTCCAGATAGCGCCGTGCGAGGGTGCAATCATATCGATCGGCAGATTGAGCGAGGCGATCTCTTCCAGCTTCTTCCTGAGAATCGGGGCAAAGGGGTTCAGAATGTTGGCAAAATACTTCATGGCTTCCTTGTTGAGGATGCACTGGTTCGCCTTGTCGTTGAACATTTCCTCCACCGCATAGTGCTGTCCGAAGGCATCGTTGGAAAACAGGATGTTGTCGCCCGTCATGTAGGTGGCCATCGAATCCGGCCAGTGCAGCATGCGCATCTCGACGAAGATCAGCTTCTTCCCGTGGCTGATCTCGATGCTGTCGCCGGTCTTGACGATGTGGAAGTCCCATCCGCGCTTCCCGTACTGGCCTTCGATGCTCTTTGCCGCATTCGCAGTGCAGTAGATCGGCGTATCGGGAATCTCTTCCATCAACGCCGTCAGCGAACCGGAATGGTCACACTCGCCGTGGTTGGCGACGATGAAGTCGATCTTGTCCAGGTCGATCTCCTGCTTCAGATTTTCAACGAAGTCAAACCGATGCGGTGTCCAGACGGTATCGATAAGCACCGTCTTCTCCTCTTCAATCAGGTAGGCATTCTGGCTGGAGCCGTTCATGATGGAGTAGTCATCCCCATGAAATCTCTCAAGCTCCCAGTCCATCAATCCGACCCAGCTCACATTGCCTTTCACATGCTTTCTCATTGCAAACTCCTTTGCCTTTCTGCCGCTTTCGTTCACCTTGCGCCCAGCGCATTGATCAGTCTTCGAGGATCCGTCCGTCGCGTGTGATCGTCACGACCTGCCAGGGGAGGAACTTTCCGCTATTGCGCAGCGCATTCTCCGCCGCCCACTGCAGACCGCCGCAGCAGGGTACCTCCATCCGCACGATTGTAACGCCCTGGATATCGTTGTTCTTGATGATTTCCGTCAGCTTTTCGGTATAATCGACCGCATCCAGCTTCGGACATCCGATGATCGTGACTTTGCCCTTCATGAAGGTATCGTGCATGCTCGCATACGCATAGGCAGTGCAGTCCGCCGCGATCAGCAGCTTTGCACCGTCATAGAACGGTGCCTCTGTCGGTACCAGTTTGATCTGACATGGCCACTGTCTCAGCTGGGATACCGCCGGCGCCGCCGCTGCCGGTGCAGCCTCCGTCTTCTCACCGGCTGCCTTCTCATCACGTGCAAACTGCATCATGCGTGCGCCCGGGCAACCGGCCTGCGGCGCATGTCCTGCCTGTTCCTTATTCATATGTCCTGCCTCATTCACCATCTGTTCTTTCTCCTCCTTGTCTGCCTCTGCTTTTGCTGCCAGCACGGCCTCGTTATCATATGCCGGCGCTTCACGCTCCACGAACGTAATTGCCCCGGTCGGGCAGCTCGGCAGGCAGTCGCCGAACCCGTCGCAGAAATGCTCACGCATCAGCTTTGCCTTGCCGTCGACCATATCGATGGCACCCTCGTGGCAGGCATTCGCACAGAGCCCGCATCCATTGCATTTTTCCTCGTCTATCTCAATGATTTGTCTGATCAACGTCGTTATCCTTTCTTTTTTTCCTGCAGGGCTTTCCTGCCTGCATCCTGTCCAGCCTTTTTATCTGCCCTCAAGCAGGCTGCTAAAGGGTCAGCAGAAGTCCCATCTTGAATCTTTTGTCCGCTTTAACAAAATGCAGTCCGCCTTTGGCAAAGTGGAAATTCTCGCCGGCCTTGATCGGATGTTCCTGACCTTCGTAGCCGATCACGGCCTCGCCGTCCAACGCGAAGATCAGCGCCTCACCGGGTGCCGCATGCTCGGAAAGTCCGGTGCCGGCATCAAAGGCCATCACCACGAATTTCATCTTCTCATTGTGAGCTACGTCCATGTTAATGATTTTTCCATCCTGATAGGGAACCATATCCGCCAGCTTGAATACTTCCCCGGCTTTTATTACTTCGTTCATCATGTCTTCCTTTCTGATCTGCATCTCGGTATAGACAGCGCCTGTCTCTGTTTTCATCCCCACCGGCACATCCGTCGGTGCGAGGATGCCCTCACCAGGCGCAAGCTGCTGTTCCTGTCCTTCTCTGCCGTAAACGGTCAGCGTCCCTTTCGCCACAAGCAGGAACTTGTGATAGGGATAAATCTCTGCACTGATGTCGGTTCCTTTTGCCAGCGAGAAATAGGTGATGCTGTTGTCCCCGCCATGCACTTCCCTGGAAATGGTGCAGCCCGGAACAGGTTCATTGTCTTTGGCAATCGAAAATACGATCCCTGTTTTCTCCTTCATATATTCGATTCCTCCTGTCTGTTCTTTATGAGCTTATGATAATCGTTCCGCACGAACGAATAAGTTGTTATAACCACATATCAGTAAAAAATCTCCTGTTTTTTTCGTAAAAAATCAGCCGGCAGGAATTTTTCTCCCGCCGACTGATTTACCTGCGTTTAGAGCTGTTTTCTTTTCCTGCCGATCAGGAAGAGCATGAGCGCCAGGGCGGCAGCTGCGATGCCGCCATAGATCAGAAAATGTCTGCTATCGCCTGTCTTTGGCAAATTCGCCGGTGTCGTTGGTGTATTCTTAGGTGTATCTGGTGTATCCGTGGTATTCTTGGTATTCGTAATCACAAACCCCTTCTCGGCGTCGCCTTTAATCGCTGCCGTGTAGCCGGGGACTTTTTCTTCCTGGATGGTATAGGCAATTTCCTTCCCGTCCTTATAATGAGCAAGGTCTTTGAAGGTATACTGCCAGTGATTGTCTTTGGACAGCTTCCGGGTATCGATCTTCTCGCCATCTGCGTAGAGGTTAAGTCTTTCAGATTTCCTTATCCCAGTGCCACGTCCAGCACCATCATCAGCACAAACCCCAGAGCGAAAGCCACTGTGCCCACATTGGAGTGTTTGCCTTCGGACATCTCCGGAATCAATTCCTCCACCACAACATACATCATGGCACCGGCAGCGAAGGCCAGCAGATAAGGCAAAACAGAAACTACGGTACGGGCTGCCACAATGGTAATCAGTGCCGCGACAGGTTCTACGACACCGGATAAAACACCGTACCAGAAGGTCCGGGCCTTCGGCATGCCCGCCGCCCTGAGGGGCATGGATACAATAGCCCCCTCCGGGAAATTCTGAAGCGCGATCCCCAGGGCCAGCGCAAAGGCTGCCGTCCTGTTGACTCCTGTTTCTCCGGCAATCCACCCCGCATAGACCACACCCACAGCCATACCTTCCGGTATGTTGTGGAGCGTCACGGCAAGGATCAGCTTGGTTGTACGCTTCAGTCTACTCCTTGGCCCTTCTGTCTGTTCATCCATGTGCATGTGCGGTGTCACGTTATCAAGCAGCAATAAAAAGCCTATGCCGACCAAAAAGCCTGCAACTGCGGGAATAAAGGACAATCTGCCCATATGCTGCTCCGCACTATCCAGTGCAGGCTGCAGAAGGCTCCAGAAAGAGGCCGCTACCATAACGCCCGCGGCAAAGCCGGTAAGCATACGCTGAACGCCATCGGAAATTCTGTCTTTCAGCACAAACACCATCGCCGCTCCAAGGCTTGTTCCCAGAAACGGCAGCAAGATACCCATCCATACCCGTGTATTCATAAATTAAATCCTTTCGTTTGTCATAGGCGGAAACCCACTACCTTCAGGTGGTGGGAGGAGCCTTGTAAATCTTTA
>OMZN01000007.1 GCA_900315555.1 uncultured Eubacteriales bacterium
ATATTGATCGGGTTTTTCTTGATCAGGTTTTTTCGCGGGGCCGTTTCTGCGGATCCTTTCAGAGGGCCGCCCTGCCTTCATCCTCAGCATACCCCATAGCATGGAAAAAAGCACGCAACGCAGATTAACATGGCCCGGGTTTGATGAAAGCAGGGAGGAAATGTGGTATTCTTAGAAAGGGGAGGGATCGATGTATTACGGAGAAATCAAGGAAATTGATATCGCCAACGGACCCGGCGTGCGGGTCTCTCTTTTTGTGTCCGGCTGCCGGCATCACTGCGGCGGCTGCTTCAACCCGCAGACATGGGACTTTCAGTATGGCCGGCCCTACACGGAGGAGACGCAGAACAGCATCCTCACGCTTTTGGAACCGTCCTTCATCCAGGGGCTGACCCTGCTGGGCGGCGAGCCGTTTGAGCCGGAGAATCAGCCGGCGGTGCGCAGGCTGGTGGAGACGGTCAGACAAACGCTGCCGGCTAAGGACATCTGGTGCTATACCGGCTATACCCTGGAACGGGATCTGGTGCAGGGCGGCTGTGCTTTCACCGAGGACACCTCCCGGCTGCTGCACAGTATCGATGTGCTGGTGGACGGCGAGTTCATCGAGGCAGAGAAGGACATCTCGCTGCGCTTCCGCGGCAGCAGGAACCAGCGTCTGCTGCATAGAGAAAAAGATGGCAGGTGGGTTGACATCGGCGAGGGAGATCCATATAATATCACTTGAACATGATAACGCTTTAACGCGCTAAATCAAGAAAATAAAGTATACAGACGGCCAAGCCGCCACAAAGGAACCATGAACAAGAACGACAAGATTTACGAAAAGGCCAATTTGAGATCGGAAGAGATCGCCGCCCTGGAGCTGCGGGCGCTCTATGAACAGAACGGTTACCGCAAGTACAGGATGAGCCGCTTTGAAGAGTACAGCCTGTATGCCAATAACCGGGATTTCCTGGCCGGCGACAAGGTGCTGACCTTCACCGATCTGGATGGGCGGCTGATGGCGCTCAAGCCGGACGTAACCATGAGCATCATCAAGAATACGGAAAACAGCGACACGGACCCAGAGAAGCTCTACTACGTGGAGAACGTCTACCGGGAAAGCCGCGAGAGCAACAGCTTCCGCGAGATCCGGCAGATCGGACTGGAGATGATCGGCACCGTGGAGACGCCGCAGATTGCCGAGGTGCTGGGCATGGCGGCGAAGACGCTGGCCACGGTGGGCGATGACTTCGTCCTCGAGGTATCCCATATGGGCTTTACTGAAGAGCTTCTGCGGACCATGGCGCTTACGGGAGAAGATTACGCGCATATTCTCCGTCTGATCAGCGACAAGAACCCCGATGGCGTGCGCAAGGTGGCCGCGGAAGCCGGTGTCCCTGCCGCCATGATTGATAAGATCTGCGCCCTGACCAGCCTTGACGGTGCGCCGGAGGCGGTGCTCGCCTCTGCCGAGCAGCTGGCGGTCAACGGGGCGATGATGGCGGCGCTGCAGGAACTCGGCGCGGTCTGCCGCGCGCTGGAAGCAACAGGTCTTGCGGATCATGTGCGCATGGATCTGTCCATGGTCAACGATATCGATTACTATAACGGCGTCATCTTCAAGGGCTATTTCCGCAACTCTGCGGCGCGGGTCCTGGCGGGCGGCCAGTACGACCGCGCCATGCGGAAGCTCGGCCGGGAAGCCGGCGCCATCGGCTTTGCCCTCTATCTGGACGAGATCGCGCGCATGGAAGAGGTCACGGTGCCGGATACGGCGGCGGACTGGCTGACCATCGCGCTGCCCAAGGGAAGGCTCGGCGACCAGGTCTATGAGATCCTCAGCCGCAGCGGCTATGCCTGTAGTGCCTACGAGGACAAAAACAGGAAGCTGGTCGTGGAGGATCCGGACAACGGGGTGCGCTATATCCTCGTCAAGCCGAGCGACGTGCCGGTCTATGTAGAGCATCAGGCCGCCGATGTGGGCATTGTCGGCAAGGACATCCTGATGGAGCATGCGCCGGATGTCTATGAGCTGATGGATCTGGGCATCGGCAAGTGCAGGATGTGCGTCGCTGCCAGAAAGGGGTTCGTCGATGACCCCAGCAGAACGCTGCGGGTGGCCACCAAGTTCGTCAATGTGGCCAAGGAGCATTACCAGGCGCAGAACCGCGACATCGAGATCATCAAGCTCAACGGCAGCATTGAGCTGGGGCCCATCCTGGGGCTTTCCGATGTGATCGTTGATATCGTCCAGACGGGAAGCACCATCCGGGAGAACAATCTTGAGGTCGTGGAGGAGTTCAAGGACATCAGCGCGCGCCTCATTGCCAACAAGAGCAGCTGCAAGTTCAAGCATGAGAGAATCACGCAGCTTCTGGGGCGGCTTGCAGAGGAAAAAGGAGCATGATGTGAGCAGATTTTTGAATGATAAACTGGCTTCGCTGGAGCCGTATACACCGGGGGAGCAGCCGAAGATCAGCAGGCTGATCAAGCTGAACACCAACGAAAACCCTTACCCGCCTTCGCCTGAGGTGAAGCGGGCGCTGGCGGAGATGGACAAGGACGCCTGGCGTCTTTACCCCGATCCGCAGACCGGGGAGGCGGTCGAGGCGATTGCGGATCATTTCGGTCTGACGCCGGCGCAGGTGATGCTGGGGAACGGATCGGATGAAATTCTGGCCTTTGCCTTCATGGCGTACGGACAGAAGGTTTACTTCCCGGAGGTCAGCTACGGCTTTTATCCGGTGTTTGCCGGCCTGCTGGGCGGGGAGGCCTGTCAGGTACCGATGCCGGATCTGCGCATCGATCCCGCGGATTACCAGCATAACGACGGGATGGTGGTGCTTGCCAATCCCAATGCGCCGACCGGCGTGGAACTGAGCCCCGAGGCGATCGAGAGCATCCTGCGGGCCAACCCGGATCAGGTGGTCCTCGTGGACGAGGCTTATGTGGACTTCGGCGCGCGGAGCAGTCTGGCCCTGCTGCCGAAGTATGACAATCTGCTCGTGGTGCAGACGTTCAGCAAGTCGCGCTCGCTGGCCGGGATGCGGATCGGCATGGCGATGGGCAGCGAAGCCCTGATAGAGGATCTGAACCGGATCAAGTTCAGCTTTAACCCCTACAATCTGAGCCGGGGCGCGATCGTGGCTGCGGCGGCGGCCATCCGGGATGAAGCTTACTTTGAGACGCAGTGCGGCAGGATCATCAAGACCCGGCAGCGGTTCGTCCGGGCAGTGGAGGCCCTGGGCTTTCCGGTCATGACCTCGCGTGCCAACTTCGTCTTTGTAAAGACCGGCGCAGGGTATGCTGAGCGGCTGCGCGCGCGGGGCATCCTGGTTCGTCACTGGGACAAGGAACAGATCCGCGACTGGATCCGCGTCACGATCGGTACGGACGAAGATATGGAACAGTTGACGGCGGCACTGAAGGAAATCAAACAGGAGGAGAACGATGAGGCAGGCATCCATTGAAAGAAGGACGGCCGAAACGGAGATCGCCCTGCAGCTGACCCTGGAGGGCAGCGGACATTGTGAGGTGGAGACCGACTGCGGCTTTTTGAAGCATATGCTGGAGCTGTTTGCGCATCACGGCCGCTTTGACCTTGTCATGCGCTGCCGCGGTGACAGCGAGGTGGACTATCATCATACGGTGGAGGATGTGGGCATTGTTCTGGGTACAGCCTTTCGCCAGGCGCTGGGCGACTGCCGGGGCATTGCGCGCTACGGCGATCAGCTGCTGCCCATGGATGAGGCGCTGATCCTGGTCGCGCTCGATATCAGCGGCCGGGTATCGGTGAACCTGGACTACGAGGTGCAGCCGACGGTGGGTACCTTTGATACAGAGCTGGTGGCGGAATTCCTCAAGGGTTTCGCCCGTCACCTGGGGCTTACGCTGCACGTGCGTCAGCTGGCCGGGGAGAATACGCACCATATCCTGGAGGGCATCTTCAAGGCGCTGGGGCGTGCCATGGCCAAGGCCGTAACCATCGAAGAGGGACGGGAGAAGGAAATCCCGTCATCCAAAGGAGTGTTGTAAATGATTGCAGTGATCGACTACGGCGTGGGCAACCTGTTTTCCCTGACGGCTTCGCTGCGCTACATCGGTGCCGAGGTGTGCGTCACCAGCCGGGCGGAGGATCTGGCGGCGGCGGATCAGATCGTGCTGCCGGGGGTGGGCGCCTTTGCGGATGCCAAAAAGAAGCTGGACGATACCGGGCTGGTGGACACCATCTTGGCGCAGGCCCGCGGCGGCAAGCCCATGCTGGGCATCTGCCTGGGCATGCAGCTGCTCTTTGATGTCAGCTACGAATACGGAGAACATGAAGGGCTGGGCCTGATCCCCGGTGAGGTGGCCTCGATCCGCGAGGATCTGCACGAGGATCTGAAGGTGCCGCACATCGGCTGGAACAGTCTCAGAATCAAGGACGATCCGCTGTTCCGCTACATTCACGATGGTGACTATGTTTACTACGTGCACAGTTACTATGCCAGGAACTGCGAGGCCAGCACCATTGCGGTCTCTTCCTACGACATCCCCATCACCGGGGCGGTGCATCGGGGAAGCGTCTACGGGACCCAGTTCCATCCTGAGAAGAGTGGTGAGACGGGCCTGCGGATCCTGCAGGCATTCAAGGAGATGAAAGGATGAAGATCTTTCCGGCCATTGATATGATCGGCGGCAGCGCCGTGCGACTGCTGCAGGGCGATTATGACAAGAAAACGGTTTACAGTGATTCTCCCGCCGATGTGGCGGAGAAGTTTGCGGAGGCAGGCGCAGGCTATCTGCACCTGGTGGATCTGGACGGCGCCAGAGAGGGGTCGCCGGCAAATTTCGAGACAGTCAGAGAGATCTGCCGCCGGGTCGATATGTATGTGGAGATCGGCGGCGGCATCCGGGACGAGGAACGGATTGTATCCTATCTGGAAGCCGGCGTGGACCGCGTGATCCTGGGAACGATCGCCGTGAAGGACCGCGCTTTCCTGGAGGCGATGACGAAACGCTATGGCGATAAGATTGCGGTGGGCGTGGACGCCAGAGATGGTCTGGTGGCTGTCAGCGGCTGGGAGGAAACGACCGCCGTGGATGCCTTTGCCTTCTGCCAGTACCTGGCCGGCATTGGTGTGCAGCAGGTGATCTATACCGATATCAGCCGGGATGGTGCCATGCAGGGCACCAATATGGAAGCATATCGCAGACTGTCGGCACTGGAGGGCCTGGCAGTGACCGCAAGCGGTGGGATCTGTTCGCTGGAGGAGATCCGCGCACTGCGGGGAGTGGTCGATGCGGCCATCCTGGGTAAGGCGCTCTACACCGGAGCGCTGGATCTGACCGAATGCATCAGCGTGGCGGAAGGAGGCACCTTATGATTACGAAGAGAATCATCC
>OMZN01000096.1 GCA_900315555.1 uncultured Eubacteriales bacterium
GTGCCGGCGATGGGGGTCGAACCCATACGGTGTTGCCACCACGGGATTTTGAATCCCGCACGTCTGCCAATTCCATCACGCCGGCACATCATTCGTATTCTATCATCAACCCATTCAGACTGTCAACGGCAAGCAGATGGCAGAACCTGGTTTTTACGATCATTTTCGTTCCGCGCCGATCTGCTCGATCCATTGCCGTTTGATACATTGCCCGGCACATAATAAAACCTCCAATCAGTATCCGTGTCTCACCATGAAACAGCAGCATGCTGATTGGAGATCATTCATCTGGTGCGCCCGACTGGACTTGAACCAGCACGGTGTTACCCACACGCCCCTCAAACGTGCGCGTCTGCCTATTCCGCCACGGGCGCAGACATATTGACGCATCGCCTGTATTGACACGTCAATACTTATAATAGATTCTCAGACGGCACTTGTCAACCAAAGATTTTGCCTTCCGTCAAGATTCTTTCTCCGGCGCTGCATGCATGCGCATCGCCGCCTAGTTGCCTGCGCTGCTGTCTGTTTCGATCTTTGTCTTCCAGGTGCCGCAGCCGCGGTAAACATTCCAGAACACAGGGCTGACCTTGCCCTCAAGACTGGGTGAAACAATAGCGCCGTCAGTTCGATAGAACAGACAGTAATATGGAAGATCACTGTTCAGCTTCGTCTTGAGCTTCCTGAAAGCGGTTTGCATTTCTTCATTGGTCAGTCCGCTGTCCATCCGCTCCAGCAGAGAATTGACGCGTTTGCTGTAATAGCGGGTATAGTTGGATCCGGTGATGGTTGCGGAATAGGATTCTTCCTTCTTGAGTCCGGCACGCGAACCGCTTTCTTGGGATGTGCTGCCCGAGGCACTCTGCCCATTCGCCAAAGATCCCGACGTACTGCTGTCTGCGCCGTATTTGCCGGAGTTGTTGTTTTCGTCTCCTGCAGCGGTGCTGCCTGAACCGGTGGTGCTGTCTGATGCACTGCCGCTGTCTGAGGTGCCCGCATCGGTGCCGCTGTCGTAAACGTACTTCACCGTCTTTTCGGTACCCTTGAGAATTTCAGAAAGATCCATGCTCTCATTATATTGGAACTCGCCCATGAAAAAGTCGTAGTTCGTCCCCTTCAGCCAGGAAGCATAGGTGGCGCCTGTGGGCTCAGACAAGGTCACATGGATACCGGCACTTTCCAGATTTTCCTTGATGGCACTGGCCGTTTTTTTATTGCGGCTGGTTCCGTTCACCAGAAATGTCAGCGTCAGCTCTGATCCGTTCTTATCCTCTACATAGCCATCGTCATCCCTGTCCTTATAGCCCGCTTTTGCAAGGTATTTTTCCGCCTTGGATTCGCTGTAAGGATAGGCATCTCCCTTGCTGTCAAGACCCATATAATTGGGATAAAACAGGTTATCATTGCGCATGGCGCTGTTATAGTAGACCTCCTGAATGATGGACTGTGTATCGATGGCGCTGGCAATGGCCTTGCGGATATTTTTGTCGGTCATCGTCTCTTTGAGGAAGTTAAACCCGATGTAGTCCACCTTGTTGGAGGGGTAGTTCTTGATCTTGACTTCGTCTGCACTGAGGCTGGCCTCCCGGTCAATAGCTCTGGAAATGATCATGCTGATGCTTCCCGAATAGGTCAGCTGTTCCTCGTCCGCATCACCGCCCAGGATGCTGACACGAATGGTGTTCTCCGGCTTGTCACCGTAATAGTCATCGTAAGGCGTCAGCTTGAGGCCGGTCGACTCGCTGTAACTGCCGGCCTTATAGGGTCCGCTGCCCACCATATGAATCTTCTTCGCCGAGGTCAGCGTATACATGTCGCTGTAACGGTGCTTGGGCAGAATCGGGAAAGTCAGATCCGCCAGCTTCATCCTGGCACCGGTATTGTAATGGATGATCACTGTTCTGGAGCCGCTGGTCTCCACATAGTAGATCGGCTCCACCAGCTCCTTGTAGTTGTTTTTCGATGCGCTCTTGTACGCTTCGATGGAAAACTTGACATCGGCAGCCTTCACCTTCCTGCCATCCTGCCATGTAGCTCGGCGCAGTTTCAGCGTCAGGGTGCCGGCCGATTTATCAAAAGAATAGCTGGCTGCCAGATCTTCCTGCGGTTCCATATTTTCATCCAGCTGGAACAGCGAGCTGTAAACCAGCTTGCTGAGATGGTATGTATCTTCATCGGTAGAAGTCACCGGATTGGTGGAACGCAGGCTGCTCATTGCCAGATTGACGGTGTCTTCCACCTTGTAGACCACACCGTTATCCGTGATTGTGTTCTGGCCTGACCCGCCTATGCGTTTGACCAAAAAGACAACCAGAGCGATGATCAGCACCAGCACCAGCATCGTCAGGATCACACTCTTCTTAGTCCAGCGAAATGCCCCGATCCATCGGCGAATACTCCTTCGCATCTGATGCGGGGTGCCGCCGCCCTGCTCTGTTCTCTGCATTTGTTTATTCATAAGCTTTCAACAGCTCGTCAATCTGCCAGGCGAGCTCCTCCCTCGTTCCCGAATTATCCAACACCCGGTCGGCCCGGGCAATCTTTTTTTCATCGCTCATCTGACTGGCTATCCGCTCGCGTATATGCCGCTCATCGGTTCCGTCCCGCGCTGCCGTCCGCCGGATACGCGTCGCAAGATCGGCAGTGACCACCCAGGTTTCATCACAATGACGATCCAGCCCCGTCTCAAAGAGCAGGGGTACGTCCATAAAGCAAAGCGATGCCCGGGAAGCCTGCGTACGCGCAATGATCCGAGGCAGGATCCGCGCATGCATGATTTCGTCCAGCCGCTGCTTTGCCTGTGGACAGGGGAAAACGCGCTCGGCAAGCAGCTTCCTGTCCAGACTCCCGTCAGCGCGCAGTACGTCAGCGCCAAAAGTCTCTGCCAGCACAGGAAGTACTTCCTCGCCCGGCGCCGTGATTTCCCTCGCAATGGCATCGGCGTCCACAATATCAAACCCTTTCTTCGCAAGATAGCGGCTGACGGTAGACTTGCCGCTGCCGATACCGCCTGTCAACCCAATAATCCTGCTCATGCCTTCTCCCTTCGTGCGGCTCCGCAGCCGTTTATTTCAGCTGATACCAGTTTTCTCCTTCTTCGAGATCCACAGCCAGATCCACGGCCAGCTCCATGGCCTGCTCCATGGACTCCAGGAGAATGGTCTGGATAGCCTCCCGCTCATCCTTTTCCACGCGCAGGATCAGCTCATCATGTACCTGTAGAATCAATTTGGAGCGGTAAGGCTTCAGCCGTTCATAGGCACTGATCATCGCCAGCTTGATGATATCGGCCGCACTGCCCTGAATGGGACTGTTCATGGCAAGCCGCTCTCCAAGCTGACGGGTCATGAAGTTCCTCGCCTTGATCTCGGGAATCATCCGGCGCCGGCCGGTGATGGTCTTCACATAGCCATGTTCTCTGCAGAAGGCAACCTCTCCGTCCATGAAGGATTTGACAGCCTCGTGCTTGGCAAAGTACTCACGGATATAATTTTCCGCCTCCCTGCGGGTTATGTGCAGGCTGCCGGAAAGCCCGAAAGCACTCATACCATAGATCACACCGAAGTTGATCGCCTTGGCGCGGCTCCTCTGCAGGGGGGTGATTTCCGTCTCGGGAATGCCGAGCACACGCGCCGCCGTTGCCCTGTGAATGTCCTCACCACGGTTAAAGGATGCGATAAGCTGCGGATCCCGGCTCATGTGCGCCAGAACGCGAAGCTCAATCTGTGAATAGTCAGCACCCAGCAGAATCTGGCGGTCGGTATCCACCACGAAGGCCTTCCTGATACTGCGTCCCAGCTCCTGACGAACGGGAATGTTCTGCAGGTTGGGCTCACTGCTGGAAATCCGGCCGGTAGCTGCCACCGTCTGATTAAAATGAGCATGAATCTTGCCGTCCTCATGCACCAGGGGCAGAAGCCCGTCAATGTAGGTACCCTGCAGCTTGGTCAGCTGACGGTACTCCAGGATTAACGGCACGATCTCGTGCTGATCGGCAATCTTTTCCAGTATATCGGCACTGGTTGAGTAACCTGTCTTTGTCTTCTTTCCTGCCGGCAGACCCAGCTTCTCAAAGAGAATCGGCCCCAGCTGTTTCGGCGACTTGATATTAAACTCTTCGCCGGCAAGTTCATAGATCCTTTCCGAGAGCTTCTCCACCGCACCGGCAATGCTCTCGCCAATACCGCACAAGGCCTCACGATCCAGCCGAAAGCCTTCATATTCCATCGAAGCCATGACCACGACGAGCGGAATCTCGATATCATAAAGGACGCTGCCGAGTTCTTCTTCATCGATCTCTTTTCGCTGTATACCGGCTAACGCACGCACCAAAACGCACCAGCGACGGCCATAGTCAGCATAGGCTTCTGCCTCGTCACTGAGCAGATCTGCCTGCGCATGTTCCTTCTCAAAATCATCCTCCCCCTGCAGCAGCACATGAAACTTTTCCTGCAGCAGAACAGGCAGATCGTAATCCCGTTTCCCCGGATCCAGAACATACTGCGCTACCGCCGTATCAAAACCGATCACAAGATCTCCGGCCCCGGCTTCCATCAGCATGTAGCAGTCCCGCCGCAGATCATGTCCGCACAGAGCCGGCCGAAGACGATCGATCAGCGCTGCCAGATCCTCCGCCGCAATGCCTTCGCCCAGCGCGACATAGCAGCAGTCATCGCCGGCCAGCAGGGCAGCACCCCGGACCTGACTTCTGTGCCGATGATCGTTGTTGCCGAAAAGTTTCAGCACCACAGCATCCTCGCCCTGATCCGTCGTGGATGCGCCGGCATGCGCCAGCGCTTTCTCCAGCGTCAAAAGATCGTCCTTTGTCCGGAGAATATGAAGCGGTGTTTCCTCGATACGCCGCACAAGCGCCTCATCGCCGGCAGTCTTCGAAGCTTCCCCGCGGCGCGTCAGCTGTTTGAGAAAACGATTAAACTCCAGTTTTTGGTACAAAGGCACCAGACGATCGTAATCAGGATCTTCCCATCGACAGTCTTCGAGGGAATACTCCAGGGGAACGTGCGTGTTAATGGTGGCCAGACGTTTGCTCATCAACGCGGTCTGCGCATTCTCCTCCACCCTCTCGCGGAGTTTGCCCTTCAGTTCGTCAGTGTGAGCGAGCACCCCTTCCACGCTGCCGTAGTCCAGAATCAGCCGCTGGGCTGTCTTGGGACCGACACCCGGCAGGCCGGGAATGTTATCGGAAGGATCTCCCATCAGCCCCTTGTAATCGATAAACTGCGCCGCTGTGAATCCATATTCATCAATCATGGCCTGCGCATCGTACATTTTGAACTGTGAAACCCCCCGCTTGGTGAGCATGATGTGCGTCGTCTCCGTGGCAAGCTGCAGCTGATCCTTGTCCCCGGTAACGATCAGCGGGATGAGCCCCGCTTCCTCCGCCTCCCGCGCCACAGTGCCGATGACATCATCGGCCTCAAAGCCTTCCAGGGAAAGACGCCGGATGTTCATGGCATCCAGCACGTCTTTGAGAAGCGGAATCTGCATAGCCAGCTCCGGCGGCATCTTCTTTCGTCCCGCTTTGTACTGATCATATTCCTTGTGGCGAAAGGTAGGCGCTTTCAGATCGAAGGCAACAGCAATATACCCTGCGGGATAGTCCTTCCCGAGTTTTTCCAGCATCGTAAGAAATCCGTAGATGCCCTGGGTATAGACGCCATCCCGGGTTGTCATAGGATTCTGCACTGCATAGTATGCCCGGTTGATCAGGCTGTTTCCGTCGATGATAATGATTCTGTTATCCATATTGTACCTCGTACACCTCGGCTATCATTCTAACAGATTGCCCATAGTGAAACAAGCGCACCGGCAGCTGTGCTATGTTATAATCTAGTCATGAAAAGAGCGATCCTTCACTGTGATATGAACAACTTCTACGCCAGCGTGGAACTGCTTGACCGCCCGGATCTGCAGGGCAGGCCCGTGGCAGTCTGCGGCGATCCGGCAAGCCGTCACGGCATTATTCTGGCCAAAAATCAGGCCGCCAAGCGCTATGGCATCGTCACGGCATCAACCGTCTGGCAGGCCAGGCGCCAATGCCCCGATCTGGTGCTGCTTTCAGCGCATCACGACAAATACAGAGCTTACTATAAGATCATCAACCAGATCTACGGCCGCTATACCGATAAGGTAGAGCCATTCAGCATCGATGAATCCTGGCTGGACGTCACCGCCAGCCGCAGCCTGTTCGGCACCGGCAGACAGATCGCTGACCAGATCCGCGCCACCGTTCGCAAGGAGACGGGGCTGACCCTGTCGGCCGGCGTTTCCTTTAACAAATTCTTCGCCAAGATGGGCAGCGACTACAAAAAGCCGGATGCCACCACAGAGATTACGGCGGAAAACTTCCGGGATCTTTTGTGGCCTCTCGACGTCGCCAGGATGTTCATGGTCGGCCGCGTCACCGCCAGCCGCCTGCGCCAATGCGGTATCCGCACCATCGGCGATCTTGCCGGTGCGGATCCGGACTTTCTCACTGGTCTTTTAGGCCGTGCCGGCGCTGACCTGCACGACTTTGCCAACGGCATCAATGACCGTCCGGTAGCCCTGCAGAACGAACGCCGCAAAGTGCAGTCGGTGGGACACGGCATGACATTCACAAAAGACCTTGCCACAGAAGATGAAATTCGCACGGCCGCCCTGGCTCTTTCCGACAAAGCCTGTGCCAGGCTCCGCAAAAACAGAATGAAGGCGCGCGGCCTGAAGGTAGACATCAAAGATCCCGCTTTCCAGGTTTTTTCACGCCAGACCCGGCTGCCCCGTGCCACCGACAACCGCGAAGACATCTACCGGACAGCCATCCGCCTTATCGATGAAGTTCTGCATCAAAAAAACCGCAGCGGCAGGCGCTGGCGGCAGGGCGCACCGATCCGCCTGCTGACGGTCACCTGTATTGGTCTGACAGATGCCGACGAAGAAGAGCAGCTTTCTCTCTTTGGTGAGGAAAACGAAAAAGTCAGAGCCAAAGAATCCCACATCAATGAGGCTATGGACCATATCCGCAGCCGCTTCGGCAGCGGCGCCATCACCTACGCCCGGGTCATAGGCAATGATATCGGTCTCGATGAAAAAACCTATGCCGACAGCCACGATAAAGACGAAGATAACGATCTTCCGTAACGTGTTCCTTAACGTTCCTGCCGATGCCGGAACTCATTGGCGATCTTCACATTGCCCTTTCCTGCCAGCGCCTTAAGGCCTTCGATGCATTCCTCACTGTCGGAAGCCATCAGATCACTGCCGGCTCTGAAATGCCGCCCACCCATGTAAACCAGCACCTCGGTCCCGCCATGATGCGTCCTGAGGAAGTCCCGCAGTCTCTCCATCATGGCTGCATCAGCGACTTGCACCTTGATGGTTTTCACAAGTTCCAGGCTGCGAAGATCAGTGATGCGGTCGGCAAGCAGCTTGGGCTGTTCCTCCTCACGCACGCTGATGGAACCCCGGATGGAGAGGATGGCATCCTCACGGATCAAAGATGCGCTGCGTTCATAGATCTTGGGGAACACGATCACCTCAGTCTCGCCAAAGAAATCCTCGATTGTAACAAAGGCCATCTGCTGGTTCTTCTTGGTGATCAGCGGCCGGATATTCGTAACAATCCCCGCCATAACCGCCTTCTGACCATCATAAACGTGCCGGGCACCATCTGCCGGTCCGTTCGGCGCTCCGTGCAGGGCGTCAGCATCGATTGTCCCGGCCCCGGCGGCTTCCTCCTCGGCCTGTCTTGCCAGATCTGCCGAGTTTAACGTGGTACAGCGGTCGATGATCTCCCTGTAATCATTTAAAGGATGGTCTGTCAGATAGACGCCCAGCATTTCCTTTTCCATCATCGACAGCATCTCTCTGCTGAAATTTGCCACCTTTGGCAGCGCGGCACCTGTTCCCTCCGCCTCCATCACTTCAGAATTTGTCGTGAACAGAGACATCTGCCCCTTGATATTCTTCTTGGCCCGGCTCTGTGCCGATTCAATGAGGCCTTCATAGACCGCCAGGTACTGGGCCCGGTTCTTGTTCATGGAATCGAAAGCGCCGGCCCGAATCAGAGACTCAATGGCCTTCTTGTTGATCTCCCGGATATCGATGTTATTCATGAAAGCAAAGATATCGGAAGCCGGTCCATGCTTTTCTCTGGCAGAAAGAATTGCATCAATCACTCCGGCCCCCACATTTTTCACCGCCTGCAGTCCAAAGCGGATCCGCCCGTCCACCACGGTGAATTTACGGCGGCTCTCGTTGACATCAGGCGGCAGGACTTCAATGCCCATGTCACTGCAGTTACGGATGTATCTGGCTGTCTGCTGCGCATCGCCCATCACCGAGGACAGCAGCGCTGCCATGAATTCCACCGGATAGTGCGTCTTCAGCCAGGCTGTCTGATAACCCACTACAGCATACGCCGCCGCATGCGATTTGTTGAATGCATACTCGGCGAAACTGACCATCTGATTGAAGATTTCCTCGGCTGTCTCCTTGGGGACCCCATTCTTCACAGCGCCTTCCAGAAAAGATGTGCGCTCCGAAAGCATGACGTCCATCTTCTTCTTGCCCATGGCCCGGCGCAGATTGTCGGAATGGCCGTAGGTGTAGCCCGCCAGATCACGCACAATCTGCATGACCTGCTCCTGGTAGACCATACATCCGTAGGTAACCGAAAGAATAGGCTCCAGCTTCGGGTGCAGGTATCTGATGTGCGAGGGATCCTTCTTATTGGCAATATACGTAGGGATCGAAGCCATAGGGCCCGGACGATACAGGGAAATCCCCGCCACAATATCCTCCAGACAGTCCGGCATCAGATTCTTCATGAACTGCGTCATCCCGGCTGATTCCAGCTGAAAGACGCCGGCGGTGTTCCCGCTGGCAATCAGCCGATACACCGCTGGATCATCGTAATCCAGCTTTTCCATGTCAACCTTAACACCGTGCTGATCATAGATCAACTCCAGAGCATCACGGATCACCGTCAGGTTGCGCAGCCCGAGGAAATCCATCTTCAAAAGGCCGAGCTCTTCAATGTTGTTCTTTTCGAACTGCGTATTCACGCCCTTGTCATTAACAAAGAGCGGCACAAGGTCGTCAATGGGATCCCGTGTGATCAGCACACCCGCTGCATGGGTGGTGGTATGGCGCGGCATGCCCTCAATGGCACGGCTTACATCCAGCACCTGCCGCACCATCGGCTCGGCATCGTAGCGTGCCTTCAGCTCCGGATTCAATGTCAGAGCCTGTTCGATAGTCACCTTAGGACCGGCCGGTATCGCCTTGGCAATAGCGTCTGTATCCGCATATGACACATCAAGCACCCTGCCCACATCGCGCACCGCCATCCGCGCCTTCATGGTACCGAACGCACAGATCTGCGATACTTTATCTGCGCCGTATTTGCGGATCACATAATCAATGACCTCCCCGCGACGATCGTCACAGATATCGACATCGATATCCGGCATGCTGACCCGCTCCGGATTCAGAAAGCGCTCAAAGATCAGGTTGTATTTCAGAGGATCGATATCGGTGATCCGCAACGTGTAGGAAACAATGCTGCCCGCCGCCGACCCGCGGCCCGGTCCCACGACAATGCCCTGCGACTTGGCATAATTGATGAAATCCCAGACGATGAGAAAATATTCTACATACCCCATCTGCTTGATGACAGAGAGCTCATGCTCAAGGCGGTCGCGTACCTCCTGGCCCGCATCAGGATAGCGTTCCTCCATGCCCTTATAGCACAGCTGCCTGAGATAAGTCTCATTATCGAGCCCTTCGGGCGGCACGAACTCCGGCAGATGCAGCTGACCGAAATTGAAGTCCACCTGACAGCGATCCGCAATTTTCTGTGTATTGTCACATGCCTCCGGCAGATCGGCAAAGAGCGCCCGCATCTGCTCCTCACTCTTAAGATAAAATTCATTGTTGGGAAACTTCATCCGATCTTCATCGCTGAGCAGCGCCCCGGTCTGAATGCACAGCAGCACATCGTGCGCCGCCGCTGCATCTGCCGTCACATAGTGGACATCGTTGGTGGCTGCAAAGGGAATCCCCAGTTCCTCGTGCAGGCGCTTCATACCCGGCAGAATCCGATATTCTTCCTCAATCCCCTGATCCTGCAGCTCCAGATAGAAGCTGCCCTCTCCGAAGATGGAAAGCAGCTCGGCAGCCTCAGCACGCGCTCCTTCGTAGTCGCCGTTCACCAGCCGAAACTGGATCTCGCCGGCCAGGCATCCGGACAAGGCAATAAGGCCTTCACTGTATTCGCGCAGCAGATCCTTATCAACTCTGGGTTTGTAATAAAGACCTTCCGTATAACCGCGGGAGACAATCTTGACCAGGTTCCTGTAGCCCACCGCGTTCTCGGCCAAAAGAATCAGGTGTCCCTGCCGCTTATCCTTTTCCGGGTCTTTGTCGAAACGGGTTCGCTTGGCTGTATAAACCTCGCAGCCGATAATAGGCTTAATGCCCTGTTTTTTGCATTCTTTATAAAAATCAACGACGCCAAACATGACGCCGTGATCCGTAATGGCAAGGGAATTCATGCCCAGTTCCTTTGCCCGGGCAACAACCTTGTCGATGCGCGCTGCTCCATCCAGCAGCGAGTATTCCGTATGTACATGCAGATGGGTAAAAGCCATGTCACTCCTTTATTTTTCGGCTCGCTGCTTCCTGGCCCGTTCAACCAGCTCTTTCGACTTCTGGCCGACGATGTAGTCGTAAGCACCGCGCCCGTGCGGAATCATGCAGCCGCTGCAGTCCTTGATACCCCATTCGTTGTCATAACTGAAATGACCGCCGCAGTCCTCTTTGAGCAGGTACAGCGGGCAGTAGCAGAACAGACAGTTGAATCGATCCGGGTCTGTCGTCTCATGACAGGGGAAGTACTCGCAGTTCCGGTTCTGCACGAACTTATAATATTCCGTCTTGGTTTCCTTTGTCATCCTGCTGTTCCTTTTCCCTTCCCGATCACCTTGCTGCGCTGCCGTCAGCTTCTTCCGCCGCTATCGCGCTGCTCACGGCGCTTCTTGGCGCGATAGCGCACCAGCGCTACAATCCAGTAAGCGCCGCCGGCGATGAGGATCAGCAGAATGATGCTTCGTGTGTTCTGTGCAACGCCGAAGATCTTGCCGAAAAACAGCGCACCGATCACAAATATCCAGAAATAGATAATGTTGCCTGCCAGTGATTTGCCCATCTAGCATTCCTCCTTTAATGTGCCGCCACATCGACATAGGTGCGCGGCAGCGCGATATGTTCTCTCTCCAGGGCCTTCTTGACCTCTTCTTCCAGGCTGTATTTGACGGTCCAGTAGTCGGCCGTGTCTGCCCAGACAAAGCAGTCAATCTCCACCGCCTCGGACGTTCTCTCCCGCACGCCGGTGAAGGGCGGCGGATCGCTTTTAACAAGCGGCATCGTCCCGACCGTCTTCCGCAGGACGGCCAGCGCGCGATCGACGTCAGCATCTCTTGCAATGCCCACCAGCAGATCCACCCGCCGCGTTTCCATCCTGGAGTAATTCGTGATGACAGCGGTATTCACCCTGCCGTTGGGAATAGTGACGACTTTGTTGTCTGGCGTCACAAGCGTGGTGATCATCAGATCAATATGCCTGACACTGCCGGCCGTTCCATCGATATCCACGTAGTCATCACGGGTGAACGGCTTAGTAAAGATGATCATGATCCCGCCGGCCACATTGCCCAGAGAATCCTTCAGCGCCAGTGCAATCGCACCGCCGGCCACGCCGATTACGGCCACAAGGCCGGAGGAATTGACCCCCAGCTTGTCCAGGGTCATCATGATCAGAATGACCAGCAGAAGGATTTTCACGGCATTGATGATGAAACGATGCAGGGAAGCATCCACATGTGCGGACTTCTCCAGCCCCTTGCGAAGGATCACCAGCAGAATCTTGATCACCAAAAGGCCAATCAGAAAAATGCATGCTGCCTCCCCGAGCTGGATCAGGAAATCCACCTTCCTAGCCGACATGGTTTCTGTTCCTCCTGCGGTCCAGCTCCTTGAGGAGCTTTTTGCGCAGCCGGATATCATCGGGGGTGACTTCCACCAGTTCGTCGCTGTTGATAAATTCCAGCGCTTCTTCCAGAGACATCACCCTGGGCGGCGCCAGCTTGACATTATCATCGGAGCCGGCCGCCCGCATGTTGCTGGCTTTCTTCGTCTTGCACGGGTTGACCACCATATCGTCGGCACGGCTGTTTTCGCCGACGATCATGCCCTCGTAGACCTCGACGCCCGGTCCGATGAACATATGCACACGTTCCTGGATCGTATTCAGCGCATACGGCGTTGTAACACCATGCTCCTGGGCAATGCCCACGCCGCTGGTGCGCTGCGGAATCTCTCCTTTGTAGTCTTCAAACCGTGAAAAGCGGCGCACCATAGTTCCCTCACCGCGCGTGTCATTGATGAACTCGGTACGGTAACCCAAAAGACCGCGCGTAGGCACCATGAATTCCATATGTACATAACCGTTCTCATTGGTCATCTCCTGCAGCATGCCCTTGCGGAGATTCAGCTTGGAGATCACCGAGCCAGAATATTCCTCGGGAACCGAGATAACGACTTCTTCAATCGGCTCCTGTTTCTGGCCATGATCACCCTTGCGAAGGATCACTTCGGGCTTGCTGACCGCCAGCTCATAGCCTTCCCTGCGCATATTCTCGATAAGAATAGAAAGATGCAGCTCGCCGCGTCCAGAGACTTTGAAGCAGTCGGTGGAATCGGTCTCCTCGACCTCCAGACCCACATTGACCTCCAGCTCTTTGGCCAGACGCTCGCGAAGATGCCTTGAGGTCACATACTTGCCGACCCGTCCCGCAAACGGCGAATCATTCACCATGAAATTCATCGACAGCGTCGGCTCCTCGATATGGATCATTTCCATCGGCTGCGGATCCTCCATGCTGGTGATCGTCTCACCGATAGAGATATCTGAAATGCCCGATACTACAACAATATCGCCGCACTCTGCTTCCGCAACAGGTACGCGGGAAAGCCCGCGGTAAACGAAGACCTGGTTGATCTTCTTGGCCACCGGCGCCGCATCCCCCTGGCAGACACCCACAGTCTGTGCCTCCTTGAGGGTGCCTTTGGTAATCCGTCCGATGCCCAGCCTGCCGATGTAATCATCGTACGCCAGCGCCGAGATCTGCAGCTGCAGCGGCTCGTCCCGCAGATCGGGGTAGGGCTGACAATGACTGATAATGGTGTCGAACAGCGGCGTAATATCGAGGCCGTCCTCTCCGCTGGCGCTGCGCTTTCTCTTCGGGCCCTCGCTCTCTACTTCATGGCCCTTGGCATCCTCAGGGTCATAGACAACAATACCCTGCCGAGCGATGCCGTAGAGGATAGGAAAATCCAGCTGTTCATCGCTGGCATCCAGATCCATGAACAGCTCGTAAACCTCATCCACAACTTCATCGATGCGCGCATCCTTCTTGTCAATCTTATTGATCAGAAGGATCGGGTTGAGGCCCTGCTCGAGTGACTTGGAAAGCACGAAGCGTGTCTGGGGCATCGGCCCCTCGCTGCTGTCCACCAGCAGAATAACCGTATCCACGGTCTTGATAATGCGCTCCACTTCGGAACTGAAGTCCGCGTGACCCGGCGTGTCGACGATGTTGATCTTGGTGTCGCCGTGCATCACCGAGCAGTTCTTGGAATAGATGGTGATACCCCGCTCCCGCTCGATCGCATCGCTGTCCATGATGCATTCCACGACCTGCTCATTCTCGCGAAAGACACCGCTCTGGCTGAGGAAGGCATCCACCAGCGTCGATTTGCCGGCATCAACATGGGCGATCACCGCGATATTAATGATCTTTTGCTTCTCCGTCATGATATTCTCTCTTTCGTTCTTGCTTAACGATTTATTCTAGCACAATCGGGAAGGCAGTTCAACACAAGCAATGCGGCCTTTTGCTCTGCTTTCTTCTTAACTGTCAAGAGATGTGTTACACTATGGTAAAACGCCTTTCCGTTTTGACCA
>OMZN01000031.1 GCA_900315555.1 uncultured Eubacteriales bacterium
AACGAGGAGTGATGAGAGCGTGCTGGATATAAAGAGAATCAGAGAGGACTTTGAAGGTGTGAAGAAGGCCGTCGAGTCCAGACAGAAGGGTGATTTCGGCATTGATAATGTCCGTGATCTGGATCAGAAGAGAAGAGACCTGCTGAAGGTGGTGGAAGCCAAGAAAAATCAGCAGAGCGTAACGAGCAAGCAGATCCCGAAGCTGAAGAAGGAAGGCAAGGATGCCAGCGGCATCATGGCCGAAATGAAGGCGCTTTCGGGCGAGATCAAGGAAATGGATGCCCAGGTGGCCAAGATCGAGGAAGAGCTCCGCGATGCCATCCTCAACGTCCCCAACACCCCGGCGCCAGATGTGCCGGTGGGAAAAGACGACAGCGACAATGTGGAGATGCGCCGCTTCGGCGAACCGACGCAGTTCGATTTCGAACCCAAGGCCCACTGGGATATCGGCGAAGACCTGGATATCCTGGACTTTGAGCGTGCCGCCAAGATCGCCGGCACCCGCTTTACCGTCTACAAGGGACTGGGCGCCAGACTGGAGCGCGCCTGCATCAACTTCATGCTGGATCTGCACACGGAGAAGCAGGGCTATACCGAGATCCTGCCGCCCTTCATGGCCAACAGAGATGCCATGACGGGAACCGGCCAGCTCCCCAAATTCGAGGATGACATGTTCCACGTGCCGGCCAAGGACTTCTTCCTGATCCCCACGGCGGAAGTACCGGTGACCAACCTGCTGGACAAGGAGATCATTCCCGCCGAGGCGCTCCCCATCTATTACACCGCCTATACGCCCTGCTTCCGCAAGGAAGCCGGCAGCGCCGGCAGAGATACGCGCGGACTGATTCGCCAGCACCAGTTCCAGAAGGTCGAGATGGTCAAGTTCGTTCATCCGGACACTTCCTATGAGGAGCTGGACAAGCTGATCGGCAACGCCGAGGAGATCCTGCAGCTGCTGGAGATCCCCTACCGCGTGGTGACGCTTTCGACCGGCGACCTGGGATTCTCCTCGGCCAAGACCTGCGACATTGAGGTCTGGATGCCGAGCTACGGCCGCTATGTGGAAATCTCCTCCTGCAGCAACTTTGAAGACTACCAGGCACGGCGTGCCGGCATTCGCTTCCGGGAGGGAAAAGACAAGCCGCGCTTCGTTCACACCCTGAACGGCAGTGGTCTGGCTGTGGGCAGAACCGTGGCGGCCATTCTGGAGAACTGCCAGCAGGCAGACGGCACGGTCAAGGTTCCTGAAGTACTGCGCAAATACATGGGCACCGATGTGATTGCCAAACGCACTTCCTACTAAGGTGCTGTGCTCAGCGGGGCGGCGCCTTGCGGCGCTGTCATCGCTACGGCTGCGGCGCCGGACTTTGCTGCAGGCAGCGCACAATAGCACGCAGGCAAAAGCGGGCAGCAAAAGTAAGCATATTGGTTAGCAAAGTTGTCTGAAAAATAGAAAATTTCGCATTGCAAATCAACGGCGTTATGGTAAGATTGAGGTGACAACTGAAGAGAGACACCGAATGATCGCAGTCCGAGACGTCCCTTGAGGCAGGGAGGCCGAAGCGGAACGCCCCCGGGTCAGCAGCCCGGCGGCCTAACTGTCAGGCAAAAGGAAGGCTGTGGGACGGAACTCTGGAAAGACCGCACAAGGCGGCGCCAACGAGGCGATAACCAACAGGCAAACAGACAGAGAGGCAGCTGAGCATGTCTCTCTGTTTTTAATTGACGGCCTGCCCGAATCACTGACCGCAGGATTCGGCGAGCAATTAAAGGAGGTACATC
Source organism: uncultured Eubacteriales bacterium (assembly GCA_900315555.1). Lineage (GTDB taxonomy): Bacteria > Bacillota > Clostridia > Peptostreptococcales > Anaerovoracaceae > RUG100. The sequence goes on from OMZN01000031.1 coordinate 1,783, forward strand.
ATGAAGAAAGTAATGGTATGCGGCTGTGGAGCACAGGGATCGACCATCTGCAGAAAGCTGGATCAGGAGCCCAACATCGAGGAAGTTGTCTGCGCTGACTATGACCTGAAGGCGGCGGAGGCTGTATGCAAGCTGATGAAGAAGGGCACACCCAAGCAGGTGGACGCTTCCAGCGTCGAGAACATCAAGAAGGCGGCGGAAGGCTGCGAAATGGTGATAGGTGTCATGCCGCTGCATCTGCTGACCAATGTTCTGATGGCTGCCAAGGAAATGGGCATCTGCTATCAGGATCTTTCAGCCTGCGAAGGACTCGTCGATGACGGTGATGAATACAACAGCTGGATCTCCGGCGTGAACTATATGTATAACAACATCGGCAAGGAATTTGCCGCCAAGGGCGCAACGGCCATCATCGGTACCGGTTCGGCCCCCGGCGTCATGTGTGTCATGGCGCGCCGTGCGGTGCAGGAGCTGGATTCCTGCGACACCATCAACATGATGGTATACGAAGGCGTAGAAGCCAAGCGCTTCCTTCCTTACTGGTGGTCGCCGGATGTGGCGCTGGCCGATATGTCGGAAGACGCTATGGCCTTTGAGGACGGCAAGCATGTACGGACGCCGGCTTTCAGCAGCCCCATCTACAGAGCATGGCCGGAAACCGACAACCAGCCGGTTCGCATGGTCGAGCATTCCCATGATGAGCCTGCTTACGTGGGATTCCACAGCGATAAGTACTTCAAGGGCGCCAAGAACGCTTACTTCAAATACGGCGGCGTAGGCATCGAATTCGCAGAGCCCCTTTCCAGAGCCGGCCTGCTTTCCTATGAGGAAGAGGAAATCAACGGCCGCAAGGTCATTCCGCACGAAGTCATCCGTGCGCATGTGCCGGCAGCTCCCAAGGATCCTGATGAGATCAAGGCCATCATCGATGAAGGACTGGTCTCCGACGGCGGTGCTTTCGTAGTTGAGGCTTACGGCAAGAAGGACGGCAAGGACGTGATGGTCGACCTGCACGTGACGGCGCCGGGCCTGGTAGAGTCATACAAGCTGGCCAAGATGTCCGCAGAGATGTACCTGACCGGACAGGGTGCCTTCCTCTTCACCAAGCTGTTCGTCAACGACAAGATGACCCAGAAAGGCCTGATCTCCTCCGACGAGCTGAACGATGAGCAGGTCAACCAGTATCTGGAATGGGCCAGGGAACTGGGCATCACCTACGATATCAACATCGTTGAGGGCAAGACCTGGACAGAGAAGCTGGAGACGATCTCCGCAGAATCCGTGATTCACGAATACAAATAGGCTGAACCGTAAATAAGTTAGCATCTATACTACGTTCTCTAAGGGAAGCGGGCTCACAGGAGTCCGCTTCCTGCTTTTTGTTTTTGACAATTTGTCGTATCTGTAAAAAAGCGGCCGTTCTGCGGCGGATTTCGAGGGAAAGCGCTATTGACTTTACATGGTGGGGTGACTATAATCGATATCAGTTTAATGAGATACCTTATGAAGAGCGGCGGAGGGACAGGCCCTGTGAAGCCCGGCAACCTTGCGGAACGCTTCCCGGCGGGATGCGAAGGTGCCAATTCCTACAGCTCGAGCGAGCTGAAAGATGAGGTTGATGGAACGCTTGCCTCTTCTTTGTGAAGAGGTTTTTTTTACAGAGGGTTTTTACCGAAAGGATACAGGGAGGTAACCATGAAAAGATTATTCTCATCGGAGTCCGTGACAGAAGGACATCCGGACAAGGTATGCGACCAGATTTCTGATGCCATCGTCGATGCGATCCTGGCAGAGGATCCCAGCGGCAGAGTGGCGGCGGAGACGACTGTGAACACCGGCTATGCCATGGTCATGGGCGAGGTGACCACCTCTGCTTACGTGGACATTCCCAAGATTGCCAGAGAAGTGATCTGCGATATCGGCTATGACAATGCCGACTACGGCTATGACGGCAACACCTGTGCTGTGCTCACCTCGATTGACGAGCAGTCGGCCGACATTGCCATGGGCGTCGACGATGCGCTGGAGCACAAAGAGGGAGAAATGGACGACGAGCTGGAAGCCATCGGCGCCGGCGACCAGGGTATCATGTTCGGCTATGCCTGCAAAGAGACGCCGGAGCTGATGCCTATGCCGATCGCACTGGCGCACAAGCTGGCGATTCAGCTGAGCAAGGTGCGCAAGGACGGCACGCTGACCTATCTGCGTCCGGACGGCAAGACTCAGGTGACCATCGAATACGATGATGACAAGGTTGTGCGTGTGGATACGATCCTGATCTCCACCCAGCACGATCCGGATGTTTCTCTGGAGCAGATCCGCACCGATCTGAAGCAGTACGTCATCGATCCTATCGTGCCGGCCGAACTGATCGATGATGCGACCAAGTATCTGGTAAACCCGACCGGCCGCTTTGTCATCGGCGGCCCGCACGGTGACTCCGGCCTGACCGGCAGAAAGATTATCGTTGACACCTACGGCGGCTATGCCAGACATGGCGGCGGCGCCTTCTCCGGCAAGGATCCCACGAAGGTCGACAGATCGGCCACCTATGCAGCGAGATGGGTTGCCAAGAATGTGGTGGCGGCGGATCTGGCCGACAAGTGTGAAGTGCAGCTGGCGTATGCGATCGGCGTGGCGCGTCCGGTTTCCATTCTGGTAGATACCTTTGGCACCGGCAAGGTCAGTGATGAGGTCCTCTCCGAGGCGGTCAACAAGGTCTTCGACCTGCGTCCGGCTGCCATCATCAAGGATCTGGATCTGCGCAGACCGATCTATCGTCAGGTGGCGGCTTACGGTCACTTCGGCAGAACCGATATCGATGTGCCCTGGGAGCACACAGACAAGGTGGATGCACTGAAAAAAGAGGTGCTCTAAATGACGCTGAAGGTTGCAAAGTTCGGCGGCTCTTCCGTCGCCGATGCGATCCAGATTGAAAAGATCAGGCACATCATCGATGCCGACGAGGCCATCCGCTACGTGGTGGTCTCGGCCCCCGGCAAGCGCTTTGACAAGGACAGCAAAGTGACGGATCTGCTCTATTCGGTCAAGACGCACTTGGAGTATGACCTCCCCTATGAACAGCTGTGGCAGGTCATTGTCGACCGGTTCAGTGCCGTGGCACACAACCTGGGTGTGACGGTGGATCTTTCGAAGGATTTCGACGAGATTCTGGAGAACATGAAGAATGATGCCTCTATCGACTACATTGCCAGCCGGGGAGAGTATCTCAATGCCAAATTGATTGCCGACTATATGGGCTATGATTTCGTGGATTCTGCGGACATAGTCATCTTCGACCAGCGGGGCAAGTTGAAAGCGGAGGACACCAACCAGGCCATCGCCGAGATGCTGAAGGCGCACGACCATGCCGTCATTCCCGGCTTCTACGGCAAGAAGGCGGACGGCCTTGTCAAGACCTTTTCCCGCGGGGGATCCGATATCACCGGTGCCCTTGTGGCCCGGGCGGTCAATGCCGACGTGTATGAGAACTGGACCGATGTGTCCGGCTTCCTGATGGCCGATCCCCGGATTGTCAAGGATCCCAAGCCGATCAGCAGCATCTCCTATATGGAACTGCGGGAGCTCTCCTACATGGGTGCCAGTGTGCTGCATGAGGATGCCATCTATCCGGTGCGTGCCAGCTCCATTCCGATCAACATTCGGAACACCAACAGGCCGGAGGATCCGGGAACGATTATCACGGCGGAGCCGGAGTCGGGCGGCGATGTCATCAAGGGCATCGCAGGCAGCAAGGACTTTACGGTCGTGGCCATCTACAAGAATCAGATGAGCACCGAGCGCGGCTTCATCCGCAGGCTGGCGGGCATCTTTGAGGATCTTGACATCCCCATCGAGCATATTCCCAGCGGTGTGGATACCGTTTCTGTGGTGGCAGCCACCAGGTATATCGAAAACAGGTCGGAAGAGATAACGGCTGCCATCGAGGCGCAGCTGCATCCGGACAGCGTGGAGATTCATGACGATATCGCCCTGATCGCCACCGTAGGATGCGGCATGTCCATGCAGGCAGGCGTGGCAGCCAAGCTGCTGACGGCGCTTGCGAAGAAGGACATCAACATTCGCATGATCGACCAGGGTTCCAGCGAGATGAACATCATCGTCGGCGTGGAGAACAAGGACTTCAACACGGCCATTGAGGCCATCTACGATGCTTTCGTAAGCTGAGAGGACGTGCGGTCTGAACGAAAACACTGAAAGAGCTCATTACACCCTCTTTACCGGACAAGCAGTAAAGAGGGTGTTTTCTTCAGATACCGCGCTGTATAAACTGAGTGATTATGCAAAGGGGAACAGAGAGTGGCTCTGGTATGCTGACGGCGAATGGAACAGAGGGCCGGGAGAAGATTTCTTCGATGCTTTCGCGATCCTTTTGGAATTAAACGGACCCCTGCACTGAGAAGGCAGACGAGCTGCGATAAGCCAGCCGCAAAAAACGCCTTGGCGATTCCCTTGCGGTGTGCTAAAATCGAGCCAGACGGCATAGCCGGAGAACAGAAAAAGCAGATACCGTACGGTGTGCCTGAGACCCAAGCAGGATTTCAGAATACTGCCGGAACAGAGGATGCAGAACAGATTATTGTTCTGCCCCTTTGTTCCGGATTTTTTTATCTTCGGATGGCATTCTTCCTGCCGCCCGCCGGGCTTACGGGCCGCTTCGAACGAAAAGACAGGAAGCAGAGACAGAGAAGCGGTGCGAAGGAGAAGAAGAGAAGGAGAAGAACATGCTTGCGATGATTGATAACTTTGATTCCTATACGTACAATCTGGTAAGTTACTTTCGGGAGCTCGGCGGGGAAGTGACTGTGATCCGCCGTGATCAGGCCACGCCGGCGCGCCTTCAGGGAATTCGTGATCTGCAGGGCATCGTCCTTTCGCCGGGCCCGAAGGCGCCTTCCGCCGGGGATCCTTCGCTGCCCATCATCCGGGCGTTTGAGGATACGGTGCCCATCCTGGGCGTATGCCTGGGCCATCAGCTCATCGGATTTGCCTATGGCGCAGAGATCCGGCGGGGCCGGGCGCCGATGCACGGGAAGGTTCTGCCGGCGTACAACCAGGGAACGGCGCTGTTTGAAGGGCTGCCGCGGGAATTTCCGGTCACCCGCTATCATTCGCTGGTGGTGGCCGGAGAGCATCTGCCCGCAGATCTTTTGGTGGATGCCGTCGATGCCGAGGGAACGATTATGGCGATGCATCACAGGTACCGGCCGGTTTACGGCGTGCAGTTTCATCCGGAGGCGGTGTGCACGGCCTATGGGCATGCGCTGCTGGGGAATTTCCTGCGGATCTGCCAAAGCCGCCGGCGGGCGCAGCAGGCTGCGGCTGCTGCAGGGATGCCGCGGCAGGAAGGAGCATGAGATGGGACGAACACGTATCGAAGTGTGGAAGGGCGCTCCGCTGTCGCTGGCGCACGCGGCGGAGGTCATCTGGCGGGAAGGCCCGGGAAAGGAGTTTGGAAAGGATCCTGGAAAGAACCTCGGCGGAGCAGAGTGGGCGTTCCTGGATTCCTCGCTGCACGGTCAAAACGGGCGGTATTCGATCCTCGGGCTTTACCCGTATCTGCGGGCGGAGGAACGGGACGGGACGCTGCTGGTGAACGGTGCGAAGCGGCGGGGCGATCTTCTGGGCTTTATGAAGGACTACCTGGAGAAAAACCGGGAGGAGCGTGCGGCGGGCGGGCCGGTTATGACCGCCGGCGCCATCGGATGGCTCTCGTATGATTTCGGGAGAAAGGGGATGGGCATCGCCAGCCGGCATGCGGAAGGAAAAGCCGGCCGCGGTCTGCCCGACGGGCAGTTTATCTTTTATGATCTTTATCTGATCGAGGATCTGCTGGAGAAGCAGCTTTGGCTCTGCACGGGGGAAAGACTGGCCGATCTCTCTGCGTATCGGGAGAAGGTCCGAAGATGGGCGGAAGAAACGGCAGCTTCCTGCACGGCGGAAGATCCTGCGCAGAGCAAGGCGCAGGCGGCCGGCGCGGGGACAAGGGACGAGGCAGCCGCTTTTTCGTCCGATTACGGCAGGGAGGACTACGAACGCACCATCGAACGCCTGAGAGAGTATATGCGGGCGGGTGATATGTATGTCATGAACATGACCCGGAGAATCACAGCGCCGTACAACGGCGATCCCTACCGGCTCTTTCGGTATCTGCGGGAGCATAATCCCTCCCCTTTCGGCGCCTTTCTGTCCTGCGGCGCGGCGCAGATCGTATGCGCTTCGCCGGAGCGCTTCCTGCAGGTCAGAGGAGGCATCGCAGAGACCAGTCCGATCAAGGGCACCAGGCGAAGGGGCCGAACGCCGCAGGAGGATCAGCGGCTGCGGCAGGCGCTTGCAGCGTCGGAAAAAGACAAAAGCGAGCTGATGATGGTGGTGGATCTGGAACGAAATGACCTGAACCGGGTCTGTGTGCCGGGAACTGTCAGGGTGCCGCGCATGTACTATATCGAAAGCTTTGCGACGGTGCATCATCTTGTCTCCGATGTGACCGGCAGACTGCAGCCCGCCTGCGGGGCGGTGGATCTGCTCAAAGCGGCCTTCCCGGGAGGATCGATCACGGGGGCGCCGAAATATCGTGCGATGGAGATCATCGATGCAGAGGAGCACAGCGTCAGAGGCCTCTATACGGGAACCATCGGCTATCTGGGACTGGACGGAGACTGCGACTTTGCTATCGTCATCAGAACGGCGGTCCTGCAGGACGGCCGGGTAAGCATCGGCGCCGGCGGCGGGATCACCGTGGATTCGGACCCGGCCTTTGAGTATGAGGAGACAGAGCAGAAAGCTGCCGCGCTGATGGAGGCGATCAGCAGGACGCAGGGACAGAAGAAAGCGTGAGCACGGGTCACCCGGGGAAGGTATCGGGCAGCGATGGAAAGAAAGCCTGCACGAATGGATGCGGGAGAACGTCTACGCATTGATCTCCCGGGGAAAGCGCCGGGCAGCGCAGAGAGAGAAAGAGGCATGGTATGAAAGAGAATGGCATAAAGGCCGATGAGGGTTTCTTCTTTGGCATCGGCTTGTTTGAAACCATGGCAGTCCGTCATGGGCAGGCGATGCTGCAGGATCTGCATGTGCAGAGGCTGGCGGAAGGGCTGCGGGATCTGCAGATAGACAACAGGATCTGGCGGGCGCGGCGGGAGAATCGCAGCGGCCGGGAGGAGGGAATGGAAGCCTGGCTCTCAGATGTGATTGATGATTTTCTGGCAGGGCTTACGGACGGTCCGGTGCGCGAACATGGCGTGCTGAAACTCACCGTAACAGCGGAGAACCTGCTGTTCACAACGCGGGAGAATCCCTACACCGAGCGTCAGTACCGGGAAGGCCTCCGGCTGTGCTTCAGTCCGGTTCTGCGGAATGAAACCTCGCCGTTCACATACTATAAGACCCTGAACGGCGGCGACAATCACCTGGTACACCGCCGGGCGTGCAGGATGGGATATGACGAGGCGGTGTTTATAAATACCAGGGGTGAGATCTGCGAAGGCTCCGTGAGCAATGTATTCTTTACACGGGGCGATCAGGTTGTCACGCCGCCTGTGCGGTGCGGGCTCCTGCCGGGCACGGTCCGGCGTTATCTGCTTGCGGCAAGGAAAAACCGCACAGCGGATGCCTGCGGCGGCGCCTATCCGGTATGCCGGGAACAGGTGGTGAGAGCGGATGACCTGCAGCATTTCACCGGCATGTTTGTCACCAATGCGCTGATGGGCATCATGCCGGTGCGGTCGCTGGGGGACTATCGCTTCCCGGACAGGCAGGCCGCGGAACGCCTGCGGGCGCAGTATCTGCGGGATATAGGTAAGGGCAGATGATAAAAAGCTTTTCTGAGGGCATCGCCTGGCGGCCCGGCAGCGGCCGGCAGATGGCTGCTGCGCGCCGCCGGCACCTTCATGCTGTAACAGCGCATGAGCCGGCACCAGAACAGCTTTATACGCTGGAGCCAGTTCGCGGAATGCAGGAAATCCGTGAGGCGTCGCTGGAAGTCGGCGGGCTCACTCTGAATCTGGCTGTGATTTATGGTACGTCGAACGTCCACAAGTTCCTGGAAATGGCGAAAGAATCCGGAAAGCAGTACCATTTCATCGAGGTCATGACATGTCCGGGCGGATGTATCGGAGGCGGTGGACAGCCGAAGGCAGAGACCGGAGAGCGGAAAAATATGGTGGAATCCAGAATTGACAGCCTTTACAGAAGGAATTCTGAGATGAAGCTTCGGAAGAGCCATGAAAATCCGGAACTGAAACAGTTATACGCAGAGTTTTATGAAAAACCGCTGTCTCCACTTGCCGAACAGATGCCCTGTCTGCGATATGCCGGGCAGCGGATATCAGCTGCTTGAGACGCATACAGCATAAAAACAGCCGCAGGAATATGACCTGGCATTTCCTGCGGCTGTTTTTTGTTTATTCATGTGGATATTCGGCTGAAATGGTTTATGCTGCTTCAGCAGACCTGGATGGCTCATCGGCCTCTTCTGATCCTCTGCGGAAAATCAGACGGAAAATCAGCCTGACCAGAGGACCTGCGAAAAAGATCTGCCAGGCAAGTGCCATTGGGAAATTCATCGCTGCGGTCTGCAGCCAGGTGCTGATCAAACCTGCAGTATGAAAATCTTTGAAGAGCAGCGATGCGGCAAAGCTCATCGAAGGGCACATCAGGCAGACGGTAAGCGCACTGCGGATCAGAATAATCCAGAGCACCGGCATATTTTCAGTTACCAGCCGGCGGGTAAGAAACATAATCGGGCGTTCAAACACAAACATTTCCAGGACAATCGCGAGCGGCCACATGATGAACAGTTCTTTTTCAAAAGCCATTGCAAAGACACCGTTATTCAGTCCTCCGATGTTCAGCGCGATGTTGTAACAGATCATCGCATAGACCATAACAAAGGTCATGAGTACAGTAAATACAACATTTTCCAGCTTATTTTCTGGCATAAAAAAACCCCCTTCGTGATGACTGTGTTGTTCGTTATCACTACGGGGAGTGTGCGTTTCCAATAGAACCAGTATGAAATTCAATTAGTGTGTTTATTATACACGAGAGAAGGAAGCATATGCAAGCTGTTTTTAATTGCGAACAATCGATTATACAAAGATGAACGCCCTGCCTTTTGGTTCTCACTGCGTGTATTTCACCAATTTATACCATGGACATGAACCACTCAACAATCTTCGGATCGTAATGGGAGAAGAAGAGGCTTTCGCCGCCGTCCAGTGCCTCAATTGCTTTCATGTCTTCTTCTGACAGAGAGAAGTCGAATAAATGAAATACAAGGGGGAAGAAGTCACGGAAGCAGGGGAGAAAGAGGAATGCAAAAATCAGAGAGAATTTTAAAAGGCTCTGATAGCGCCTGCCATCCTCTGCACCGACGCAGTATCCCAGAAGCGGCTGGACACCTTTAACGGGCATTTATTACTGATTGGCATTTAACAGTTTTGTAAATATCCGATACATATCGTTTTTGTCTGCATCAGTCAGTGGGGCAAGGAATTCTTTCTCCACCTGGATTAATACCTTCTGCGCGGCCTGACATTTCTTCTGAATGATGTTATATAGAATCTGAAATGATGTAAGATGGTACATCTCTTCCTTCAACGTCAATCACCTCCTTCATTTGTGCTTATAGTGATATCATGAGGGATTCCCAATATCAATACCACGGCTTCGATATTATGGAATTAAATTTACAAATTGAATAATCTGCATAACGAAGAGCTTTTCGTCATGGATCGAGCATCAGGGAAGGCGGGCGGCTGGTCACAGAAGGTCACGATGTGGTAAGATAAACGAAATGAATTGACGCATAGGGGGGTTACGATGAATAAGCAGAAGATAACAGATACCATTATCCGCTGCCTGGGAGACTATCAGAAAGATCCGCTCTATCTGAAATATCACGATGAAGAGTGGGGAAGACCCTGCCACGATGAGCGGCAGCTCTATGAGATGTTCGTCATCGAGCTTTTTCAGGCCGGCCTTTCATGGAGGACCCTTCTGCATAAGCGGGAGAATTTCAGAAAAGCCTATGATCATTTCGACCTGATGAAGGTCGCGGACTATGGTGAAGAGAAAATCAATTCTCTGATGCAGGATAAGGGAATTATCCGTTCAGAGCGGAAAATCAGGGGAAGCATCATCAATTCCCGGATTATCCGCGACCAGATCCTGCCGGAGTTCGGCTCCTTCGATTCCTATGTATGGCACCTCACGGACGGGAAAACCATTTATGAGGAGCCGGGAGTTACGACCGATGTATACAGCGACCGGATGTCCTACGATCTGAAGAAACGCGGAATGAAGTACGCCGGCTCGGTCAGCCTGTTTTCCTATCTTCAGGCAGTCGGTGTGATCAATTCTCACACGAAGGATTGCTTCTGCTATAAAGAAATTACGCAGGGGCAGGCACTTTCCCGATAGTTGGGAAAATGGTCTGCTGCATTTGCGGTTTTCAGATTGTATCATGTCAGAGAAAGGAAGAGCTGCGAGATGAATAAAATGAATATCATACTTAGTATCATAATTGGCGCACTCGTTGATGGTCTGTTACGGCTTTCAAGCGGGGATGAAGGAAATCTGCTGGTACATTCGACAGTATTTCTTATCAGTGCAGGTTTTACCCTTGGCGTGTTGTATTTGTCTGGAAGATATCGGAAGGAGAAATAAAACAGCGCCTTAAAGACAGGAAAGGAACATTTATGTCCGATCAGACGGAAAAGAACGGAAAACAGAATTCCAGATGATATTGGACCCAGAATAAAGATGGACGTCGGAGTCGCGGTCGATATCATCGAACTTGATGCAATCTATGATGGATATAGCCTTCCGATAGAAACTATCATGCGCAAGATGGAGATACAGTATTAGCGAAAGCAACTACTGCATCAAAAATATCTGCATTTGATAATTTATGTTTGTCACTCTTAAATTCAATAGTTAAGGTCTCTTTCTTTGGCAGTATAACTATACCTCCTTCATCGCATTTTAACGCGCGTAACGCGTTATCAAGATTGAAGATGTGTTAACCTGCTTTTCGAATGAAAAAGATTAACATGAGAAATGGTATAGTGAGAAATATAGACATGTCTATATTAAGATTATTTGTCAAGGATGTATACGATTCTCGAAGTAATGATTCTGTGGGTTAAAATATCAAAAAGAGAAGGCTGTATCATCCGCTTCACGGACGCACAGCCTCCCCTCGGCGCACCGACCCAAATATGCGCACTCGGATTTCGGTATGCGTTATGCGTTTTTCTGCTTTCTATCTACGATACGGTTATCCTCTGATAAGCTCTCTTGATCGGATGTGATGGATTGCAGTACTTTATATATCTTACGGCTTGCTCCGATCACAGTTCCTACGGTAATGATATATGCAGATAAAACAGAATCCAAATGCGCTGTTCCGTAACGCCAAATAACAATACCAACCAATACAAGAGGCATGACGATAGCTATTATGATTAAATTTTTAATATTTTTTCTTAACTGAATCATGGCTACACTTCCTTAAATAGCTTTAGGGGGGTACATTATGCACCGTTCCGGCAGCTACCGCTGGCGGATAAAGCGGTAGCCGTAGTTTTTGACGTCGTTGGTGTCTTCGTGGTATTTGTACTTGAGGAGCTCGTGGACGGTGACCAGCTGGTAGCCCTTCTTCACTAGATAGGGGACGAGCTTGGCAGTGGCCTTTGCGGAGGTGCCGTAGATGCTGTGCATCAGGACGATCTGTCCGTCAAAGTTCTTTGTCTGGCGGATGCGCTGATAGATCCGCTGGGTGTTCCGCAGCTTCCAGTCCAGCGAGTCCACGGACCAGTTGACCTCGGACAGCTTGTAGGCCTTGACGATGGCCTTGCTGCTGATGCCGTAGGGCGCGCGGAAAATGGTGGGGTCTTCACCGCAGGCATCCCGAATCGCTTTCTTTGCCTTGGCGGCGTCGGCGCGCAGCTGTTTGCCGGACAGGGTGCTCAGGTTCTTGTGCGCAAAGGAATGCGTTCCCACCTCGCAGCCCAGCGCCAGCTCACGCCGCAGAAGCTTGTCCGAATGCGGCACATTTTTGATGTTGATGCCGAGTTCAAAGAACGTCGCCACCTGGCCGTACTTCTCGTAGACATCCAGGATCGGGGCCGTGTATTTTTCACTGGGGCCGTCGTCGTAGGTGATGGCCACCATGGGCTTGGCCGGGTCGATGACCCGCTTGCCGAGATCCTTGCGCAGAACGCCCGCAAGCTGCTTGTAGCTCAGATCGGCATGGAGCACGCCGGCAGAGGCATCAGCCGCTGTGCCGGCGGAGAAATAGAACCGGACGCCCTTGCCGGTCAGGATGTAGCTGGAAAAGAGCGAGCTTTTTGCG
>OMZN01000006.1 GCA_900315555.1 uncultured Eubacteriales bacterium
GAAGAGTACCTCGAAGAGGTGGTGGTCAAGCTCTACAACGCATTGAAAAATCTGGGTGATTTCGTCAACCGTCACTATCCGGAGATTCGAACCGAGCTGCCCAATGAGATCTTCTTCATTACGAGCCAGGAGCTGGAAGACCGGTATCCGGATCTTTCGCCCAAAGAGAGAGAAAACAAGATCACTGAGGAGAAGCGTGCTGTCTTCATCAAGCAGATCGGCGCCAAGCTCAAATCCGGAGAAAAACATGATGGACGTGCGCCTGATTATGATGACTGGAAGCTCAACGGCGACATTCTGCTTTACGATGATGTGCTCGGACAGGCTTTCGAGATCTCTTCGATGGGTATCCGGGTAGATGAAAAATCCATGCTTTCCCAGCTTGAAGAGGAAGGCGTCATGGAACGGGCCGAGCTTCCTTTCCACAAGGCTGTTATCGAAGGCAGACTTCCTTATACAATAGGCGGTGGCATCGGACAGAGCCGGCTGTGTATGTATTTCCTGCGCAAGGCACATATCGGAGAGGTGCAGGTTTCGGTTTGGCCCGAGGATATGGTCAAGGCATGCGCAGAGCATGATATCTTCCTGCTGTAGGTGAAGGCTTGAAATACGTAGACCTTGTTATTGATAACAAAAGCAATCACACAGATCAACTGTATACCTACGGCTGCTTCGATGATGAAATCTGCATCGGTCAGAAGGTATTCGTCCAGTTTGCCAAGGGCAGGAAACTGAGAGCGGCTTATGTCTTTGCGGTACATACGAAGCTGCAAAAGGAATTCAAAAATTTGAAGTATGTCAGTGAGACAGACCCTTCGGTCTGTCTCACTGAGGAAATGATCCGCACCTGTCAGTGGATGCAGCGCCGGTATCTGTGTCGATTGATCGATGCGGTTCATTTATTTACGCCGGCGGGCGATTCGCCCAAGCGTGCAAGGAAGCAGCCGGTTCCGGACGGGATTGAGCGGGAAACGGCCCTGCCGGCGCTGACAGCGGAGCAGCAGCAGGTGCTTTCTGAGATGGCGTCAAAACAGCGTCAGGGCAAGCGCCTTTTTCTGCTGCACGGAGTCACCGGCAGCGGCAAGACGGAGGTCTATATGAGGCTGATTGCACGCTGTCTGCAAGAGGGCAGGACGGCGATCATGCTGGTGCCTGAAATTTCGCTGACCAAACAAATTGTAGAGCGGTTTGCTGCCAGATTTGGTGAGACGAAGATGGCTGTCCTGCACAGCAGTCTCTCGCCCGGCCAGCGCTACGATACCTGGCAGCGGATTCGTGGCGGTGAGGTCAGGATCGTCATCGGCGCTCGATCGGCGGTTTTCGCACCGCTTTCTGATATCGGGCTCATCATTTTGGATGAAGAACATGAAGCGACCTATAAATCCGACATGACACCTAAGTACGACACCTGCGAGGTGGCGATCAAGCGCGCCGGTGCTTTCGACGGCAGCGTTCTCTGCGGCAGTGCCACGCCTTCTGTAGCGACCTACCAGCGCAGTGAATGGGGAATCTTTACGCGGCTGACCATGAAGAAGCGCTATAACGAGATGCCGCTTCCCGAGGTGGAAGTGGTCGACATGGGAAAGGAACTAGCGCGGGGAAACACCTCTGTTTTCAGCGAGCGATTGGTCGCGGAGATGCGGCGTCAGCTTGAAGAAGGACGACAGGTGATTCTCCTGATGAATCGGCGCGGCTACTATACTTATATTACCTGTCCCTCCTGCGGAGAGGTCATCACCTGTCCCACCTGCGGGATTTCCCTGACTTACCACAAGAGCACGGGTAAATGCTCCTGCCATTACTGCGGCCGCAGCTTTGACGTGCCGGCGCAGTGTCCGTCCTGCGGCGCGCATCCGCTGCAGTTTTCCGGCAGCGGCACCGAGAAGGTGGCTGAGACAGCCCAGCGTCTCTTTGAAGAGTATCCGGTAGCCAGACTGGATATGGATACGATGCGCAGGAAGGGTGCATTGACCAGGATTCTGGATGACTTTGCAGCCGGCCGAACGAGAATTCTGGCCGGTACGCAGGTAGTGGCCAAGGGGCTGGATTTTCCCAATGTGGGACTGGTTGGCGTGGTATCCGCCGATGTGAGCCTGCACATTCCCGATTACCGGTCGCCGGAAAGAACCTTCCAGCTGGTGACCCAGGCGGCGGGCCGCGCCGGGCGTGGCAGCGTCGCGGGCCGGGTCATCGTCCAGAGCAGACATCCTGAGCACTATGCGGTGGCAGCAGCGGTTCACCAGGATTATCCTGCTTTCTTTCGTCAGGAGATCGAGGTTAGAAGACTCCTGGTCTATCCACCGTATGCTGATTTGATCCAGCTGGTCTTCACGGCCAGAGAGGAGCGCGCTGCAGCGGAGACCGCACGTCTTTGGGAGGGTGGACTGCGCAGGCTGATGGGCGAGAGCGAGCGGCCCTATATCCTGCATTATCAGAAAATGGAGATCTTTGCGGAAAAAGATATTGTAAAATACTATATGGTGGTAAAATGCAGGAAGGGTATGCGCAAGTACTACATGGGCGCACTGAAGAAATTGAAGACAGATGCAATAGGTAGCAGGGACTGCAGCGTGGTTGTTGACATCAACCCCTATAGTCTCGGGAGGAGTTAAATGGCATTAAGAAACGTTGTGAAGGAGGGCGATCCCATCCTCAGAAAGAAATGCAGGGTGGTTGATGCGGTTGATGAGAAGATTATCACCCTGCTGGATGATATGAAGGAAACCATGATCAGTGACAGCGGCGTGGGTATTGCGGCACCGCAGGTTGGCATGCTCAAGAGGATCTGCGTCTGCATGCCGGATCCGGAAAAGCCCGAAGATATTCTCGAATTCATCAATCCGGTCATCCTTTCTTGCGAGGGTGAGCAGGAAGGTTATGAGGGATGTCTCTCCGTGCCGGGTCTTGTGGGATGCGTCAAGCGTCCGCAGCATGTGCGGGTGGAGGCCATGGACCGGACGGGTAGCAAACGCATCTATGATCTTGAAGGTTTCGCTGCGGTGGTTGCGTGCCACGAAATTGATCATTTGGACGGGATTCTCTATATTGACAAGGCATCCGACATCCATGATCCGCAAGAGGATGAACAGTAGGAGGGAGGCACGCACATGAAGATCGTATTCATGGGGACGCCCGCGTTTGCAGTGCCCAGTCTGCAGGCGCTGCATGATGCCGGTCATGAGATCGGATACGTGATCACCCAGCCGGATCGAGCCAAGGGCAGGGGAAAGAAGATCGAGTTCATGCCGGTGAAAGCGCTGGCGCTTGATCTTGGCATACCTGTGCTGCAGCCGGAGAAGGTCAAGGGCTGTGATGCGCTGCTTGAAAAGCTTCGCGCCTACGCCCCGGATGTGATCGTAGTCGTTGCTTATGGCATGATCCTTCCGGCCGAGCTGATCAGCATTCCACGGTTGGGATGCATCAATGTGCACGCATCGTTATTGCCAAGGCACCGCGGCGCAGCGCCGATCCAGCGGGCCATTCTTGCTGGTGACAGAGTGAGCGGCGTAACGATTATGTATATCGAGGAAGCCCTGGATGCCGGTGATATGCTGGCCAAAGAAGAGGTGGAAATCGGGGAGCGCAATGCGGCACAGCTTTCCGAAGTGCTTTCGCAAAGGGGTGCGGCACTGCTGCTGAAGACGCTGCCGCATCTTGCCGACGGCACGATTCATCCAGAGAAACAAAATGAAGAAGAGGCCACCTATGCGCCTATGCTCAGTAAGCGGGACGGCCTGATGGACTTTTCAAAGATGCCGGAAGAACTTGTACATATGGTACGCGGCCTCAATCCCTGGCCGGGTGCGTATACTTATTTTGAGGGCGGTATCTTTAAGATCTGGGAAGCCAAAGCTTGTGATACACCTTGCAAACAGCCGCCGGGGACGGTAGTGCGTGCCGATGAGGAAGGTATCTTCATCGCTGCAGGCGGGCGTCTGCTCTGTGCCAGTGTCGTTCAGGCGCCGGGCAAAAAGCGGCTTTCTGCAAAGGCGTTCCTGCTGGGGCATCGCATTGCAGATGGCACAGTTTTAGGATAAAATAAAAGGATGCTGACAGGGACAGGAGGTATATCCATGGATAGTAATCGAAAGACGGCATTTCTTGTGCTGCTGGATATCGAAAAAAAGAAGGCTTATTCCAATCTGGCGCTCAATCATCAGATCATTATCAATAAGCCTGACAACCAGGCATTTGTAAGAAAACTGGTGTACGGCGTTCTGGAGAACAAGATCCTGCTCGACTATGTGATTGACAAGCTGATTCCAGGGGAGCTGGCCAAGGTGTATATCAATGATTTAACGATTCTGCGCATGGGTGTATATCAGCTGGCGCAGATGGATGCTGTTCCCGAATATGCAGCGGTGAATGAAAGCGTCAAACTCGCTAAACGCTATGCCAGAGGCCGACAGGGGTTCATCAATGCGGTGCTCCACAGTTATATTGACAAGAAGCTGCAGATCAAGCTGCCGGATCGCGATGAAGATCTGGTCTATTATCTATCCGTCAAATACTCCTTTGCGCCGTGGATCATCCGCCTCTGGCTGGAGCGCTACGAAGAGGATTTTGTCGAAGATCTGCTGAATGCCTGCAACAAGCCACCGGAAATGACCATTCGCCTCAATTGGCTGAAGGTGGTCAAGCCCGACCTGATCGAACGTCTGAAAAAGCGCGGCTACGAGGTCAGTGAAGGCAAGTACAGCCACAATGCTCTGCATGTGACAGGCAGCGGCCTGATCGAGAGCCAGATGTACAAAGACGGTCTCTTTTCCATACAGGATGAAGCATCGCAGGTGGCGGTGCAGATGCTGGCACCCGAAAAGGGGGACACGGTCATCGATGTCTGTGCGGCACCAGGCGGCAAAACGCTGGCTATGGGCGAGCGTATGAATAACCAGGGCAGAATTATTGCCAGTGATATCTACAAGCGCAAGGTCGATATTATTAATCGTGAAGCAGCACGTCTTGGGATATCCAATATCGAAACCAGGACATGGGATGCCACCCGTGTTGATTCTTCCTTGATTGGCAAAGCGGACAAGGTTCTGGTGGATGCTCCCTGCTCAGGTCTTGGTGTTATCCGCAGAAAGCCGGAAATAAAATATAAGCCCAGGACGAATTCGATCAGCATGCTTCCGGAAAAACAGCGCCGGATTCTCAACGCTGCTTCGGCTTATGTGAAGCCCGGAGGGGTATTGATGTACTGCACCTGTACCATTGATCCGTATGAAAATGAACGCGTGGTCAGCGATTTCCTGCGGAGGAATACTTCGTTCACCATGGATGAAACGAAGCAGCTGCTGCCGCAGATCAATGGGACGGATGGATTCTTTATCTGCAGAATGAAGAAAGAAAGTGACTTGGTATAGTATATGCTGCAGTCGGGATGGAAGACGGACAAAGGCCCAAGACGGGCATTAAATGAGGATGCCTGTCTTGTGATGGAGGAACAGTCGGTCTATATTGTTGCCGATGGTGTCGGCGGCAATAATGCAGGAGAGATTGCAAGCAGCAATGCGGTCAACGCTGCAGCTGCTTACTTCCGTGAGAATCCTCCCCGAGAGGCCGGAGACGAAGATGCGCTGGGCGTGTTATTCCGCGGATGCATCGGCACGGTGAACCGTTGTATCATGGAGATGGCGAAGGCGGATTCGTCACGCTATGGCATGGCTTGTACGCTGATCATTGCCTATGTTGAGGGGCAGGATGCTTATTTCGTCAATGTAGGGGACAGCCGGGCCTATATTTATCGTGCCGGTTCGCTCTTTAGAGTTACCGAAGACCATAGTTATGTAAACAGACTGGTTCGCATGGGTGTTCTCACTAGGGATGAGGCAGAGGCCAAGACAGACAATCACATCATTACCCGTGCCATCGGAGCTGATGCCGACACCGAGGCTGATTACTATCGCACGCGTCTTGCGGCTGGGGATGTGATCATTCTCTGCAGCGACGGCCTCTATAACGAGGTCGCTGAAGATGCGATGACTGCCCTCATCAAAGAAAGTGATTCCATGCAGCATCTCGCAGAGGCGCTGATTCAGGCAGCCTGTGAGGCGGGCGGCGGCGATAATATTACAGCGGTCTGTATCAAGGTGGATCAGGGGAAGGAAGATCAGAATGGCAAGTAAGGTGATTGCAGGCCGTTACGAGCTGATTCGTAAGATCGGCGACGGTGGCATGGCGGTGGTATACAAGGCAGAGGATCGTCTGCTCAGCAGGAACGTGGCGGTCAAGATCCTCAAGCCGGAATTCACGCAGGATACAAAGTTTATTGAGAACTTCAGGCGGGAGTCGCATGCTGCCGCAAGGCTTTCCAACCCCAATATCGTAAATGTTTTTGACGTGGGACAGGAAGGCAACATTAACTATATTGTCATGGAGCTGGTGGAGGGAAAGACACTGGCGCAGGTGATCAAAGAAGATGCGCCCATGGATTATCGCCGTGTCATTGATATTTCCAAGCAGATTGCCAACGGGCTGAGTGCTGCTCACAAAAACGGCATCATTCACCGAGACGTCAAACCGCACAACATTCTGATGAATGAGGATGGGATCGCCAAGATCACCGACTTCGGGATTGCCAAAGCGGTCAGAGAGACCACCATCGCAGATAACACCAATGAATCCATCATGGGATCGGTGCATTACTTTTCTCCCGAACAGGCCAGAGGCGGCTATGTGGATGAAAAGTCGGACATCTATTCCCTTGGGGTTGTCATGTATGAGATGCTGACCGGGACAGTTCCTTTCGACGGCGACAGTCCGGTGCAGATTGCGCTGATGCATATCAACCGGCCGATGGAGCCGCCTTCAAGGCGTGTGCCGGGTATACCGCCCAATCTGGAACGGATCGTTATGAAGGCGACACAAAAGTACCAGACCAATCGCTTCCGGGACTGCGGTGAACTGATCGATGCCCTCAATGATGTGGAACTGGTCAGCCGCGTTGTGGGAAGCAATTTTCAAAAGCAGCCGCTGCAGGAGGAGCAGCGGCGTGTGTCTGCCGGCGCTGAGGAAAAAAGACGCCGCGGCAGCAGCCGCAGGAAGGCATGGATCATCGCTTTGATCATTGCGGCGGCAGTGCTGATTGTGCTGGGAATATGCTATGCAACCGGTGTCATAGGCAATAAGGTCAATGTGCCGGATGTGCGGGGCATGACCTACAGCCAGGCCAAGAGTGTACTCTCCAGTGCACATCTGCAGATCCGCAGGGGCGAGGAAGTGTACAGCGAGGAATATAATGACGGTGAGATTACCAGTCAGAATCCAGAGGCGCAGACGAAAGCACAGAAGGGTTCGACCGTTGTAGTCAACATCTGCAAGAAGGATGAAGGCACCGTTCCCCGTCTGATAGGCAAGACGGAGAGCGAGGCCAGAGCTCTGCTCAAAAAGAAGGGCTTTACAGTTGGTACAGTGCACGAAGTGACGGACGCGGCACCCAAGGGCGAAGTTGTTAAACAGAGCCCCGAGCCGGGCACCGAGGTGGACCCGGGCTCAGCGGTGGATTTCAGCATCAGTGACGGCCAGGGCAAGAAACAGGTAGAGGTGCCGGATCTCCTGGGCAAGACGGAGAGCCAGGCAAAGAAGGCACTGGAGGCTGTCGGCCTGAAGCTGGGCAAAACCGACGAGGCGGACAGCAGCCGTTATGATAAGGGTGAAGTCATGGCGCAGGATCCGACTTCCGGTACCAAGGTGGATGAAGGATCAACAGTCAGCATCACTGTCAGCAGCGGGGATGAGGAGCAGTCTATCGATCTGAACATCGATTACGATGAAGCGGAGTCGGATGTTTTCTATCTGACGGTTACACTGACGGATGAAGACGGAACAAGGAACATAATTTCCAATGCCCAAAGGAAAAAGAGCGACGGCTCAGAGACAGTGACACTGACCGGACGTGGCAAGGGACGGGTCAAGGTCCTCTTTGACAACAAGACGGTTCTCTCGCGAAGCGTCAACTTCAAAACAGGTGAAATGAATTGATGCAGGGGCGGATTATCAAGCATATCTCCGGGTTTTACTATGTGGCCGCGGAAGGGCGCATATGGAAATGCCGCGGACGGGGTATCTTCAAGCAGGAGGGCATCACCCCCCTGGTTGGTGATATGGTAAGCATGGAAGTCACCCATGAGGGTGACGGCGAAGGCATTGTGGATCGGATTCATGAAAGGAAGAATGCTTTTGTCCGGCCGCCCTGCGCCAATGTGGACCGCTTCCTTATCGTCTCTTCCGTGGTGCGTCCCAAGCCGGTTCTGGAGGTGCTGGATCGCTTTCTGGTTATGGCAGAGTATGAGGATGCAGACATTATCCTCTGTCTTTCAAAGATTGATTTGGATCGGCACGGCCGGGCGAAAGAACTGCAGGAAATCTATGCCCCGCTGTATCCGGTATATTGTATCAGCAGCCTGACGGGTGACGGCATTCAGCCGCTTGCCGAAGCGCTGGCAGACGGTTTGACAGCACTTGCCGGTCCCTCAGGAGCAGGCAAGTCTTCCCTGCTTAACCGCCTGGTGCCGGGGGCAGAGGCACAGACCGGCGGCGTCAGCCGCAAGACCAGCCGAGGGAAGAATACCACACGTCATGTGGAACTTTTTTCCCTGCCGCAGGGCGGCATGGTGTTCGACACGCCGGGTTTTACAGCACTGCATGCTGCAGATACCGATGCGTTCGGCCTGCAGGCGTGCATGCCGGAGATTGCAGCACGGCGCACTGCCTGCCGCTATGATGACTGCCTGCATCTGAAGGAACCGGACTGCGCCGTGCGGCGTGCTGTGGAGGAGGGAACGATCCGCTCTTCACGGTATGCTTCCTATGTGAGCATGCTGCAGGAGATCAGAGATCGAAAAAAATACTGATCATCCTCAGGACCTTAGGCGCAGCGGATGCCGTAATTTATTTGGTTATTAAATAAAAAAGGAGATAGCACATATGAAACAGTTAGCCCCATCGATTTTGTCGGCCGATTTCGGTCACCTTGCACAGGATGTATCCCGGGTAGAGGAGGGTGCACAGCTTCTGCACATCGACATCATGGACGGCCACTTCGTTCCCAACATCAGCTTTGGCCCGGCGGTCATGAAAGCTCTTGTCGGCAGGACAAATCTTCCTTTTGATGTTCATCTGATGATCGAGAACCCGGATGCCTATCTGGAATCGTTTGTAACGGCGCAGACCGCCTATGTGACGGTGCACCAGGAAGCCTGCCCCCATCTGCATCGCACGATACAGCATATCAAGGGCTGCGGTGTCAAAGCCGGCGTGGCCATCAATCCTGCGACACCGGTCAGCATACTCCAGCCGATACTGGGGGATCTGGATCTGGTCTTGATCATGTCGGTGAACCCCGGCTTTGGCGGACAGAAATTTATTGATTTTTCGCTGGACAAAATACGAGAACTGGATACAATTAGAAACGATGCAGGGCTGGCATTCGCTATTGAGGTGGATGGCGGCATTTCTCTGCAGAATGCAGCCGCAGTATCATCGGCAGGTGTTGATATCTTTGTGGCCGGTTCTTCTGTCTTCGGGGCGGAGGATCCCGGTGCGGCATGCGGGGCATTTCAAAAAATCCTTGGTGAGTGAGGAACAGAGCAGCAATGACGATAGTGGGACATGTAGTAAAAGAACACCTTGCCTGGCGCGATCAGATCGGCCGGCTGGCCATTACGGATATTCGCAAGACCTACAGCGGGGCGGCTCTTGGCTGGGCATGGGCGATCATTAAGCCTACCATCACGATTTTCATCTATTGGTTTGCCTTCTCTTCGGGTCTGCGCGGCCGTGCCGGTATCGATGGCTATCCGTTCTTCCTTTGGATGCTGGCGGGCATTATTCCGTGGTTCTATATTTCGGAGATGTTGCACCAGGGAACCGATGCGATGCGCAGGTACAAGCATCTCATCACCAAGATGAAATTTCCGGTTTCCACCATACCTACCTTTGTCAGCATTTCGAAATTCATCGTTCATCTGGCACTGATGGTGATTGTGTTCATCCTCTTTGCGGTGATGGGCAGGCTGGAAGCTTCTGTCTACTTCGTGCAGCTTCCGCTTTATATGCTCATGATGTTTGTGTTCTGTACCGGATGGTCTTTGTTCGGCTCTGTCATTGCCGCCATCAGCAAGGACTTTTCCAATCTTGTCAAGTCGTTCTCCATGGCTTTCTTTTGGATGGGCGGTGTGATGTTCTCCATCGACAAGATCAGCGTGGGCTGGATGAAGACGATCATCAAATTGAATCCTGTGTGTTTCACTGCCGAAGGCTATCGAAACTGCTTCATCTATCACCGGTGGTTCTTTGAGAGTCCGCGGTGGCTGGCGGTCTACCTCTTGGAGATGATCATCATGTGGATTCTGGCATTCTGGGCGTTCAAGAAGCTGCGCAAAGATATGCCGGATGTTTTGTAGGAGCGGGACATGGAAGAAAACGTCATAGAATTCGATCGGGTCAGCAAGATCTACAAACTATATAAGAATGACCGTGCAAGACTGCTTTCTGTCTTTTTCAAGAAGGTCCCTTATATAGAGAAGAAGGCGGTAAATAACGTCAGCTTTACAGTAAAACGCGGAGAGTCGGTTGCGCTCTTTGGAAGGAACGGCGCCGGCAAATCTACAATTCTCAAGATGATCACCGGCGTAACTTTTCCTACCAAGGGGGAGATCAGGGTTCGCGGCCGTGTCAGCGCCCTGCTGGAGTTGACTTCGGGCTTTGATCAGGAAATGACCGGGCGCCAGAATATTTACCTGAAAGGGCAGATCATGGGTGTCAGCAAGGCGGAAATCAAGAGACTGGAACCCCAGATTCTGGATTTCGCCGAGATCGGTGAATACATTGATCAGCCGGTCCGTACTTACTCTTCGGGAATGAAGGCCAGACTTGGGTTTGCAATCAACGTGAATATCAATCCGGAGATTCTCATCGTGGATGAAGCACTCAGTGTCGGTGATGCAGCCTTCCGAAAAAAGTGCATCAACAAGGTCGGTGAGATCATGAGCAAGGAGGACATTACCCTGCTGTTTGTGACCCATTCCACCTCGGTAGCGCACGAATTCTGCAAGCGCGGCATCATCATGAAGAGCGGGAAGATCGTCTACGATGCAGATATCGACTCGGCTGTGGAAAAATACAACGCCTCCATAGAGAAAGCGGGCAAGAAAAAGAAGAAGTAGCAGAAAAGGATGCAGGAGAATGAGGAGGAACAATCAGGACCCTGCGTAGAGAGAGGATAGATCGATGACGGAAAACAAACCATCTTTGCTGGTGCTGTTCGGCGGAATTTCTCCCGAACATGAAGTATCCTGCCGTTCGGCGGCTGCTGTGCTGCGTGCTGTAGATAAGGAAAAATATCGTGTGCTGCCGATGGGACTTACCAAGGAAGGTGCATGGATTCTGACCCAGGCCTCACCGGAGGTCATCGAGGCGGGTGCATGGGAACATGATGCGAGCTCGGAGCGTGCCGTGATCAGTCCGGATCGCGGGATTCATGGAATTGTTGCTGAAAAACAGGGACAAATCCATGTAGACTGCATTTTCCCGGTCATTCACGGTGAAACGGGGGAGGACGGCAGTATTCAAGGGCTGTTCAAGCTGGCTGGCATTCCCTTTGTCGGCCCCGGCATTTCGGCTTCTGCCTGTGCCATGGACAAGGGTCTGACCAAGGCCGTTGTCCGGGGTACTGGTGTGCGGCAGGCGCCTCACGCCGAAACGGATCGTTTTCGTCTGGCGGCCGGACCGCTTCAGGAGATGCAGAGAATCCTTGATGTGCTTGGAGAGACCTATCCGTTCTTTGTCAAGCCGGCTTGTACCGGCTCTTCGGTCGGCATCTCTAAAGTAGCGGACAGGAAAGAGCTTGCCGAGGCCATTAAGCTGGCGGCAAGTCTGGATCACAAGGTGATCATCGAAAAGGAAATTCGAGGACGGGAGCTCGAGGTGGCTGTTCTCGGCAATCGGGATCCCCAGGCCTCACCTGTGGGGGAGATTCGTGCGGCGGCCGCATTTTATGACTACGATGCCAAGTACAAAAGTTCAGTGGATCAGACCTCTATCGTAGAGGATCTGCCTGAGGAAAAGCTCGATGAAATTCGTCATGATGCGCTGACAGTATTTCAAGCGCTGGGATGCCGCGGCATGTCTCGTGTCGATTTCTTCCTGACCGATGAGGGTGAGGTGGTTTTCAACGAAATTAATACTCTGCCGGGCTTTACCTCCATCAGCATGTACCCCAAGCTCTGGGAGGCAGCCGGCGTTCCTTTCACGGAGCTGATCGACAGGCTCGTTGCGCTGGCTATGGAGGCAGCTGAGGAAGAAGAACGCTAAGGAAAAGACGGACTACCTAGCCGATGTAGTCGCCGCGGTCGGTCACGATGCGGCATCCAACGAGTTCCATGCGTGTTTCCATGCAGCTGCGGCACTGGACTGCACTGTCTTCGGTGCAGATCTTGTCATCATACAGCATGTAGTCTTTGCGGACGGTGGTGGGAGAAAGGTTAGGCATGACCACGTTGGCCCCGGCCATAATGCCCTTTTCACGTCCGGCCGGATCCAGTGTTCCCAGGGCCGTGGTAGCCGGCAGGAGCACATGGGGATGGAGCAGGCGAATGATGCTTAGAAGCAGCAGGGTTTTCTCCACCCTGCCGGAGGGCTGATTCTCAAAAGGTGTGTTTTTGGCCTTGATGAAAGGTCCGATGCCGACCATGTGGGGCTGCAGCTTTTGAATGAAGCGAAGATCCCGTATGAGATCTTCGTTTGTTTGATAGGGAGAACCGACCATAAAGCCGCAGCCCACCTGATATCCGATTTCTTTAAGGTCAGAAAGACACTGCATGCGGTGGTCGAAGGACATGGACGCCGGATGCAGTTTTTCATAATGTGCGCGGGATGCCGTTTCGTGGCGCAGCAAATAACGATCGGCACCGGCGTCAAAAAAGCGGCGATAGCTCTCGTATTCCCGTTCACCAAGGGAAAGCGTGATGGCGCAGTCGGAAAACTCCGTCCGGATTCGTTCGATGATCCGCAGCATGCGCTGGTCATCGAAATAGGGATCTTCGCCGCCTTGCAGGACAAACGTGCGGAATCCCAGATCATAGCCGCTCCTGCAGCAGGAAAGAATCTCATCTTCGGAGAGACGGTATCTTCTGACGTGATGATTGCCGGCACGAATACCGCAGTAGTAGCAGTCGTTGCGGCAGTAGTTGGTGAATTCAATGAGGCCGCGAAGATAAATGTCGCGGCCATAGACGGTTTCCCGCACCTTGCGTGCTGCTCTCTGCAGCTCTAAAAGCACCGTTTCCTCTCGGCAGGCGAGCAGGCACAGCAGCTCTTCATCGGTTAGATTGTGGCTGCGCGAAAGGCGCTCAACCAGTTCGTGCATATTATTCTCTTGCTGCATTGCATTCTCCTGAATACACATGGTTGGAATAGGCGGTTTTACAGCTGACGCCGGCAAGCCGGCCGATTTTGCCGGCCATGGCACTGATCACTTCCTGACTTGCCTCGATGGCGACGCTGATGATGCTGATCTTTCTCTTGGGATAGGGAATTCCCATGCGCCCGATCACATAGTCGGCATAGCTGTGCAGGATTTTGTTCAGCGCAGCCGTAGCATCTATGTCATCGACGATGATACCCAATACGGCGACTCTTGTTTCCATCGGATTCATCCTTTCCATCCTTGCATCATGCGTGCAGGATAAATCTAATTGTATATGTGTGAGGCTGGATATGCAAGTAGGCGGGAACAGCCCCGAAGATGGATACGTTGACAAGTAAAAATACTTGACAGGTGGTGGGCGGCATGCTATGATGCATCGTGGTGACAAGCAAAAGGGCTTGACATGACAGGCGCAAGAGGTTGCTATGATCGATCAATCCGCAAGGTACAGCATTCTCCTAGACTATTACGGCGGACTTCTGACGGAACGCCAGAGGACTTGTGCACAGCTCTATCATGATGAGAACTTTTCTCTTTCTGAAATTGCTGATGAGTTCGGAATAAGCCGTCAGGCCGTTCACGATGCGTTGAAGAATGCGCAGACACAGCTCAACACATATGAGGAGAAGCTCCATCTGGGACATCGGCTCCTTGCGAGGGAAAAGATTATAGCGACGATTGATGAGAAGCTGGATCAACTGCGTCAGGACTATGGCTGTGACGGCCGTCTTGCCGAGCGGCTGGAGGAGATCAGCCAGATCATTGATACCCTGGAAGAAGAGGATTGACGATGGCTTTCGAAGGTTTATCCGAAAAATTGCAGAACGTGTTCAGCGGACTCAAGGGTCATGGCACGCTGACAGAGGCTGACATTGACAAGGCCATGCGTGAGGTCAAGCTGGCTCTCCTCGAGGCGGATGTTAACTTCAAGGTCGTCAAGAAGTTTGTCGCCAGCATCAAAGAGAAGTCTCTTGGCGCTGATGTGATGAAGTCGCTGACACCAGGGCAGCAGGTCATCAAGATCGTCAATGAGGAGCTCACGCAGCTGATGGGCGGCACCGACAGCAAGATCACGTTTTCGCCCAGCGGATTCACTGTGCTGATGCTGGTTGGCCTGCAGGGCACCGGCAAGACGACCACCTGCGGCAAGCTGGCCTCCTGGCTGAAGAAGAAGGGCAAAAAGCCCATGCTATGTGCCTGTGATGTCTATCGTCCGGCTGCTGTCGATCAGCTGGAGGTGGTCGGAAAGAGCGTGGATGTACCGGTATTCACGATGCGCGAGAGCAGCGATCCTGTGCAGATTGCACAGGCAGCCAGAAAGGATGCGGAAAAGCGCGGTTACAACGTTCTGCTGATTGATACCGCCGGCCGGCTGCAGATCGATGAGACGCTGATGGAAGAGCTTGCTGCCATGAAGAAAGCGGTTTCGCCACACGAAATTCTCCTGGTTGTGGATGCACTGACCGGGCAGGATGCGGTGAATGCAGCCATGGGCTTCAATGACAAGCTGGGCATTGACGGCATTATCATGACCAAGATGGACGGCGATGCCCGGGGCGGTGCGGCTCTCTCCGTGCGGGAGGTCACAGGCAAGCCCATTAAGTTTGTCGGTATGGGTGAAAAGATGGATGCGCTGGAGGCGTTCCATCCGGATCGAATGGCCAGCCGGATTCTGGGCATGGGCGATATGATGAGCCTCATCGAGCAGGCAGAAGCCCACTACGATGAAGAGGAAGCGGCGCGTCTGGAAAAGAAGATCCGCAAGAACCAGTTTACCCTGGAGGACTTCCTGGGGCAGATGGGGCAGATCAAGAAGATGGGCGGCCTTTCCAAGCTCGTGGGGATGATTCCTGGAATGAATCAAGCGGCTATGCAGGGTGTGGACCTTGATCGTTCCGAAAAGGAGTTTGCCCAGATGGAGGCTATCATTCATTCCATGACCCGGGCAGAGCGTGAGGATCCCAAGATCCTTAATGCCAGCCGCAGAAAGCGGATTGCAGCTGGATCCGGACAGCCGGTCAGCAAGATTAATAATCTGGTCAAACGCTATAATGAGGCCAGGAAGATGATGAATCAGATGATGAAACCGGGAGCCAGGCTCCCTAAAATGTTTCGCTGATCCTGCTTATTGAAAAAACAGGCAGCAATTGCAATTGTATTATGACGGAGGAAGAAAAATGGTAAAAATCAGACTGAAGAGAATGGGCGGACACAAGAAACCGTTCTACAGAATCGTTGTGGCGGATTCCAGAAGAGCCAGAAACGGAAAGTTCATCGAAGAGCTGGGCTATTTCGATCCCCTGACGGAGCCCGATACGATCAAAGTTAATGCGGAAGCTGCACAGAAGTGGCTTGGCAACGGTGCACAGATGACGGAGAGGGTCAGAAGCATTTTCAGAAAAGAAGGCATTATTCAGTAAAGAAAGCGGTGAAATGAATGACCGAATTAGTAGAAGCAATTGCCAGAGCCCTCGTCGATAATCCGGCGGCCGTGTCGGTGACGAGCGAGGAGGACGGCGGGACAACTGTCATTCAACTGAGGGTAGCCGCGGAAGATATGGGTAAAGTTATTGGCAAACAGGGAAGAATTGCCAAGGCGCTGCGCACTGTCATCAAGGCAGCGGCTACAAAGGCCGGTAAAAAGACTGTTGTTGAAATAGTACAATAAGATAGAGGCAAGGCACATATTCAATTATGTGCCTTGTCTTGTATTTTCAGTTCCGGAACCTGTGCGGAAGACGCTGGTTCCATGATCCGGCAAACGGGATGCCATGAGGCAGACGAATACTAGATACTACGAGGCATATGAAAGACACAAACACTGTAAAAATAGGAACCATCGTCACGGCGGTGGGTTTAAAGGGCGAAGTCAAGATTAAGAACTATTCCGGCAGACCTGATCGCTATGAGGTGATTGATACGGTTTACATCCGGCAGACACCGTATGTAATTCGTTCTGTGCGTTACCAGAAAGCCATGGTGATTCTGGGGCTCGAGGGTGTTACGGATCGAGATGGCGCTGAACGGCTGCGGGGCGAGGATGTGTTCATGGCGGCCGAAGATCTGGAGGAGCTTGCTCCCGGTGAGCACTATATCCGTGATCTGCTGGGAATGGATGTGGTTCTGGAAGACGGCGCCAGACTGGGGACACTTGAGGATATTCGCACGGATACAGCGCAGCCGTTATATCAAATTCTGACCGAAGAGGGGAAACAAGTCTATCTTCCCGGCGTTGGAGCCTTCGTCCGGACAATCGATGAAGCAAAGGGTGCAATCACCGTCCGCCTTCCGGAAGGCCTGCTTGAGCTTTGAACTATGCGGCCGCTGCGAAGACCAGCATGCGGCACAAAGGAGTACATCATGAAGATCGATATCCTGACACTTTTTCCGGAAATGTTTGTTCCGCTCCGTGCCAGTATGCTTGGAAAAGCTGCGGAAAGGGGCCTTCTCACCATCGATGTCACCGATATCAGAGAGTATACGCTTGACAAGCATAAGAAGACAGATGAAACGCCGTACGGCGGAGGCCCGGGGATGATCATGACATGTGATCCGGTGTTTCGTGCCCTCCGAGCAGTTGGTGCATCGGGAAGGAAAACCGTCTACATGAGTCCGCGCGGCAGGATTCTCGATGAGGAAACGATCCGGCGCCTCGCCCAGGAGGATCCCGTGATCCTGTGCGGCCATTACGAAGGTGTCGATCAGAGGATCCTCGACCATTGGGACATGGAGGAGATCTCGGTAGGTAACTTCGTCCTTACAGGCGGTGAGTTGCCGGCCATGATGCTCGTGGATGCAGTGGCGCGTATGGTGCCCGGCGTGCTCAAGAGTGATGCCTCTGCCAGTGAAGAGTCTATCTATTCGGGACTGCTGGAACACCCGCAGTACACCAGGCCCAGATCGTATGAAGACCAGGAGGTGCCGGCGGTGCTTCTTTCCGGCGACCATGAGAAGATCAGGCTCTGGCGTTTGGAACAATCGCTTCGGCTTACGAAGGAACGGCGTCCCGATTTATTTCGTGCCTTCATTGCCAAGGCGGATCAGCTCTCCAAAAAGGAGAAAAAGATATTGGAAAAGGTCGGTCTGTGATGTAGTATAACAATTGGGAGATTAGCATGACGAAACGCAGAAAAAAAACGATTGCCATTTATCTGCTTGTATTGATTCTCCTTTTTTTGATCGTTGCAGTTATCCCTTCTGTTACTGATGCATTGACGCCGACAGAGACCATTCGCTATGGGCGGCTGAAGGTGGCAGACGACGTGACGGGAACGATTGTGCGTGATGAGACTGTATACACGGCATCTGCTGCAGGAACTGTCTCATGGCTTTGCAAGGAAGGCGATTTGGTTCGGCAGGGAACGAAGATCGTTTCCCTCAAAGCATCCGGGAAAAGCAAGGCTGCTTCTTTCGGAAATCGCGGGGAAAAGGAGAAAAAACTTTCCGGTGATGCGAAGCGCCTTGTGGATGCCCTGGGCGGTGCGGCCGTGCGCGATCAAGACGGTACAGCACAGAGAAGGGGAAAGTATTCCCACTATGCTGATGGCTATGAGGCTTATTATACGCCCAAGAGAATGAAGAAGATCACAGAGCGAGAGGCAGGACAGCATGCGGATGATCCGGTGGATCTGAAAGCCGGCAGCGTTGAAAAGGGTGCCCCCCTGTATCGGATTGCCGATAACAAAGCATGGTATATTCTCTGCTGGATTGATGAGGGCAGCATTGGGCGATTCGAAGAGGGAGCGACTGTTACGGTTGAACTCCCCGATGGCAGTATCCGCGCTGAGGTGGACAGCATCGCGCAGGAAGGAAAGAAATGGAAGCTTATCCTTAGGACGAGCAGTTACTGCAGGAACTGGGAGAAAATCCGAACGGCGCAGATGTCGGTTGTTACCACAGACAAAAGCGGCCTGCTGATCAGCAATAAATGCATCACCACCAAGAATGGGCAGGTGGGTGTTTATGTCAGGTCGGCTACAGATGATTATGTATTTACCCCGGTACAGGTTCTTGGAACGGATGGAGAAAAATCGCTGGTCAGCGAGGATTCCTATTATAATAATAAGGGAAAGAGCGTGAACACAGTCAAGAACTATGATGAAGTGCTCAAGCATCCCGACAGCATGTGAAGAAGGTGAAGGAGAATGAACGATATTGTCGAAAATCTCCGGAAAGTGGAGAGTACGCTTCTGGAAGGCGTGAAGCTGGTTGCTGTGACGAAGACACACAGTGTGCAGGAGATCAATACGGCTATTGATGCCGGTGTAACTGACATAGGGGAGAACAAAGTACAGGAAATTCTCGACAAATATGACCACGTCAAACCGGTGCGCTGGCACATGATCGGTCATCTGCAGAGAAATAAGGTCAAATATATCATTGACAAGGTCTGTCTGATTCACTCGGTGGACAGCCTCAGACTGGCGCAGGAAATTGACCGGCGGGCGGCACAGCACAATTTAGTGATGGATATTCTACTGCAGGTCTCTCCGGCGCACGAAGAAAGCAAGTTCGGTGTACCCATTGAGGACACGGAGACGCTGCTGCGGGATATCCTGCGGGAATGCCCGCACGTCAGGGTGTGCGGCCTGATGTGCGTTGCCCCATTTGCAGAAGACCCAAAGGATGTTAAAATGTATTTTGATATGGTTAAGGCACAGTACGATGAGCTGGGAAAGATCCAGGCAGAGAATTTGGACTTCCGTTATCTGTCGATGGGAATGTCTCATGATTATCAAGTCGCTATGGAGGCCGGATCCAATATGGTACGAGTCGGCAGTGCCATCTTCGGAAAGCGTGTATATTGAAAGAAATCGTTAGGAGGAAGACATGGGCGTATTAGATAAATTCAAGGATTTGGTCGGTATCGAAGAGTATGACGAAGATGATATCACCGATGAGGAGATGGAAGAAGCCAGTTCCCAGCTGCAGCGCCGCCGGGTGGATAACCGGCCTTCGAGCAGCGGTTATCAGAGAAACAGGGAAAAGGTAGTAGATATGTACAACCAAAAGAGTGATGCCATGAAGATGATTGTGCTGGAGCCTAAATCGTTTGAGGAATGCCCCAAATTGGTGGATTCTCTTAAGCAGAACAAACCGGTGATCCTCAACCTCGAAAATATGGAAGCAGAGACTGCCAGAAAAATCTTTGACTTTCTCAGTGGTGCCACCTATGCTCTCAACGGCAATGTGCAGAAGGTGGCGGAGAATATTTTCATCTTTGCCCCGGAGAGCGTGGACATTTCAGCTGCAGCGGAAGGCGGCGGCTTTGATTTTACCGGCAAACAGGACAATTGGAGGTAAGCTATGATCACACCGCTGGATATACAGAACAAATCCTTTACCAAGGCTATGCGCGGTTACAAGGCGGAGGAGGTGGATACCTTTCTCGACATGCTGACGCTTGATATGGAAAAGCTGATCAAGGAGAATAACCGCCTCCAGTCCCAGGTCGGCGAAATGGAAAGTGAGCTGAACAAATACAAAGGCTCCGAAGGGGAAGTTGTCAAGGTTTTGCAGCAGGCCAAGCAGCTGATGGATGATATCTCCAAGAGTGCAGAAAAACGCGCCGATGTCATTATCAAAAATGCGGAGCTGGATGCTGATATGATCCTTCGTGAGGCAAAGGATAATGCGGCTGTGC
This sequence comes from uncultured Eubacteriales bacterium, assembly GCA_900315555.1. Classification (GTDB taxonomy): domain Bacteria; phylum Bacillota; class Clostridia; order Peptostreptococcales; family Anaerovoracaceae; genus RUG100. The sequence goes on from OMZN01000006.1 coordinate 20,073, forward strand.
TCAAGGAAGAGAATGTTACCCTGAAGAATCGTTATGAGAACTTCAGAAATCGCTATGAAAAGATGCTTCAGGAGGAGCTGCAGCATTTCCGTACGTTAACGGATAATCTTTTCCCTGAATTTGAGAACGACAAGCTGCAGGAAATTCTCTCTGAGGGAGATGAGCCGGCTGATTCGGCACCAGCGGCTGCGGCGGAGGAAGCCGATGTGAAGACTGCTCTGATGGATGACCTGTCGGGCGATGACCTTTCGAAGGGCGCGGCACCTGCTGCAGAAGACGATTCGTCATCCCTCGAAAAAACACTGGTCAGGGGTGAGCTGAAGCCGAATGCACTGGAAGATCTCCTGGCGGCTGACGCGGAGAAGGATACAGCATCAACGGATGACATGAAGAAGACCATGGTCATTGACATGGATCAGATGGGCAAGGAATAGTATGGGCGCTTGCCATTTTCGGAACGCAGAGCACCGCGGGCGTCTCGGGGCCATGCTGCTTATCATCGGCATTCTGGCGGCGGACAGAGCAGTGAAACTGCTGGCTGCGGCCTGCATGGCACCCGGCGAGAGCCGCCCCATTGTGGGAGAACTTCTGCAGTTTACTTTTTCAAAAAATACTGGTGCCGCCTTCGGTCTGGGGGCGGCACATACCTGGCTGGTGATTCTGTTTAACGGGATTCTGATGGCCGGTGTCTTTTATTTTCTCTTTTTTCGATGCCGTTCTCTTTGGATGATGCTTTCACTTGCTGCAGTCTTTGGCGGCGGGCTCGGCAATCTCATTGACAGAATCTGTCTTGGATATGTAATGGATATGTTCGATCTGCGCGGCTTCGCCATTTTCAACGTGGCAGACATCTTTGTGTGTATCGGATGCGTCTTGTTCTGCCTGTCGTTTGCTTTTTCGGAGAAGAATCATGTCTGAAGCAAATCACTATCATCTTACGATTGAACCGGAGGAAGCCGGCGAACGAATGGACAAACTCCTTGCGCTCTATCTGCCGGAGGTGTCCCGTTCCTTTCTTGTGCGCATGGTGGAGAAAGGCTGTGTTAAAGTCAATGGCAGGGTGGAAACATCCAAGAAGATCAAGCTTCACGGCGGTGATGATGTGGATATCACGGTGGAGGAGCCGCAGACGCTGGCGGTGGAGCCGGAAAATATTCCCCTTGCGATTGTTTATGAAGACAATGATGTCATGGTGGTAAACAAGCCCAAGGGAATGGTCGTGCATCCGGGACCCGGGAATTGGACCGGCACGCTGGTCAATGCGGTGATGTACCACTGCGGTGACAGCCTCTCTTCGATCAATGGTGTGATCCGCCCCGGCATTGTGCATCGAATCGATAAGGATACGAGCGGCCTTTTGATGATTGCCAAGAATGATATGGCGCATCGATGTCTGGCAGACCAGCTGATGCGGCACAGTATTACCAGAGCGTATCAATGTATCGTTTACGGCGGTTTTCATGAAGAGGAAGGAACCGTTGACGCACCAATCGGAAGGGATCCGGCCAATCGGCTGCGGCAGGCCGTTACCGATCATCACGGACGTCGCGCCGTGACGCATTATAAAGTGCTGGAAAGGCTTGGAAAGCATACGCTGCTGGAGGCCCGGCTGGAAACGGGGCGCACGCACCAGATCAGAGTGCACATGCGTCATATCGGACATCCTTTGGTGGGAGATCCGCTTTACGGTCCGAAGAAGGACCGGCTGGGCGTGCAGGGCCAGGTGCTGCATGCTTATCTGCTGGGATTTATTCATCCCGCCACAAAGGAATATATGGAATTCACAGCACCGCGGCCTGAGGCCTTTGAAAAACTGTTGCAAAGGCTGAGACAGCATAAGTAAACATAGGTAAAAAAGATCGGAAAGTAAGTTTGAGGAAGCACGCATGAAGAATCTTGATTTTTCCCCGGGGACAATGCTGGCACCGGTACCTGTCATCATGGCGACATGCGGCACAGCTGCTGGCAGGAAGAATATTATCACGATCGCCTGGACGGGGATTGTTAATACCGACCCGCCGATGACCTATATTTCTGTCAGGGAAGATCGCTGTTCCTATCGCCTGATTTGTGAGAACCGCACCTTCGCCATCAATCTCGTCACGGAAGAGCTGGTGTGGGCAGCCGACTGGTGCGGTGTCCGCTCAGGGAGGGAATACGATAAATTTCGTGAGACCGGGCTGCATTGGATCACCGCAAAGACGGGCGTTCCGCTGCTTGAAGAAAGTCCGCTCCGACTGGAGTGCTGTGTCCGACAGGATATTCCGCTGGGCACGCATCATATGTTTCTTGCAGAGATCGTCAACGTGTCGGTACAAGAGACTCTGCTGGATGAGACGGGGAGGCTGCGGCTGGATCGTGCGGGTCTGGTTGCATGGAATCATGGAGAGTATTTCCGCCTGCAGAAGATGCCGCTGGGAAAATTCGGCTTTTCTGTTATGAAAGAAAAAACCAAAAGGCGTATGCGCAAGCAGACTGCAGGACACCGCAAACAGACTGCAGGACACCGCAAACAGACTGCGGGCTATCGGAAGAGCAGGAGAGAGAAAGGGAAAAGGCAGGATCGTTAGTGACCCTGCCTGTTTGATTTCTCAGCAATATTTGGTATGCCTGCTTTGTTTAGGCTGCATGCACATGCCCAGTTGCTGTGCTGCTTGATCGGACCGGCCTAATAATTACGTAACACAAAGGCAAGGCATTTTTCACAGATGCATCCACTTCGGAAATTGATAGTCTGAAATGACTTGTTGCAGATGGTGCAGTTTCTTCTCATGGTTTTACCTCTCTTTCACAAATATCACTGATCCTGCGAAGGATGTTATAGTCAGTGTAGCGGAGGGGAGAAGTCCTGACAAGTGACAAGTGCTCTTGCGGCGGAAAATAGTGCGAAGTGAAGGAAGCTGCGTAGAGTTACATAGAAATCGCATATATACATAAATTTTTTATAGTAAACACTATGCAATATCAATGTCTGCGGTGCTGTTATGCAGCCTTACTGCCATGGCATTGAAAGATCTAAAGGTTCAAGGCATCGAAAGATCGCTGCGGACTTTTTCTCACTTTTCTTCAGCCGGTTCCTTCGGGGTGACATAGATCGTTCGGTTGTGGGTGAAGATGCACATTCCCGGCTTGGCACCGTTTGGCTTTTTTACGTACCGTATCTGGGTGTAGTCCACAGGGACGTTTTCTGAATCCCGTGCCTTGCTGTGCCATGCGGCAGCTGCGGCAGCTTCAAAAATATCTTCTTCATTGGGATCGTCACCTTCGGTGAACAGAACGACGTGTGATCCGGGAATATCCTTGGTGTGAAACCACAAATCGCGCCGGTCAGCTGTATGGAAGGTAAGAGCATCATTTTCCGTGTTGTTTCGGCCCACCATGAGACGTCGTCCGGAACGGGTGCGGTAGGAAAGGGGCTTTGGACGCTGCTTCCTTTCGGCACGTTTCTGCTTGTGGCGGCGAAGGTAGCCGGCATCTGTCAGTTCCCGGCGGATCATATCGATGGTTTCAGTATCGGCAGCCTGTTCGATGAAGCTGGCTGTAGATTCCAGATAAGCCAGATCGCGATCGTTCTCCTCCATTTGACGGCGCTTTTCCTTGATGGCCGTCTTTGATTTAGCGTATTTCTTGAAATAAAGCTGCGCGTTCTTGGCGGGCGCATAGCGCGGATCCAGAGGAATCTGCATGGGCGTGCCGTCGTAGTAGTTTTCGAGCGTGACATTCTTTGCCCCGGCAGGCACCGCATGAATGTTGGCGGTCAGGAGTTCACCATAAATGCGGTATTTTTCTGCGTTCTCGGCGCGGATCAGATCTTCTCCCAGCTTCTGTCTCTTCAGACGATGTTTTTTAAGAAGCTGGTGAACAATGCGCCGCAGGTCCTGCGATTTTTGAGCGATCCGATTGGAAGCCGCGCGATGTGTATAAAAGTAGGCGATGGTTTCACTTACTGTAGAAAAGTGCTGCTTTCGATAGCGCCCTTCATATTCTTCGATCGGAAGAACATGAAAATCTGACGGTGTGCCGTCTTCCTTGAGATAGACACAAGGAGAAAGCGCATTCGTATCAAGGCGGCGGTTAATTTCCTGCAGCCGTGCATAGGGTGCAGGCGCAATCTCGCGCGCGATCAACGGAGAGATTCCCATGACGGCAGAAAGAAGCTGCTCGGGTTCTCCGGTTCGTTTATCAAGATAAGCACGATCAGCGCGGTCAAAGGGAATTTTGTCCTGGCGGGGCGGGTATTCATAGGTGCCGCCGGGCAGGATCTGGCGGACGCGGTTGACATCGAAAGAAAGCCGCTTGATGCTGTCGATGATGCGCATCGCAGCGGGATCGATCAGCACGATATTGCTGTGTTTTCCCATGATCTCAATGATCAGCTTCAGGGGGCGCCGGGTTCCCAGCTCATCGGTGCAGTCAAAAATAATTTCCAGGATACGTTCGGTATCCTTTTGGCTGATCTCATCGATTCGTGCAGACAGGAGATGCTTGCGCATCAGCATGCAGAAACCAGAGGGCTGCATCGGATTAGTATAGTTTGCATCAGAAAGATAAGCTCCGGGATGATCATTGTTGGAGCTCATGTATAGTTTATATTTTCCTTCTTTAGTATGAATGAAAAAGACCAGTTCATCCTTTTCCGGCTGGTAAAGCTTGTCTACCTTGCCGCCGCAGAGCTTGTCGGAGAGCTCGCGTGCGACAGCCCTGGTCACGATTCCGTCGAATGCCATTTTCGTTTCCTTCCTTATTGTGCTATAATCCAATAGTATCACAAAATGACCAGAAAGGAAGCTGTTTCTATGTTGCGAAGCATGACCGGATTCGGAAGGAGCGAGTGCTCTGACGGCAAGCGAACCGTGACCTGTGAGATTCGTTCGGTGAACCACCGCTATGCGGACATCACCGTCAAGTTGTCCAGGCGATATTCATTTGCCGAGGAATACATCAAGAAGATTCTTAAGGAGACCATTCACCGCGGCAAGGTGGAAGCGTCCGTGATGATAGAGGATATTTCTGATGAAGATGCGCAGATCCGTCTGCACGAAGGTATTGCCAGACAGTATTATCAGCGGCTGACGGAATTAAACGAACGCTTTGATCTTGGCGGCAGCATCAGTCTGGAACTCCTGGCGTCCATGCCGGATGTAATGAAGCCGGTTCCCTGTGTTGATGATGAGGAAGCTCTCAAGGAGATCATAGCAAAATGTGTTCGTCAGGCCGCAGCCAGTCACGATCGGATGCGCGCTGCAGAAGGTGAACGGCTGAAGGAAGACCTGGTGATGCGCGGCGGTTTGATCAGAAAACTGGTGGCGGATATCGAAGCCCGTGCCCCGGAGGTTGGCAGGGAATATACTGACAAGCTCAAGGAACGGATCGGGGAACTGCTTGAGGGAACCGTTGAGGTTCCTGAAGATAGAATCCTTCTGGAGGCGGCCATCTTTGCTGACAAGGCGAACATCACCGAGGAGATCGTTCGGCTCAAATCACATGTGAGCCAGATGGAAAAGATCCTCGCCGGAGACAGTCCCTGCGGCAAGAAACTGGATTTCCTGGTGCAGGAGATGAATCGCGAGGCCAACACGATTGGTTCTAAGGCTAATGACCTGACGATCAGCACACAGATGCTGGAGCTGAAAAGCGAAGTCGAAAAGATTCGTGAACAGGTACAGAACATCGAATAAAGCAGGCGGTATATCTTGGATAAGCACGATGTTTCGTCCAGAAGTGCGGCGAGGTGTTCATCCATTGAAACGGCAGGGCACGACAAGGAAAGGGTGCAATGAACGGTAGAATCGACAGCAGCAAAGATAACAAGCGGGAGGGAAAGCTTTTCATTCTTTCCGGGCCTTCCGGGACGGGGAAAGGCACTGTAGTAAAACAAATCCTTAAGACATGCGATAACGTAGCGCTTTCGGTATCTATGACCACCCGTGCGAGCCGCAGAGGGGAAGTGCACGGTGAAAGCTACTATTTCGTCAGTCAGGAGGAGTTTGAGAAGATCATTGACAAGGATGGATTCCTTGAGTATGCTAAAGTATATGAACATTACTATGGCACGCCCCGCGAGAAGGTCATGCAGGATCTTGACGCAGGCAGGGATGTTCTCTTAGAGATTGACATTCAGGGTGCCATGAAGGTAAAGCGTTCCTTTCCGGACGGTATCTTTATCTTCCTGCTGCCGCCTTCCCTCAAGGAGCTGCGGCGCAGAATCGAGGCTCGTGCCACCGATGCGCAGGATGTTATCGACCTTCGGATGAGCAAGGCTGCTGAGGAGATTCGCTATCTTCCGGCGTATGATTACTACGTCATCAACGATGATCTGACAGAGGCAGTCGAGAAGGTAAAAAGCATCTTTTCGGCGGAGCACCAGCGGGTGGATCAGACAGCAGAACGAATCATGGAACGATATAAGGAGGCTGATTGATATGATGTTATATCCCTCCATAGGGGAGATCAGAAAAAAGGCGGACAGCCGCTACACGCTGTGTATTCTGGCTGCCAAGCGTGCAAGAGATATTATTGACGGAAAACCCGTGCTCATCGATGATGATACCATTGAAAGACCGGTATCCATTGCGGCGCATGAAATTGCCGAGGATTATATCACTTACCAGCGTGAGGGAGAGGACTGATCGCATCAAGCGTCATTGCTTTTCTGACCATTACAATGTAGTTATTCCGTGCCCTTTTCTTTGGGGTGCGGATTTTTTTTTCGAAAGTGAGGTGTGAAAATGAAGGAAGTTGTGTGTATTAGCAGGCGAGGAGAAGTTTGGAGGCTGAAGACGGAAGATGTTCTTTGCGTGCGGCAGGAAAAGGGTGATACTGTCATTCAGCTGAAGGATCGAGAATTGCGCAAGCGAGGCAAGCTGGATGAAATTTTTCGTACGGAGAATCAATCCTTCTATCGCTGCCACAAATACTGCCTGGTCAATTTCGATCAGGTTTATGGAATGAAGGACTCAATGATTATCTTCGAAGGCGGCAAGCGGCTGGGCGTAGGGGTGAATTGCTTTCGCGATACGCGCAAAGCCTTCCTGGAATATTTGAACCGTTGAATGGCAGAAGAAGCCGTTAATCGCTGATGAATACAGCAGGAAGTAAAGAGGGCATCTCTGCGATGGCAGCGGTCTGCTCTTAACTGTCAAGACATGTGTTACACTTTGAGAAATACTCTTCAACAATTTGATTTGGGCTTTTAAAGTTTAATACGGTCTTTGC
>OMZN01000040.1 GCA_900315555.1 uncultured Eubacteriales bacterium
TACTGGAGGGGTGCCACATCCGACGCCGTCGCAGAAACCACGATGGTATAGTCCATAGCGCCTTTATCGCGGAAGGTCTGCACCAGCTGTGCCACCGTCGACTTTTTCTGTCCGATGGCAACATAGATGCAGATCACATCCTTGCCCTTCTGGTTGAGGATGGTATCCACTGCGATAGCCGTCTTTCCCGTCTGACGGTCGCCGATGATCAGCTCACGCTGGCCCTTGCCGATAGGCACCATCGAGTCGATGGCCTTCAGCCCCGTCTGCAGCGGTTCCTTGACCGACTGCCGCTCCAGCACACCGGGCGCCGGTGATTCGATAGGACGCGTCTTCACCGTATCAATCTTTCCTTTGCCATCCAGCGGCTGTCCCAGCGCATTGACAACGCGGCCGATCAGGGCCTCACCGACGGGCACCTCCACGACACGCCCTGTCGGCTTCACGATGTCGCCTTCTTTAATATCAATGTCAGAGCCAAGGATAACACAGCCCACGTTATCCTCCTCCAGGTTCATGGCCATGCCATAGGTCCCGTCAGGGAATTCCAGCAGCTCACCGGCCATGCAGTTATCCAGGCCGTATACACGGGCGATCCCGTCTCCCACCTGGATGACATTTCCGAAATCGGAAACCTCCAGCCGGTTGGCGTAATTCTTGATCTGCTCCTTGATGACGACACTGATTTCTTCAGGTTTTACATTCATTGCTTCTTGCTTCCTCCTGCCTAAGCGCAACGGCTACATCAGCATCTGGCTGCCCAGGCTCTCAAGACGCTTCTTCAGCGAAGCGTCGATCAGTCGGCCGTCTGCCAGGATCCTGACGCCGCCCAGCAGCGAAGGATCTAATTTGTTTTCCAGCTTCACTTTACGCCCGATCAACTTTTCCGTTTCTTCCTCCAGCTTTGCAAGCTGCGGCGCCGCAAGCGGCTGCACCGAATAGATGGTGCCGGCGACAAAGCCTTCCTCCTGGTTGCGGAGCTTTTGATATTCCCGCGCAATCCTTTGAAAATGCCGTGTCCTGCCTTTGTCTATGAGGATATACAGGAAGTTGAGCATCTCCGGCATAATTCTTCCCTCAAAGATCTTTCTGACCACCTCTTTCTTCTCCGCTGCGGAGAACGTAGGGTCGTTTAAAAGAGAGACCATGGAAGGGTTTTCATCGAAGATCTCCGAAAGAGCCTTTAATTCCTCTTCCACTTCTTCTATCCTGTCCAGTTCGCTGGCGGCCTCAAAGAGAGCATTGCCGTATGTCCTATCAACTGTCAGTTCTGCCATCCTGCATTACCTGCCTCTTCAATTACGCGATCCACGATCCTGCGCTGCTGCTCGCTTCCGGAAAGCTCTTCCTCGAGCACCTTGGAAGCCGCCATCAGGGCGAGGGTCGTGATCTCTTCCTTCATGCCGCGCATAGCCTGCGCACGTTCTCTCCGGACTTCTTCCTGCGCTCTGGCAACGATCTGAGAGGCCTGCTCGTTGGCTTCATCAACGATTCTCTTAGCACGCGCATCCGCCTGCACCTTGGCATTGCGGATGATGTCGCGGCCCTCACTCTCCACGTTAGCAATCCGGCGCTGATAATCTTCCATCTTTTTGTCGGCACGCTTGTTGATGGCTTCGGCACCGGCGATGGCATCCCTGACTGCATCCTGGCGGCGCTGCATGAAGTTGTGTATCTTTTCAAAGAAGAAACGCTTCATAATCAGATAGAGAATGACCAGATTGGCCAGGATCATCAGCGATGACCAATTGATCTCTATAATGCCTAGATTCATAGCATTTCAACTCCTTTCATGCGTTCTCTTGCAACGTGCATTTCCGTCCGCCTTTCTCATGAAAGAGAGCCGATAAACGGGTTGGCATACATCAGGATGATGGATATAATCAGCGCGAAGATACCGGCGGTCTCGGTAAGCGCCACGCCTACCAGCATCAGCTTCAGCAGAGTGCCCTGTGCCTCCGGCTGCCTTGCCGTACCTTCCACGGTCTTGCCGGCATTGAATCCGATGCCGATCCCGACGCCGGCCATGGCGATCATTGCTAAACCTGCGCCCAGCGCAGACATTCCCAGCACGAATGCTTCCGGTGTGATATGAGACATTTTGTTTCCTCCTCTTTTCAGCTTTATCCTATCAGTCTTTCCCCGCCATCGCATTGGACGTGAAGACCATAGTTAACATAACGAATATATAACCCTGCAGAACCGGCTCAAACATATCAAAGAAGAAGTTGAGCGGCAGCGGGATAGCCAGCTGGAAGAACGGCACCACCGATCCCAGCATCGCAGACAGACTGGCCAGTCCTCCGTAAACCAGCGTCATGACGATGACGCCCGCAAGGAGGTTGCCGAAAAGCCGCATGGCCAGCGTGACCGGAAAGAAGATATCATCCAGCAGCGTCAGCGGCAGCATGGCCACATAGGGCGAAGACAGATCCTTCAGGTAGCCTTTGGCTCCCCGTATCCGCACGCCGTTGTAATGAACCATCACAAAGGAGATCAGCGCCAGCGGAACAGTGAAGTTAAGATCGGCGCCGATAGGCCGGCAGTCCAGCAGCCCCAGCATGCTGCCGGGTACGATAAAAGCCAGCAGCGTGCCGATGTAAGGCGCAAACTTATCCCGGTTTTCCTTTCCCATGGCATCGCCGGTCATGTTGTACACCACTTCGACAAAGAGCTCTGCCACTGCCTGTGCTCCCTTGGGGACACGTTCCATCCGCCTGGTGGAGCGCCAGACAAAGAGCAGCAGCAGGACGGTAAAAATCCAGCCCCAGACCACTGTCTCGGTGACGGTTACCTTCCCGATGGTGAATATTACTTTGGGACCCAGTTCCATAAACGGTCCACCTCGCTTTCCTTCAATCCCTCTACGGTCAAAAGCTTCCGATTAAAAATCCGAAAAGTCATCGTCATCCTCCCATTCGGAAGGATCACGCCATTTCTTCGGCTCCGTCCAGCTGTTGAGAGGATTCTTGGGCGCCCCCGGCAGATTTGTCTCGATTCCATAGATGATCACAATGGAAATATGCAGGGTAAAGAATCCTATGGCAGCTGCGATGGCGCAGTATTTACCGATTTTCAGGCAAAGATAAAAGGCCACCCCATATACAAGCATTCTAATAAAATACCCGCCTACTACCTGGCCTTTACTTTCAAGCTGAAGCATTCGCCTGGCAAATGCAATCAGTATGATAAAGTTTACAATCGTTACGGTCGTCCCCACGACCATCCCCAGTAAAAATCTCAAATCCCAGCCGATAAACGGTACGGAGATCAACTCTGCCGCAGCAGCGACGATCCCGCAGTGGATGAAGATCCGATCTCTGAATCTCTTCAAATCGTCCATGTATCTATTATACGCTTTACGGCCATAATGTAAACTGTTTTTGTGTTATATTTACATTATATTGCTCTTAAACTTTGTGTATTTAGCGCAGTTTTAATCAAAAATAGAGTATTTTTAACTCTTTTTTGTATTACTTTGCTCCATCTTCATTCGTGAGCATTTCAATGGCAAGGCCTGCCTCACGCAGCATGTCCTGCGCCATTTTGTCCGGGTAGCCGTCCTCCACAACGATCCTTTCGATCCCGGCATTGATGATCATCTTGGCACAGATGCTGCAGGGCTGGTTAGTTACATAAATGGTGGCTCCCTCGATGCTCTGTGCCAGCGTTGCCGCCTGAATGATGGCATTCTGCTCCGCATGGAGGGCACGGCACAGCTCATGGCGCTCACCGGAGGGAACACCCAGCTGCTCCCGCAGGCAGCCTCCTATATCCGCGCAGTGCGGCAGCCCCTTGGGGGCTCCGTTGTAGCCCGTCGCAATGACATGGCGGTCCTTGACAATGACCGCACCGACCTGCCGGCGAAGACAGGTCGACCTGCTTGCCGCCAGCTGCGCCATCTTCATGAAGTATTCATCCCAGCTTGGTCTGTTCATATGCAACCTCCCCCGCATTAATGCATGCAGCACGCGGCCTCCTGCCACTGTGTCTCCGGCATGACGGCGCCTCTTTTGCACCTGGCGCGCAGCAGGATTTCAGTAGTAGATTCTGGCCAGATACAGTCCCCTTGCCGGCGCAGTATGCCCTGCGCGCGTTCTGTCGCCGCCTGCCAGAATCGCCGGTATGTCCTCCGGTGCCAGCTTTCCCTCGCCGACATCCACCAGGGTTCCTGTGATGATGCGTACCATATTGTAAAGAAAGCCGTCCCCGGTGACATGCAGGCGGATCTCCCGTCCTGCAGCCGCCGGCTCTTCGCCGCAGCTTTCTCCGCCGGCAGAGCCCCTGCCTGCTTCCCCGGCTGCCGGCGCACTGCCAATAAGTCCCATATCCGAAAAGGGCGCCCAGGGCCGCTCCTCCACCTCCAGACGGTAAATCGTACGCACGGTGGTCTGCCGCGGCTGGCCACCGGCTGCCTGAAAGCAGGCGAAATCATGCTTTCCCTCAATCAGGCCCGCTGCCACCCGCATTCGTTCCGTATCCAGCGGACGCGTCACATGATAGACATGATCGCGCCGGAAAGGATCCTTCATCGGCCCCGTGGTAATACGATAAAGATATGTCTTGCCGCGGCTGTTAAAGCGCGCATGAAAGCCAGCCGGTTTTTCCTCGCATTCCACGATGCGGATACTGCCCGGCAGCCTGTTGTTCAGCGCATACGCAAGGTTTTCCGTTGGAATCTTTATCTCGCCGGAAAAGCTGGCGCACTGCCCGAGAGCATGCACCCCCGCATCGGTCCGGCTGCATCCGTCCACCTTCACCGGCCGGCGCAGGATCTCGGAAAGCGCCTCTTCGAGTTCACCCTGCACGGTTCGCCGGCTGGGCTGCCGCTGCCAGCCGGAAAAAGGCCTGCCGTCATAGCTTATTGTCAATAGCAGTGTCTTTTCCATGCCCGCTACCCACGCATCACCGCGGAAGCACGATCCGCTCCCGCAGATCCTCCTTCTCCGATCTTCGATACAGGACGAAACGCTTTCCGATGGCCTGAACGAACTCCGCACCCAGTGCATCCGCCGCCTCGTTGGCCGTCTCCTTGGGATGCAGGGTACAGCCTTCCTGCAGCTTGACCTTGATCAGCTCGCGGTTCAAGAGGCAGGTATCCATCTCCTGCATCACATTCTCCGTCAGCCCGTCCCGTCCGATGAAGACGATAGGGCGCAGCGACTGGCCCAGTTTTTTCAAATAGCTTCTCTGTTTTCCACTCAGCATATACTCTCCTCATCTGCTGTCTGCAGGTCTTCCTTCAACCCGCACACTTTTATAAAAAAGCATGCACCACGACGATATACAGCGCCGCAGCGCCACAGAGAAAAGGCCCCATCGGCACGTGATCGCGGCGCTTCGCCCGCTTGCCGGCAAGGCGCACCGCCGCAAAGATGCCGCAGGCGAAGGTGCCGGCCACCAGCATAAAGAGCGCACCCCTGCAGCCCAGCGCCAGCCCGGCCGCCGCACACAGCTTCACATCACCAAAGCCCATGGCATCCCGGCCGGCTATGGCGCGGCTCACCGCCCAGATCAGCAGCATGGCACCGCCGCCGGCGCCGAGACCGGCTATCATGCTGATCAGTCCACTGCCCAAGGGAAGAAAGCCGATGCCTGTCAGCGCTAGCAGCAGCACAAACTGATCGGGTATGATCAGAAAAAGGCCGTCTGCCACAGCGATCAGCACCAGCACCCAGCAGGCCGCAAGACCAGCCGCCTCATACTGCCATCCGGTGCAGCCCATATAGATGCCGACCACAGCGAAGCTTGCCGAAAGCACCCATTTCCACGGCATGCCCGGCACCCGCTGCCGATCCGCCGAGACGACGCGGTCACTCGGTTCTTCCCCATAGTCCGTCAGCCAGGAAGCCGGTACATGATTGATGACCCAGATGGCACCGCAGCCGGCCAGCACACCGCCTCCCAGGGAACCGACCACAACCGCTGCGAAATACACCAGTTCTCTCAAGGGACCGATCCTCTCCTGTTCTCTACTTCTTCTTGGTCTTAAAGCTGCTCTTCAGGCCGACAATGCTGTTGAAGACTTTTTCTTTCTCCGTGGTCTCCTTAACGTCCGCGATATAGTAGCCATGACGGAAAAACTGGAAGGATTCTCCGGGCTGCGCCTCCGCCACCGAGGGCTCGGCAAGCGCTGTGATCTCCCGCTTGGAATCCGGGTTCAGCACCATCTCGCCTGCCTCGTTTTCCACATACAGATAGTCGTATTCGCGGATGCGGATGGGCACGGCGGTCTTCGCCTCCACCCAGTGGATGGTGCCCTTGACCTTGCGCCCCTCAAAGCCGGAACCGGACCGCGTCGCCGGATCATAGGTGCAGTGCAGCTCGCGGATGCTGCCATCTTCATTCTTGACCACATCCTGACATGTGATAAAGTACGCGCCCTTAAAGCGCACCTCATTGCCGGGGAACAGACGGAAATACTTTTTCACAGGCACTTCCATGAAGTCATTGCCGTCCACATACAGCTCCCGGCCAAACGGAATCTTCCTTGTCCCCATGGCGGGCACATTCCGGTTATTCTCCAGCTCCATTTCCTCGGTCTGCTCTTCCGGGTAATTCGTGATGACGACCTTGACAGGATCAAAGATCACATTCCTGGAAGGCACCTTGCCCTGCAGGTCCTCACGCACACAGTGCTCCAGAAGAGAAATCTCCACCGTGCTGTTCGCCTTGGAAACCCCGATGCGCTCGCAGAAGTCGCGGATGGCTTCCGGGGTATAGCCGCGGCGCCGCAGACCGGCGATGGTGGGCATCCTCGGATCGTCCCACCCCTCGACGGCGCCCTCGTCCACCAGCTTTTTCAGCAGGCGCTTGCTCATCACCGTATTGGAGAGATTGAGTCTTGCGAATTCAATCTGCTGCGGCCGGGGGTCCCACCAGCCCAGGGTCTTCAGCACCCAGTCATAGAGCGGCCTGTGATCCTCGAATTCCAGGGTGCAGATCGAATGAGTCACGCCTTCGATCGCATCTTCAATCGGATGGGCGAAATCATACATCGGATAGATGCACCAGGTGCTGCCGGTGTTGTGGTGCTCCACATGGGCAATGCGATAGAGCACCGGATCACGCATGTTCAGATTGGGGCTGGCCATGTCAATTTTGGCACGCAGCACCTTCTCACCGTCACCATACCTGCCCTCGCGCATTTCACGGAACAGCCGCAGATTTTCCTCCACGCTGCGGTTCCGATACGGGCTCTCCTTTCCCGGTGTCGTCAGCGTGCCGCGGTAAGCCCGGATTTCCTCGGCAGAAAGATCGCAGACATACGCATCTCCCTGGCGGATCAACGTCTCCGCCGCCTCGTACATCTTCGGAAAGTAGGAGGAGGCCCAGAGCTTCTTGTCCCAGTTGAATCCCAGCCACCTGATATCCTCCTCAATGGAGTCCACATACTCCACATCTTCCTTGACCGGATTGGTGTCATCATAGCGCAAATTGCACCTGCCGCCGTACTTCTGCGCCGTGGTGAAGTTAAGGCATATGGATTTGGCATGCCCGATATGCAGGTAGCCATTGGGCTCGGGCGGGAAGCGGGTATAGACCTTTCCTCCGTACTTGCCCGATGCGATATCCTCATCTATGATACGATGGATAAAGTTCACCGTCTTGTTTTCATTCTCAGCCATCTCTGCTCCTTTGCCGTCTTGCATTGATTTCTTCAAGATTATATCATAGAATAAAGCAATAATCTATTGATGACCTGCCCCGGCCTTGCGAACCGGTGCGCACGTCTGTTGTCATGTCATACAAAGAACCTGGGAGCAGCAAAATGTTACAAGGAAAGACCGTTCTTTTAGGTGTCACAGGCAGCATCGCCGCCTACAAAACTGCCAGCCTGGCCAGCACATTGAAAAAAGAGGGATGCAGCGTCCACGTCATCATGACGAAAAATGCAACGGAATTCATCACGCCGCTGACCTTTGAAACCCTGACAGGCAACCGGTGCATCACCGACACCTTCGACCGCAGCTTCGAATTCAAGGTGGGCCACGTCTCTTTAGGGAAGCTGGCCGACCTGGTGCTGATCGCCCCTGCAAGTGCCGATGTCATTGCCAAGCTGGCTGCCGGCATCGCCGATGATATGCTGACCACCACGGTGCTGGCCGCGCGCTGTCCGGTTCTGGTCTCTCCTGCGATGAATACCGCCATGTATCAGCATCCAGCCACCCAGGCAAACCTTAAGAAGCTGACCGACTGGGGCTATGAAATCATCCGTCCGGCCACCGGGCTTTTGGCCTGTGACGATACCGGCATCGGCAAGATGCCCGAACCGGATCTCCTGGCGCGCTATGTCAAGGCCCATCTGGCCAAAGACAAGGACATGGCCGACACGAACGTGCTGGTCACCGCCGGCCCCACAAGGGAGCCTTTGGATCCGGTCCGCTACATCACCAACCATTCCACCGGCAAAATGGGCTATGCCTTGGCACAGGCCGCCATGGAGCGCGGTGCTGTCGTCACGCTCGTCAGCGGACCGACGGCGCTGGAACCGCCGCTCCACGTAAAAACCGTGCCGGTCACGACATCTGCAGAGATGTACGAGGCTGTGACGGAAGCCGCTCCGCAGGCCGATATCATCCTCAAGGCTGCTGCCGTCGCCGACTACACACCTTCTCATACCGCTTCCGAAAAGGTAAAGAAAAAGGAAGGTGATCTCAGCATTCCTCTCGTAAGAACCCGCGATATCCTGCGCACACTGGGAGAACAAAAGCATCCGGGACAGTTCCTGTGCGGCTTTTCGATGGAAACGAAGGATTTGCTTGCCAATTCCACAGCCAAGCTGCAGGCCAAACATGCTGACATGATCGTCGCCAACAGTCTGCGCACGGAAGGCGCCGGCTTCGGCCATGATACCAACGTCGTCACCCTGATCACAAAAGCGGGCAGCGAAACGCTGCCCAAAATGGATAAGCTGGAGGTGGCGCACGCCATCCTAGACCGCATTCTGGCGATGCGCGCCTGAACGCTGCGGCCCCGGCTGCATCCCGGCCTCTCCTGTGGTTTCTCCGCACCTCCCGCATAAGCGCACCTGCAGGCAAAAAAACAGCGATCCTGACCGGAATCGGTCAGGATCGTTTGAATTCCACGGTAAACACCGTACCTTCCGCCGCCGTGCTGGTGACAGAAATTTTGGCGCCGTGATCCTCAGCAATGCTTTTGGCGATGGCCAGGCCCAGGCCATAGCCTCCTGTGCTGCTCTCATCACGGTTTCTGGCCTTATTGGCGCGGTAAAATCGTTCAAAGAGATGTGGAAGATCCTCAGCGGCAATAGCGTTCCCCCTATTGTGCACACTGAAAACGGGCCGTCCGCCGCGCGTCGTCAGCTTCACCTCGACACTGGTACCGCGGGCGCCGTATTTGCAGGCATTGTCCACCAGAATATGCACCAGCTGCTTGAGCTTGGTGCTGTCCCCCTGCAGGTGAATCTCTGTATCCACTCCGGTATAGTCCAGCGTCAGCCCCTTCTCAAAGGCCACCGGCTCGAACTGAAGCAGCACATCCATCGTCAGTTCGCCCATATTCACATCGGACAAAATCGTCTTGGACTTGCTGGCGTCCGAACGGGCGAGATACAGCAGGTTATCCACCAGCTTCTTCATGTGCCCCGCCTCGGCCTGGGAGTTTTCAATCCACTTGCGCTGCTTGTCCGCCTCCCAGTCCTGATGGGAGAGGAGGATCTTATTATTGGCGAGGATCACCGTCAGCGGCGTCTTCAGCTCATGGCTGGCATCGGCAATGAACTGCTGCTGCTGCACCCAGGCCTTCCTGACCGGCTTGATGGCCACGCGGGAGAGGAACCAGCTGATGACAAACATCACGACCATCAGACCGCAGAACAGGAGGGAAGCAAAAGTAATCACCGAGGTCAGATAGGAACGCAGCGACTTGTAGCTTACGAACGAGATGATGGAGTACGTGCCGTCGGCACTCAGCGGCAGGCGCTTGTACCGCAGGGATCTGCTGGAGAGCTTGCCCGTCATCCCGTCAGCGCGGAGCACTTTGCCGGCCAGTTCATGCCAGCTTACATCGTCATCGATCTCATTCTCGCTGCCGTATGACCCCAGAATATCACCTTCCTGATTTACCAGCACCGTATATGTCTTTACAGAGGTGTTCTGTGCATCTCTCTGCGTACCAAGGCTGCCCTGTGCATCCCGGCTGCTCGTGCCATAGGCCCAGGAGAGCATGGCACGTCTGGCCGACACCTGCAGCGCTTCGTCCAGCTGCAGACTCTGCTGATGATATGTAATATAGCAGAAAGCTGCGATCCCCAGCAGCATAACTGTGCCCACCAAAACCATGGTGATCCATATGAATCTTTGCTGCAGTTTTTTCAGCATCGCTGTCCTACCGTTGATCCTGCTCTTCCATCAGCCGATACCCCACCTTGCGCAGTGCGATGATGCTTGCCTTCGTCTTCAGGAAAGCGAACTTCTTGCGCAGGAAGGAAATATAGGCTTCCACATTGTTGTCCGAGGCATCCGAATCATAGCCCCAGACCTTAACGATAATATCTTCCTTGGTGATCACCGATCCCTGCGCGCCCATCAGCAGCTTAAGAATCTCAAACTCCTTGAAATTCAGATGGATCGATTTGCCTGCGCACTTGAGATCGCAGGTGGAAAGATCCAATGTCAAATCGCCGAAGGTCATCTCGTCGAGAACCACTTCGCCCTGACGACGGGTCAGTGCCCGGATCCTTGCCAGGAGTTCCTCGGGCTCGAAGGGCTTGGTCATATAGTCATCTGCACCACAGTCCAGACCCTTCACCTTATCATCGGTGGCGCTCCTGGCCGTAAGCATGATCACCGGCGTCTGGTTCTTGTTGCGGCGCAGCTTGCGGACAATCTCGTAACCGTCCATGCCCGGAAGCATGACATCCAGCACGATGACATCATAAATACCGCTGGCGGCATAATCATAGCCGTCCTCCCCGTCATGAACAATATCCACCAGATACTTCTGCTCCGACAGGATCTGTCCCAGCGCCTCCGCCAGACGGACCTCATCTTCAACGATCAATACCTGCATGCTGCCACGCCCCTTTCCTGAAAAAGATTATTCCTGCGCCCTGAAAAAACACTGAAAGCCGCCGTGTCTTTCCATCGCTATTTGACGATGGCAGAAATTGCTTTGAAATCCGGGCTCTCCGAAGTGTCCAGAAGCTCGAACAGTGCCGATTCGAACGTCGTAATCACCGCACCGGCCTGTGCAAGCCTTCTCATGGACATCTCGTGATCGTGAAGAGACCGGCTGCTGCAGGCATCCTCAATCACATAGACCCGGTAGCCCTCTTCCATGAGATCCAGCGCTGTCTGCTGCATGCAGACGTGGGATTCAATGCCAAAGATGAGGATGGTCTTTTTACCGCTGTCCTTCACCGCTTTACGGAAAGCTTCCGCACCCATCGCACTGAAACTGCGCTTCTCAAAGTACTGCTCGCTGGCGAGCGCCTCGCGGACGGAGGGAATGGTCTCCCCCAGGCCCTTCGTGTACTGCTGACTGACGATCACCGGCACACCCAGCGTGCGCAAGCCGTTGATCCATTTGACCCAGGCCGCCTCCAGCGCTTCCTTCCCCGCCATAGCCGGGAGCAACCGCTCCTGCAGATCGATACCCACGCCCAGCACATCGTCTCTGTCCAGTCTTCTTGCCTTCATAATGTCATCCTCCATTCTTTCATTGGCTCCAGGGCCGCCTCATCAGTCAGGTCAAAGCCCAGGGGAGTAATAACTGCATAATTATCCTGCACCGCAATGACATCAAAGCGGTCATCATGGCTGTCATAGACCACCGGTGTATCGTGGTAACTGTACTCCAGGACACCGTCTGCCAGCGCATCGGGCAGAACGCCTTCCACATAGTCCCGTCGTCCAAGGCGCGCCGTCCTGATTCCGGCCAGCGCCTCATACGGGACATCCGGCGTGTTGATATTGATCACCGACGCAGGCATCCTGGTCTGCATGATCTTTTGCAGCACCTTCACCGCCACCGCGGCAGGCGTCGCAAGATGTGCCGGCGCAGAGCCGCTGTCGATGGAAACCGCCACCGCCGGCCTGCCGCAGAGCGCACCCTCGATCGCAGCGGCCACCGTGCCGGAATACAGCGTATCCGTCCCGAGATTGCTGCCATGGTTGATCCCTGAAAAGACCATATCGATAGGAATGCCCCTGGCCTCATAGCACTTGATCCCCAGCTTGACGCAGTCGGCAGGCGTCCCGCTGATCTCCAGTGCCTGATCTGCCCTGCCGTGCTCTGCTGTGCGGATCGTGAAGGGCCGTCCGGTCGTAATGGAATGACTGGCGCCGCTCATCTGCGTCGCCGGCGCCGCAGCAAACACCTTATGGCCCTCGTCCTTCAGCGCCGCCGCAAGGCAGTCAAGTCCCGCGGCGTGCAGCCCGTCATCGTTGGAAAGTAAAATATTCATAGTCTGCTTCGTTGTCCTCTCCTCAGCCGAGCGCCTTCACCGCAGTGCCCAGCACCTTGCCGATAGCATCGTGAATCACCAGATCCGCTTCCTTGTCATAGGGGGTACTGCCCTTATTGATCAGCACCAGGTGATCTCCCCTGAAGTACCGGATCAGCCCGGCTGCCGGATAGACCACCAGCGAGGTGCCGCCGACGATCAGAACATCCGCTCTGCGGATCGCCTCCACCGCACCGTCAATCATCGCCGTATCAAGCGACTCCTCGTACAGTACCACATCCGGTTTGACGATGCCGCCGCACTTCGCACAGTGGGGAACATGACCCTTGCAGTTAGCCTCATCCATGACGTAGTCAAGGCCGTAGGAAGCGCCGCAGTCCATGCAATAGTTGCGCAGCACCGATCCGTGAAGTTCAAAGACCTTTTTGCTGCCGGCCTTTTGATGCAGCCCGTCGATGTTCTGCGTCACGATGGCCTGCAGCTTGCCCATCTCCTCCAGACGTGCCAGTGCATAATGCGCTGCATTGGGTTCTGCATCCGGGTAGATCATGTTGTTTTTGTAGTAGTCGAAGAAGGTCTCCGTATCCTGAAGGAAGAAGCTGTGCGAGATGATTTCCTCCGGTGACCGGCCATACGTCTGCTTGGCATGATACAGTCCGGTCTCTGAGCGGAAATCAGGGATATGGCTCTCGGTGGAAACGCCCGCTCCGCCGAAAAACACCAGACGCTCTGCTTTCTGAAGAATATTTGTCAAGTCCTCATACATGTCGTTAGCCTCCTTTGCAGTCCAGGGTTTGCTGTTCCTTTTCTGATTATACCATAGATGAAAAAATACCATAGACGAAAAGATTCTCTCACACGCGCCGCAGCGGACCTTGCTTATTCCCCGCTCCATACATCATATGGCGCTATATGGTGCTCTGCCCACCCGGAGGCAGCTACACCCCCAGGAGCTCTTTCTTTTTCTTTTGGAATTCACTGATGGAGATGATGCCCTCATCCAGCAGTTCCTTGTACCTGCGGATCTCATCCACCGGATCGGCCGGCTTCGTCCCACCATCGTTGTGATCAAGAATCAGCTGCAGCTTGTCGCCGATCTGCCTTGCCTGCTCCACCGCAGTGCGGTAATTGAGTGCACTGGTGCGGCTCGAGGCGCTTGCATGCTTGATCGTAATACAATGAAAGGCCTTGGGGGCATCCTGGAGGCTGACAACCACCTGAATGCCATAGCGCAGCAGCCGTTTGAGCGCAGCATTCTCCGACAAGGGCATTGTTTTGCCGTAAAGCGGATGGCGGATGCCGACATGATAGGCCGTCGCCTCGCGGCTGTCCGTAAAAATCTGATATCCGGTAATCTGGTCATAGCGCAGATACAGATAGTCCGACAGCTTGGGACGCATACGAAATGGCCCCACCAGCATCATGGTCTGTGTACGGTCATCGAATTTAGCATAGACCGAGACCTCAAAGGTGGACTGGAAATGTTCCATCTTTTCATAGATCTCCGCCGCAGGCGCCTCATTGCGCACCGGCATCATCCAAACCTCTTCGGCGGTCATTGATTTTACCATTTTCCGATGACCACGATCATCAGCTGAAAGGCCGCGCTTTTCCAGGCACGCCCGGCAAAGCATGCCATTCCTGCATTTGAGTCCACCCGCCAGCCTTGAAAAAGGCTTGCCGCAAATTGAACAAACTTTTGCCATGATCTTTCCTCCACACCGCATCAGCTGCTATCCGGCTCGATTGACCTTCCTGCTGTTCCCCTCATCATCCGTCTTTTTGCCTCGTGCGTCAAGGCATCCTATCACGATCGTCACCAGCGGAAGCAGCATGCACAGATAGGCATGCGATGCATACTGCATTGTCGAAACGCCCAGGATCGTCGTACAGTAAAGGCCGCAGGTGTTCCAGGGAATCATCGGCGAGGTGACCGCACCGCTGCCGAGAATGCTGCAGGCCAGTCGATACGGACGCACATGGCGCTTTTGATATGTCGTCTTGTACATTTCGCCGGGCATGGAAATGCCCAGGTATTGATCCGGTATCACGAAATTGACCAGCGCTGCTGTGACCGTGGTCAAAACGGCCAGGCTGCCCTCTCCTCTGCACCGTCCGACGACAGGACGAACGAAGGCGTCCATCTGGCCGGTCCTGGACATAATCCCGCCAAAGGCCATCGCGATAATGATGATGGAAATCGTGTAGAACATGCTCTGGATTCCGCCGGCAGAAAGCAGATCATCGACGATCTTATCCCCTGTATGGCTCACAAAGCCGCGATAGCATATCGCGAGGAGCTTATGCAGAGAGGCGTGCTGCAATATTACAGCGGTCAGCATGCCCCCTATGCTTCCGAGCAGCATCGAGGGGATGGCCGGCATGCGAAAGAAGAGACAGGCGGCCATAG
Organism: uncultured Eubacteriales bacterium; assembly: GCA_900315555.1. Lineage (GTDB taxonomy): Bacteria > Bacillota > Clostridia > Peptostreptococcales > Anaerovoracaceae > RUG100. Next base: position 14,841 of record OMZN01000040.1, read on the forward strand.
CAGCAATCGGCAGCAGCGCCCAGGGGCTGATGACAAAGAGCGCATCTACTGCGTCCATCAGCTGCCGGACAGCTTCCGTGCTGCCGCTGCCTGCCGCATCGGAGCGCAGACCGTGCACCGTAAAGAGCAGCAGAACGATCACCATGGTCGGAATCATGCGCCGCATGCTGTGATGACAGATGACAAAGATATTATCTCCTGTAACGGCTGACGACAGGTTGGTCGCATCGGACAAGGGCGAAATAACCTCACCGGCATAGGCGCCCGAAACAACGGCCCCCGCCACCACGGCCGGTGACAAGCCAAAGGCCGTACCGATACCCATGAACGCCAGCCCGATCGTGCCGATTGTTCCCCAGGAGCCGATGGCAAACGCCACCAGCATGCAGAGGAGCACCGTCACAGGGAGAAAGATCTTCGGCGAAAGGATATGCAGCCCGTAATAGATCAGTGTCGGCATGGTACCGCTGGCGATCCAGGTGCCTACCAGCATACCGATCAGCATCAGGATAAGGATGGCTTCCAGCGAATCGCCGATGCCTTTGAGCATGCCGTCAAGAATGTCATTCCAACGAAAACCGATGACCATCGCCATGACGGCGGCCACAAGGCAGCCGAAAATGAGCGGCACCTGCGGATCCGCGCCCATCACGACAATACCGGCAAACATGATGCCTACCATCAGGATCAGGCTGCAGAGACCATGCCAGAATGTTGTCCTGCGGCCGTTATTCTGCATGATCATGCTCCTGCGCAGTCCAGTCGACCACCGGCCTGCCGTCAAAGATCACACCGCATGGTGCTGTCTGTGCGAGTGCCTGCGGCGATCGTTCAAGGAAATCCTCGTCCATGATCAGAAGGCATGCCTTCCTGCCTGCCGCCAAAGTGCAGCAGATCCGGAATCCCCGGTCGCCGAAGGTCTCCGAATAATAGGCATCCGCAAAGAAATACGGCATTTCCTCTTTGGGTACAGCTTCCGCCGCTTCCTTGATATTCTGAAGCAGTTTCTCCTTGTTTTTCTCTGCAGGCATGATCACATGCCAGTTGCTGCGAGCAGCCAGGACGGGATGCGTATGCCCGTCCAAAAATGCCGGAAGAACGTGTTTTCCTTCAAGATCGATCTCCTCGGCACCGGAAGCAGCTGCCTCACGGCACAGCTGCAGCGTGCCGACACAGCCGATGGTATCACCGGTGACCAGAAGCGCCTCCTCATAATCGCCGCGCAGAATATCGGTAAATATTTTTCCGTTATATAGTATGTATTGATCCTGCATGCTATGTTTATCCTTCCTTCGGAAAAGCCGCTTGTTTGCTGTCAGCTACAGACACCGGCGAATGGTGTCTGCCAGCGCCTTCTGATAATCCGGCGCCTCGCCTTCCTGAGGCACATACCCGCCGCGGGGTTCCGTCTGCCAGATAGCCTGAATCCCCGCGTGCAGATAACGGTTCCGATCTCCTTTCATCCGGCCGACAACAGCGATCACAGGAATCCCCAGCGGTGCAGCGCGTCTGGCGATGCCGATTACCGCTTTGCCTCCGAGGCTCTGGCTGTCCAGACAGCCTTCCCCGGTAAGGATAACATCAAATTGCGGTGCCAGATGCTCAAAATCCACAACATCCAGCATGACATCAATGCCCTGACGCGGCTTCACGCCGAGGAAAGCATAGGCACCGGCGCCCAGACCGCCGGCAGCACCGCCGCCGGCCAGCCGGTCCACCTCCACATGCAGCTGTTCCCGCAGAATGTCCGCATAGATACGCAGCTGTTTATCCAGCATCTTCGTCATCGCTGCATCGGCACCTTTCTGAGGCGCAAACATCATCGCCGCGCCCTGCGGACCGTAGAGCGGATTGTCGATGTCGCTCATCAGCGTAATCCTGACCCCATCAAGCAGTTTTTTCAAGGCGGACGTATCGATGGCAGCAATCCGGCTCAGCGTTTTCCCGCAGGGCAGGAAAGCTCTGCCATCCCGGTTGGAAAACACGGCCCCCAGTGCCGCTGCCATGCCGGCACCGCCGTCATTGCTGCAGCTGCCGCCCAGCCCCAGAACAAGATGACGGCAGCCGTTCTCTATGGCGTCCCGCATCAGCTGCCCGACCCCGTACGTTGTTGCAGACGACGGATCGCGAAATTTTCCGGTGCTGTCAAACCCGGCCGCCGCCGCCATTTCAATGACAGCGAGTTTTTCGCCCGCCGCCCTGCCGTCTGCCGCACAAACACCGTAAAAGCTCTCGATCGATCTGCCGTCCGGGCCGCTCACGATGCAGGTTTTTCGCTCACCGCCGAGCGCTGTCAGCAGGCAGTCCACAGTACCCTCGCCGCCGTCTGCCATCGGCACCGCGCGCACCGCTGCCTGCGGACGGCGTTCGAGCAGGCTCTGCTTGATGACCCTGCAGACGGTCATCGCATCCATCGTTCCCTTGAAAGAATCCGGCATCAGCAAATAGTTGTCCATCTTGTCTGCATTCTCCTTATTGTTTATTCCTGCGGTTTTCTGTCGTTCGCCGAACACATGCCCACGTTCCGGCAGGCTGGCAGCGTCATGGCAGGGCTGTCCTGGGCAGCCCTGCTGCAGCCGCCCGGCCAGGCTCAGTGCGCAGCTGCCTTAACGCGGTCCAGACTGTGGTAAAGCACCGCACAAACCGCCGCAGCGGCGAGGCAGACAATACCCAGCACCAGAATCACCTGCATGAAAATATCGAAGATCCCGCTGACACCGTACGTCTGTGCGTAATAAGCATGATCTTCATAACCCGGCAGGAAGACCCTTCCGATCAGCATCAGGCCGCCCAGTATCGCAAACGCTATGCCCAGCCTCATGGTATCACCAACGGCCAGTTTTGTCCTCGGGTTAATCGGGTACTTCTCCGCATCCACCTTGTAGAGCCCGCCCCAGACATGCTTGGCAATGATGTAGGCAATCGGGCCGGAAACCATGCCCGCCAGACCGAGGACAAAGTAATCCGTCCCGTTAATATAAAGGGCAATAAAAGCGACGGCAATCGGTATGGCGCAGAAGATGTCCGTCCCCACCTTCCCGAACGGTATCCTGAATGGCCGTGGCAGATCCGGTTCCTTGCGGCGCAGAACGATCAGAGAGATCATGATCAGCGAATAGAGTCCCATGTTGAAGAGCGAAACAATGGTCACCAGAATGTCGAAATTGAACAGGCAGAGCACCAGCGCCACAATGGACAGCATGAGAATCGACACATAGGGAACGCCTCGTTTTCTGTCCGTTCTGGCCAGGATTTCCGGTCCGAGATGATCATCGGACATGACGTAAAAGCCTCTGGCGCCGCTGGCGAGATAGACATTAAACAAATCCAGATTGGAAATCACCGCCACCAGCATAAAGGCAACGCCGAAGACCGGTGCGAATTCTCTGGCCACATCGACGTAGCTGACACCGTCCGATCCCCAGTCGGCCCACTGCCCGATCGCGCCGACCGACGCCAGCGTCGGCAGGACATAGGTGCCGATGACCAGCGGCAGCGCAATCAGAATGCCCTTGGGGATGATCTGCGGATCCTCCACTTCACCGGCCAGTGCCGACATCGACTCATAGCCGGCATACATCCACATGCCGATAGCGACACTTGAGCCAATTGCACCCACAGCCGTGCTGCCGGTCGCCACAACCGGTTCAAAGGGATTGTATTGGATATGACAGAACCCGATCACAGTAATGCCGGCAAAGGCGACAAGAATGGCCACGGAAATAACGGTGCTGACAATCGCTACATCCCGGACTCCGCGCAGGTTGATGATGGTAAAGATCAGAATGATGACAACCTTGCAGATATAGGCGGTCAGCTTGTTCATGCCGAAATAGCCGGCCAGGTAGTCCGCCGCCAGTACGACGAATACAGCCACATTGATGTACAGACCGATATTCTTCAGCCAGCCGATCTGGAATCCCCAGAATTCTCCGAGCGCCCGCTGTACCCAGCGGTAAAAGCCGCACTCATCGGGAATCGCGGACCCCAGCTCACAGGAGGCCAGCGCGATCGGAAAAGCCCAGATCAGCGGCAGCACCAGCAGCATGATAAAGGTCATGCCAGGCCCGGAGGCAGAGACCATATCCTCAATGCCGTAAGCACCGGCGGCGGTCATGGCATATACCATGCCGACAATAGAAAAGACACCAACTTTCTGTCGTTTCAATCCATGATGTCCGCTGCTCATCATCACGCCTCCTTCCCGGTAATCAGAGTTTCTTCATAGGGCATCGCACAGGTTTCTGCCACCTCGCGGAAATAATCCAGCTGCAGATAATTGACCCTGGTCCTGGGCAGCTGTGCCAGAATCCGCCCGGTCACCGTACGGGCAAGATCAAGGCTGCGTTCAAAGGCTTCCTGCGAAAGCCGGCGCAGCGGTTCAATGTCGCCGTCATAGTCCTTTTCTGCCTCTTTGACAGCAGCGATCAGTTCTTCCTCAAACGGCCGGAAGGCCTCCTGCGCCAGCGGAGCGAAATCCTGATAGGACAGCTCGATATACCGCTCCAGACGCGTGAAGATCCACCACGGACTGTTTTCGTCAAAGCGCGCCCCCGCCGCTGCCAGCTGCTTGGGAATCCATCCGATGTTGAATTTCGGGGTGAAAACACTGCTGCAGGGCGGCGCCATGCTGCCCCAGTAGAGGATCCGGAACGGTTCCGGTGCCGACGGCCGCAGCTCGCAGACGACACTGGCGGCAGAAGCACAGCCGCTGACGCCGCCCGGATGGGAACAGATCGTCGGTATTTTTGACGTGGCGATATCGAAAATCGGATTCAGTGCGCTGCGCAGCTTCGGTTCATAGTGATCCCGCAGAATCGACATCATCCTCTGCACGGTAAACGGCTGACCGGCCGTCATCAGTTCCTCCTGCCGCAGATAGCGGAAGTAGGCTTCTGCGTCTTCGTAGTCAAGATCAGAAAGCGAGAAGGCCTCACTGATATTGATGCGCTTTGCCGGTCCGGCCCAGCCTCTTTTCACCACCGTATCCACAACGTTCTCTCCGATCAGGTCATAATCATCACCCAGATCATAAATGTTGCCGATGTGCGCGGTGCCGTGGATTTTCTTTGCCGCCCAGAGGCGGTTGCAGGATTCAAAGATATAGGCTTCTTTGTAATCTGCGATAATATAGTTCGCATTGCAGTACTGCAGACGGATCGTCGGATCACCGCCGCTGCCATAAGTTTCCAGCAGTTCGGCAATGACTTCCACCGCTTCTCCTGCTGTCCTGGCACGTTCCAGAGCCAGCCGCAGCAGATCCATGCCGATCAGGCCCCACTGACGTTCCGGCGTTTCCCTGGAGGTGACCTGCTCATTGCCGATCACCACCCCGTGTTCATTGACACCGTGCTCAAAGCCGAAAAGATTGTACGGCCGGGATCCGATGCAGCCATAGGTGTGGGCCGCCTGCGGGATCGTAATATACGTGCACTTGACCATGCTTCCTTCCGCGTGATCAGCCGGTGGATAATACTGCAGCGGCTGCGGTTCATTAACCGGACGGTCGCTGTTTTTTCCGAAAATCACCGTACCGTCCTGCGTGCTTTCCGGCATCGCGACCAGCGTGGAGCAGGACCGTGCCGGCGCATTCCGCTTTCTTCTCATACGAAACCTCCTGTCAAACAACGCAAAGAATCGCCGGCACCCTGCCGGGTTCTTCGTAAATCATCAAAAACCGTACCTCAGTATGTCCCTTCCGCAGAAGGAGGTACATACCTTTGTGATTTTCATTGTACTGGTATATAACCTAAAAATATACAGGCAATTATCCGAATGGCTCTAATTAAATTTGTTTTCTGTAACAACAACCGAGAAAACCAGCGGCCGTCTTACAGAACATAGCGAAAGGACCTGACTCATGCTCCTCAGCGAATCCACTGCCCGCAGGCTCATCCGGCGCTTACCTTGCCTCTCTCTTTGACACAGCGCCGGAGGCCCCCTACCCCGCTGAGGCCTTTCTCTGTACTGTCAGCGCTCCCCTAAAAAAAGCACCCTCTTTGCCGGTTTCGCCGGCAAAGAGGGCATCTGCCATGTCCCACGAGGCTCGTGCACACCTCGTCAGCTGTATTTTCCCTAGCCCGTTCCTGATCCGTTCACAGCCTTACCTGCTCTGACCAAGGTGATAGGCCATCCGCGATCCGACCCGCGTCTTGTACAGCGCCGCCGCCAGCAGGGAAGCGATGACGATCCCAACGACGAACTGCAGGATGTTCATCGGCACTGAAGCGAGCGGTACCAGCCAGTTTCCGTACATAAAGCCTTCCGCCACATAGTAGCCGGCGCACATAACGGCACCGCCAAGGACCATACCGATGATCTCCATGACGCGAAGTCCCCGGTCGGAAAAGCCTTTCCTGATCGCCGCTTCGATGAACAGTCCCACCACGGCCGCCATGGCCGCCTTGACGATCAGGGTAACCGGCGCATAGTTGCCATATCCCCCCAGCAGATCCGCCAGCGCCGAGCCCACGCCTGCCGCAAGGGCTCCGCGCTTCCAGCCGAGGATCAATACCGCCATGAAGATCATGCAGTCGCCCAGATGAATATATCCCTTTGTAGCCGGGATCGGGATTCTGATGATAAACGTCATCAAAAGAATCAATCCCATCATCATCGCCGTCATCACCAAATCATACGTCTTTGATTTTCTCTTCTCCATAGATGCTCTCTCCTTTCCGCTTGTCTCTATACCTGTCTGTACTTGTTCTGTACCTGTCTCTTTTTTCGACCTATTCATCATAGCCAAAAAGTGTTATCTTGTATATAGACACTTTTTTTAATTTTATCCATAACAGATTATCATCATTCTTTGGAAAAGGAGCCAGTGCCTATGCGTGCCATCATGCCCAATCTGTCGAAAAATGCGGATGATCCGCTGTATATCCAGCTCTATGCTTATCTGCGCGACGAAATCCTCGCCGGCCGGGCTGTACCTGGAGAAAAGCTTCCTTCGCTCCGCAATCTGTCATCTTCCCTTCACATTAGTCTGACCACCGCAGCGCAGGCCTATGACCAGCTCGCCGTGGAAGGCTACATCGACAGCCGGCCAAAGTCAGGCTACTTCATCAACGACCTGCGGCGCGATGGAGCAGGATCTGCACCGGCGGCCTCTGCCGTGGAAACCCCTTCGCAGGAACTGGAAGATCCCCAGCCTGCCCTGCTGTGCGATCCGTCATCGTTCGACTTCGCCAAATGGAAAAAATGCGTCAACCGCGTCATCAATGAACATCCGAGAATGCTTCTCTCCGAAAGTGCACCGGCAGGTGAGCCGGCCCTGCGCCGGGAAATCGCCGATTATGTCTACCGCGCCCGCGGCGTCCGCTGCGAACCCTCGCAGATCGTCACCGCCGCCGGCACCCAGCAGGTGGTCTCCCTGCTGACCGGCATCTTTTCCCGCATCGGCATCCGCGACATTGCCGTCGAGGAGCCCGGCTACCTCCCCGTCCGCGAAATCTTTCGCGAACGCGGCGCTGTTCTCCTGCCGGTGCCCGTGCAGGAGGATGGTATTCAGCTGGAAAAACTGCCCGAGAACATACGCTGCGCCGCCTACATCAGCCCGGCCAATCAGTTTCCCACCGGGGCGGTTCTTCCCATCGGCAGGCGCTATCCTCTGCTGGCCTGGGCCGAACGAAATGACAGCTACCTGATCGAAGACGACTACGACAGCGAGCTGCGGTACTTCGGCCGTCCCATTCCCTCCCTGCAGAGTCTGGACCAAAGCGGCCGCGTCATCTACCTCGGTTCCTTCTCTGCCACTGTCTTTGCCGCCATTCGCATCAGCTACGTGATCCTTCCCCCCGCGCTGGCCAGGATCTTCCACGCACTGCGCGAAACCTACGCGCAGACATGTTCCAAGATGGATCAGCTGACCCTGGCGCTCTTTATGCATCTGGGCTACTACGAAAACGGCCTGCGCCGGATGCGGCGCCTTTATGCGCGCAAACTGCAGCGGACAGAAGCTTTCTTTGAATCCACGCCCGGCGTACACATCCAGAGCAGCAAGTCAGGCCTGCACATGCTGATCCGCGTCGCCAGCAGAAAACCTGCCGCCAAGCTGTGCCAGGAAGCCGCTTCTCTGGGCATCCGCATGCTGCCGGCTTCCCGCTACGCCGATCAGGCAGACGCACGTTCCCTGGTCTTTTACTACAACCGCATCCCCCTTGCGGAGATCGAACCAGCGCTGCACCGCCTGCTGGCGCTGTGGGATTTGTCCTGAATGCGTGGTATAATACATTGTAAACAAATCATCATTCGAAAAATCACCACCCGCTGCAGCACTGTGCTTCCTGCAGCTATGGCGCCGTGGTTTCTGCAAAGGAGGAGAATAGCATGAATTTTACTGAATTGATCAAAACCAGGAGAAGTGTCCGTGCTTACACCGGCCAGGCACCCACCAAAGCAGAGCTTGAGGAGATTCTCAAAGCAGGCACCTATGCCCCCTCCGGATCCAACCGCCAGATGAGCGTGGCCGTCTGCATTACCGATCCGAAGACCATCGCGGCCATCGGCAGGCTGAACGCCGCCGTTATGGGCAAGAAAGATACCGATCCGTTTTACGGGGCGCCCGTCCTGATTGTGGTCTTCGACCGCAGGGAGAACGGCACCAGAATCATGGACGGCTCCGCTGTCATCCTGACCATGCTCTACAAGGCGCATGATATGGGCATTGACGGCTGCTGGATTCATCGCGCCAAAGAGACCTTTGAGACAGAAGAAGGCCGGGAACTCATGCGCTCATTTGGTCTGGATCCCGATGAATACGAGGGCATCGACAACGTGATCCTGGGTCACCATGCCGGCAGCTATCCTGCGGACAAGCCGCGCAGGGAAGGCCGCATTCTCTGGGCCGACTGATGACCGCACGTTCAAAGAAGGAACAGGATCTGCTCCTGCGCGAATTCATTCGCACCGAACGCAAAGAAAAAAAATTCTTTGAGACCGCAGGCGTGCCGAAAAAAAGCCCGCTGGACGGGCTGCGCCGCAAAATCCCGCAAAAGGCGATCCAGGCGCTGGAAGGTGCCTTCAAGAAAGGCTTCTTTTATCTCTTTGACAAAGGAACGCCCCTGCTGGAAAAGATCAGTGCCGTCGACAAAGCGATGGAAGAATCGGCGGCCTACCGGCGTTCCCTGCAGCTGATGATTCATCCGCAGACACTGAAAGCGATCGACAAGCGGGCCGGCAGCAGGATCAGCCTGAGCAAGAACATCTCGGCCATCGAAGGCGCCGGTCTGGGCGTTATCGGTGTAGGGCTTCCCGATATCCCGGTCCTGCTGGCCATGCTGCTGAAGACCGCCTACGAAATTGCGGCGGTCTACGGCATCGACTTCCGCGATGATGATGAACGGCCCTACACACTGGCTCTGCTCAAGACAGCATTCTCCACCGGTGAAACACAGCAGGCCTACAGCCTTGCCTGCGATGAACTGGGAAAAACCATCGACGATGAGGAGCTGCTGGATCCGCATGTAAGTGAAAACGACCTGGAAGAAGTCTCTCAGGTTCTGGCCGGTGACATGCTGGTGGCTAAATTTGTCCAGGGGCAGGCCGTCGTCGGTGCCATCGGCGGAATCGTCAATTACCGATTGATCAACAAGATCGCACGTGTCGCCCGCTTTAAGTACAAGAAAAGGTTTCTCTACCGTCTGCTGCAGAACGAGGAGCATCCGAGCGAGTGAAGCCCGCGCCGCCCGGGTGCCCTCGCCGTCAGACATCGAATCTGATCATGTCTCTGAACAGATACTATCAGATCATATAGAACCAGGAATCGTCCGGTTCCACCGGGCGGCTGTCCAGCGCAGCGTTGCCCTGCTCGTCGCTGTCAATCCGCAGCTCCTGGTTTTTGATGCTGATCCTGGTGTAAGGATCCACTGAGCGCGTGATGAAGGCATTGCTCCCGATCACCGAGTCATGACCGATCACCGTCCTGCCGCCCAGAATGGAAGCCCCCGAATAGATCGTCACACGGTCTTCGATGGTGGGATGCCGCCGGGTACCATGCAGATCATGGCCGCCCTTCAAAGAGAGCGCCCCGATGGTAACCCCCTGGTAGACTCTGACGTGTTCTCCTATGATCGATGTGGAACCGACCACGATACCGGTGCCGTGATCCATGAAGAAATATCTGCCAATGGTGGCGTTGGGATGGATATCGATTCCCGTCTCACTATGCGCAAACTCCGTCATCATCCGGGGAATCATCGGTACCTTCTGCACCTGAAGTTCATGCGCCACGCGATAGATGGTGCTGGCCTTCAGCCCGGGATAGCTGAGAACGATTTCCTCTTTGTTGAAAGCGGCAGGATCACCATCAAAGGTGGCCTGGATATCTGTCTCGATATAGTCTCTGATCTTTGGAATCTGACGGAAGAACTCCACAGAAATAGATCTGGCCGCTTCCTCCAGCGTCCGGTCATCGGCCCCCTGATAGTCCGGGTCATAGGCCAGTGCCATCGTGATCTGCCCCGTCAGATTGTACATGATATCCTCCAGGAGAACCGTCAGCTTATTGTAAGCATTGTAGAATTTGTACTCTTTGTCCCTGTAGTAGCCGGGAAAGAGTACCCGCATCATCTTTCGTACAATGTCCTCCACCACAACACGGTCCGGCTGCTTGAAGATATCCATTTTGTCGATATCCCGATCCTGGCCGTAGTCGTTGAGAACCAGCTCCACGATCTCTTCTACTTCTTTTCTCCGTTCTTTCTCGTCCATACCCTCTTCTCCATCGATTTTACTGCAAAGCAGGTATTTTACCGCAAGGCAGCTGCCTGTCGCTGTCTCCTTGTATTATATCCAAAAGGCACAAAGCTGTATACCATCATCTTCCCAAGGCAGTTCCCTCAATGCGGCCGCGGATCCATCCGGAAGCGGCACACAGCGCATCCCCCGGCGGCTCCGCTGCAGGCTGCACACTGCGCACGCAGCGGACGATAATCTCCATCCACCGAAAAATAGAAGCCGGCGCATGACTTGGCAGGGCGCAGGCCGCCTTCTTTTGCACTGTGCATCCCAATATCCCCCGCCCCGAGAAGCGTGACCAGCTGGTCCATGGTCTCCATAGACATCCCGTAGTAGCCGGGACCGAAACTGTCACTGAGCGCCGTCTGCGACTGCAGGCGCTCGACCAGCTGCCCGCGCACCGCTTCCAGGCAGGCGTTGCCCCAAAGATCCATATAGAGAATCGCTTCCTCCCCTGCCTCCTCAGGCATCTCATAGTTGCCGGCGCAGGCAGCGTAGAGCAGCGCACCCGATACATGATCCGGATCGATCTGCGCAAAAGCAGGGCAGGTAAAGCGCCTCCCCAGAATGAACGCCTGCCCGCCGACCAGCGTCAGCTCCCGTGTGGCAAGCACCAGAGCGCGGGGCTGCAGCGCCTGATCTTTTGCGGTCTTTAAATCATGTCCGAGACTGCGCCACCTTGCCCGTGTCTCCTCGCGCATTCCCTTTTCGGAGAACTGACGCAGATAACCTTCCGCATCTTTTTCTATCCTTTCGATGTCAAAATGCAGTGTCCGGCGCTCCCAGCGAAACATAGCGATTCCTCCTTTGCTCCTTGCACGACATGGTATCTCGTCCTTTTTTCCGGCCTCTCAAACCGTCCCTGCTGCGGCAGGCGGACATATTGACAGCATCCGCCGCCTGCCCTATCATTTTATTTGATTTGACGTAGTTGATTCGTTATTTTCATTTTCCCGACGTAAGGAGGCTACGATAATGAAACATTCGGTGTCCGGCTTTCGCATGGCCTGGGGCATGTTCTGCAGCATCCCTCTCGGCAGACCCGCCTGGGATGAAAGCAACCGCCGGAGCATGCTCCTTGCGCTGCCGCTGGTAGGGCTGATCATCGGCGCCATGCTGGGACTAGGCTGGCTTCTGCTCGCCCTTCTGCCCCTGCCACCGCTGCTCTGCGCCGCCTGTATGACGTCCCTGCCGATTCTTTTGACCGGGGGAATTCACGCTGACGGCTTCATGGATGTCAACGATGCCGTGCTTTCCCGCAGAGAGCAGAGCGAACGGCTCCACATTCTTAAGGATCCGCACAGCGGTTCCTTTGCCATCCTGTCAATCGTCCTCTGCCTGCTGCTCAATCTGGCCGCCATGGACGCTCTTTTCACCCGCCCGGCACCGACCGTTCCGGCGATGCTGATGCTCCTTCCCTGCCAGAGCCGCGCCTGTTCGATCTGCGCCGTCTTCTCTGCGCAGCCGCTCGCCACCTCGCAGTACAGCCGTGACCATTGGACAAAGGATGGGCGCGGCGCCGCGGCGATGATTCTTTTGATCGCCGGATGCATAGCAGCCGGCTTCGCCGCCGCAGCCATGCTCCGTGCTCTGCCGCTGGCATGCTGTCTGCCGCTGGCCTGTCTGGGCAGCTTCCTTTCCTTCCGCAGCGCCGCAGGGAGTCTGGGCGGCATGAGCGGTGACATCTCCGGACACATGATCCTCACCGGAGAGCTGACAGGCACCCTCTCCTTAGCCGTGCTGACCGCCTGCCTGGCAGTCTGGTAAGGCGGCTGGATCTTAAAAGAGCGAGCCGCCGGCAGGCCGCTGCGCCTCCCCGCTGCTCGCTCTTTCTCTGCAACGACCTTAGAATTCCGCGTTCTTGGGCGTTCTCGGGAAGGGCAGCACGTCGCGGATGTTGGCCATGCCGGTCACGTACATGACAATCCGCTCAAATCCCAGCCCGTAGCCGGCATGCTTTACCCCGCCATACTTTCTCAGATCCAGGTACCACCAATAATCTTCCTCGTTCATACCCAGCGTCCGCATCCGTTCCTGCAGCACATCCAGACGCTCTTCGCGCTGGCTGCCGCCGATGATCTCGCCGATCCCCGGCACCAGCAGATCGCAGGCCGCCACCGTTTTGCCATCATCGTTGAGACGCATGTAAAAGGCCTTGATCTCCTTGGGATAATCTGTGACAAACACCGGCTTTTTGAAGATCTGCTCCGTCAGATAGCGCTCGTGCTCCGTCTGCAGATCGGCGCCCCAGGAAACAGGATAGTCGAAATCCCGATCGGCTTCCTCAAGCAGCCGGATGGCATCCGTATAAGTGATTCTCGCAAAGTCCGCATCGACGATATTCTGCAGGCGCTCCAGAATGCCTTTGTCGATGAAGCGGTTGAAGAAGGCCATCTCCTCAGGAGCCTGCTCCAGCACATAGCGGATGATGTACTTGATCATCTCCTCCGCCACCTTCATGTTTCCCTCCAGATCTGTAAAGGCCATCTCCGGCTCAATCATCCAGAACTCGCTCGCATGTCTGGCCGTATTGGAATTCTCCGCACGGAAGGTGGGGCCAAAAGTATAGACATCGCGGAAGGCCAGCGCAAAGATCTCCGCTTCCAGCTGGCCGCTGACTGTCA
>OMZN01000024.1 GCA_900315555.1 uncultured Eubacteriales bacterium
AAGGTACGCGCCTACAAGACGGTCAAGGGCAGAACGGTCAACGGCAGGCTCTCGAGCGTGAAGGTCATGGCGGCCAGATAAAATCGATTGTTATGAAAGTAATCTGCGCGTGTTTCCCGGAGAAACCGGGCCGATAGAGAAAACGATGAGAAGAGATGTCCTTGACAATATCAACCCCACCGCGGCGCTGGTGTATTTTGCGGTGGTCATCTGTGCAGCGGTGATCCTGTTTCATCCCTTGGCCAGTGCGCTGTCGCTGGCGGCAGCGCTGGCGTACGGAAGCTGGCTCAGGGGTGCGCGGTCGATGAAGTATTTCTTCGGCTTTGCAGTGCCCATCGGTCTGATCACGGTGGCGGTCAATGCACTCTTCGTGCACCGGGGACTGACGGTGTGGTTTTACCTGGGGGATACGCAGATTACTTGGGAGGCGGTCATTTACGGAGGCTGCGCAGCGCTGATGATAGCGGCTGTTCTGATGTGGTTCTATGACATGAGCGTAGTCATGACCAGTGACAAGTTCATCTATGTCTTTGGCAGGATTCTGCCTTCTGCTTCGCTGATGTTCTCCATGACAATGCGGTTCGTGCCGTGCTTTGTAAGCCGAGCGGGACAGATTGCACAGGCACGCCGGGCCTTGGGCTGCAGCGATGGGGAAAAGGTGCGTGGCGGACTTAAGACGGTATCGGTCATGACCACCTGGGCGCTTGAGAATTCCATCGATACAGCCGATTCGATGAAGGCCCGCGGCTATGGACGGCCGGGCCGATCCTGCTACAGGGCATACGGCTGGCGGGGCGGTGACATCGTGTTTCTTGCCGCTGCAGCTGTGCTGGGATTCCTTGTATTTGCCAGCGGCATTTCGTTTCAGTGCTATCCGCGGGTGCAGCATAGTGGTGATCTCATTGGCTTCATGGCATTGGCTGCGCTCTGCGCTGCACCGGTGATCCTGGATGCCCGGGAGGAGATTATATGGATGTATTCAAAATCGAAGATTTGACCTTCACCTATCCCGGGCGGCAGATACCGGCGCTTTCAAACATCACCCTCAAGGTGCACAAGGGCGATTTCATCACTCTGTGCGGGCGCAGCGGCAGCGGCAAGACGACGCTGATGCGCCTGCTCAAGCCGGCGCTGGCGCCGCACGGCATACAGTCGGGGCGGATTGCGTATGCCGGTGCGGATCAGGAAGTGGAGGTCGGCTTTGTGCTGCAAAATCCTGAGAATCAGATTGTGACTGACAAAGTCTGGCACGAGATGGCCTTCGGTCCGGAGAATCTGGGGTGGGACAGCGAAACCATCCGCATGCGCGTGGCGGAGATGGTCAGCTATTTTGGCATGCAGAGCTGGTTCCATAAGGAAGTGAAGGAACTCTCCGGCGGGCAGAAGCAGCTCCTGAATCTGGCTGCGGTCATGGTGATGAACCCCAGGGTGCTGCTGCTGGACGAGCCGACTGCGCAGCTTGATCCCATCGCAGCGGCGGATTTCCTGGATACGGTCGCCCGGCTTCACCGGGAAATCGGGACGACAATCCTGATCACGGAGCACAGACTGGACTATCTGCTGCCGCTGACGGAACGTATGGTGGTGCTGGAGAAAGGACGCCTGATCGTGGATGAAACGCCGGCGAAAGGGACGGCGCTGCTTGCGGAAGGCCGTCACGTGATGTTTCGTTCGATGCCGGCCGTGGTGCAGGCGTATGCCAAGGCACGGGAAAAGGGGCTGCCTGTCGGTGCGCGGGCACCATTGGATATCCACCAGGGGAGGCAGTGGATGGAATCGCTGTTAGGCGATGTGCCGCTCCGGCGCAGACGTATGGAAGATGCGTCGAGCGCCACAAAACATCGCCAAGATGCGATAGGCGATGACATGATAGCTGTGGAAGCAAAAAACATTTGGGTTCGCTACGAACGGCACGGGCAGGATGTTCTGAAAGGACTTTCGTGCAAGGTGCATGCCGGTGAGTGCTTTGCGATCGTCGGCGGGAATGGAAGCGGCAAATCCACGCTTCTTAAGGCTGTCTGCGGCGTAAAGCCGCCGTATCGGGGCAGGGTTCGTCTCTTTGGCCGCCGTGCCCTGATGCTGCCGCAGGATCCGCAGTCGGTGTTCGGATGTGAAACGGTCAGGGAGGAATTGGAGGAGATGACCGGCGATGCAGCAGATGTGCAGCGTATGGCAGAGGAGATGACGCTTTCCGCTTTGCTGGATGCGCATCCCTATGATCTTTCCGGCGGGGAGCAGCAGCGGCTGGCGCTGGCCAAAGTGCTGCTGGGAGAGCCTGACATTGTGCTGATGGATGAACCGACCAAAGGAATGGATAATGCGTTCAAGGATCAGGTCGGTGCGATGATTCATCGATTGACTGCATCGGGACGGACGGTGATCCTTGTCAGCCACGACATCGAATTCTGCGCGCTCTATGCAGACCGATGCGCCATGATGTTTGACGGTGTCCTGACGACGAGCGGTACGCCGCGCCATCTGTTTGCGGGCAATCACTTCTATACGACAGCATGCAGCCGGATGAGCAGCGGCTGCTTCGAAAACGCAGTGCTGCCTGAGGATATTGCGGAACTGCTGGCAGAGAACCTGATGCCATGGGAAGCGGCTCCGGAAAAAGGAGCTGCTTGCGGCATGGGAGCCGGCCGAGAGGAGAAAGCATGAGCACAAGGCTGATGGTGATCCTGGCAGCGATTTTAGTTATCGTACCTTTCTATATTTACTTCGAACGAACCCGGCCGCAGGCAAGAACGATCGTCCTGCTGACGGTGCTGACTGCACTCGCCGTGGCCAGCCGCGCAGCCTTTTTTATGGTGCCGTTCTTCAAGCCGGTGCTGGCATTTGCAATCATCGCCGGCATTGCACTGGGACCGCAGGCCGGCTTCATCGTCGGTTCCATGACAGCGCTGGTCTCTAACTTTCTGTTTGGACAGGGGCCATGGACGGTCTTTCAGATGGCGGCCTGGGGGCTGACGGGGCTGATCGCGGGACTTCTTGCAGGTAGTTTGCTGCAGGGGAACAGGCGGATTCCGATGATGATCTACGGTTTTCTTTCGGCCTTCCTGATCCACGGCCTGATCACAGATCTATGGACTATTTTCTTCGTCAGCGACCAGCCGACGCTGGCCACGGTGCTTTCTGTCTATAGCGCAGCCATCGTGCCGGATGCTGTCCTGGGCAGCGCTACAGCCTTTTTTCTGTGGATGATCGGGCCGGCTGTCATTCGCAAGGTGCAGCGGATCCGGGACAAGTACGGCCTGCAGAAAGATCCGGGATGATCCGGGGCTTCCTGACAGGGCAGTCAGTCAAGCAGCCGTCATACAGTCAGTCAAGGAAGCCGTGCGTTTCCAGGCATTGGGCGGCGCTGTAGCTGTCATGGCTTTCGATTGTCATCGTGCAGTTTTTCGGGCAGCACTCGTCGATCGCCGCAAGGAGCTCTTCCGCATCCAGACAGCCGCTTCCCAGCGGCAGGTGCTGATCAGCGCTGCCGTCGTTTTCGTGGATATGGAAGTGAGCGATCGATGATCCAAGGCACTGAATCCACTCGATTACGGGGATACGGCTTGCACATCGGGCGTGACCGATGTCCAGGGCCGCACGGATGCGGGGATGATCGATGGACCGTATCAGATCGGCCAGCATGTCCGGCTCGTCTTCCATAACGTTTTCAATGAGGATGGTGATATCGTCCTTGTCTTTTATGAAATCCTGCCAGAACATTGCCGCACGTTCCAGCTGCCAGCTTTTGAAGTAGACGAAAGGAATCCAGCCGGTATGCACCACCATGCGATGGATGCCAAGCTCGCGCGCCGTTACATAGGCCTGCTCGAAGCGGTGCCTGGCCAGCGCCAGTGCCTGCGGATCGATGGCGGCGGGATGAAGCTCATTGAAGGGTGCATGCAGGATTGCCGGCAGGTGAATGGTATGATTCGGTGCCGGCGCAAATGACGCCAAAGAAGGCACGATTCTGCTTCCCGGTGCACCCCCGCCCACGCTGTCGCCGAAGGTGCTGGAAGAAGCGGAAGACGGGTCGTCTTCTTTGGGAATGCGTGCCGGATCAGACAGGGAATTGCAGAATGCAATGGTGCTTTCTATGACACCGGCGCGCTCCATTTCCACTGCAGTGCAGAATCGGTCGATTTCGATCCCAAATCCGTAGTCGCAAATGGTGCGCCGCAGATTGTAAGACATACCGGCGACATAGATATGGTTTCGCTGCATGGCGTTCCTTTCTGTCTCGTTCCTTAAAAGGATGAATGCGGTTTGATAAAAAAGAAGAACCAGGCATGGCAGTCCATCCCTGGTTCTCTGGAGCCACTGGCCGGAGTCGAACCGGCCACCTGCACGTTACGAATGTGCTGCTCTACCGGATGAGCTACAGTGGCATGTGCAAAACATATTTTACTATAGGAAGAGGGATTGCGCAAGACAAAAAATTCCGCCTCAGGGCGGAATTTTTCGAAGAAAGAAATATATTGATTTCGGCTCAATCGTTGCTGCAGATGCGCATCAATCGTTCTTATAGGTGCGCAGACCGACCAGAAGACAGCTTTCCATGTAGGGAATTTGGTTGGCCTTAAGATAGTCGGTCAGTTCAGTGCTCTCTGCACCGGGCTGGATAACCACGGTTTTGAAATCCTTGTTGCATTCCTTCATCAAGGCGAGCCCCTTCTTGGGGTTAATGCAGAGGTCAATGACATCGATATCCCCTTCCACGTCGTTAATGGAAGCCAGTTCTTTGCCGACAGCACTGACATGGTAGCCCTTTTTCAGCATTTTGCGCTTGATTTTGTGGGCATATTTATCTTCATTGAGGGTATCGCCGACGACGACGAAGTTCTTTTGATCCATAACTTCTTTCAGATCCATGATGCCGCCCTTTCTATCGGTTTATTTACTTGGTCATGAGATTTAAATATATTATATATCGAAAAGGCATTTTGTGGGAATAATATTCGAGAAAAAATTGTGAAAGTTTCGCAAAGCTTGCAAGGATTGTCGGGAAAGGTATAATAGTAGGGTAAGAAGAACGCAGTATAGGAAGTAGTCATCAAATATGGAAATCAAGTATTTGGAAACGGATCGCCATTACGCGATTCCTTATTATGCGCGGATTCCCGATGAACCGCAGCGCATCATTATCATCAGCCACGGGTTTGGCAGCAGCAAGGACAGCCCTACGGCGCAGCTGATGCTTAACGGCCTGGCGGAAGCGGGTCTTGGGACGCTGGCCTTTGATTTTCCGGCGCATGGCAGCAGCCGGGCGGGGGTGCAGGCGCTGCGGGTAAAAAACTGCATGGAGGATGTGGCGGATCTTGAGACGATGCTGACCACGCAGTATCCGCAGGCGGAAATCGGATATTTCTCCTCCAGCTTCGGCGCCTTCATTAATCTGCTGTATATCAGCACGCATCGTCACAAGGGAGATCGATCCTTCCTTCGCAGCGCAGCGGTCAACATGCCCAGTCTCTTTGACCGGGAGTTGACAGAGGCACAGCGGACGGAGCTTGAGGAAACCGGTCAGCTGGTGCTGGATCAGGAGCCGCCGGTCACCATTCCTGCGGGCTTTCTGGATGATATGAAAATGTATGATCTCTTCTCGCAGTACGAGCCTGATGAAACGCAGATCGGCATGGTGCACGGTGATTCCGATGAGGTAATCGAACCGAAGATTGCGGTGGCGTTTTCTGCATACTACGAAATTCCGGCTGCCTTTATTCCCGGCGGGACGCATCACCTTGACGGGGAGGGCATGCCCGAGCACATTCTGGCGATGGCGGAGGAATTTTTCCGTTCATAAGTGTACCGGGCGGCTTTTCCTGGGCAGACAGAGCGGGAATAGAGCGAATCCCGGCAGGGGATGATGCAGCAGGTAGGGAAAATTCCGTCAAAAGCAAAAAAACAGTTGAAGAATTCCCGAAATCCAGTATAATAAGTGTTGCGCATTGTGTGTCGGGACGTGGCGCAGCTTGGTAGCGCGACTGCTTCGGGAGTAGTAGGCCGCAGGTTCAAATCCTGTCGTCCCGACCAATTTGAAACCCGCCGGGAAGATCCGGCGGGTTTTTATCGATCAAAAAATTAAGGATTAAGATAGTAGGATCAAATCCTCATGAAACTGGTTCTTAAAATAAACGGGTGCGGGATGCCGTATTCTGCATGGAGAAGGAAAACGCGCCGGCTCTGCCGACGCGCTTTCCTTTAGGTATGATATCTTATTGGTGAGAATTTCAGATTTAGTGTTTGGTGTATTCTTCCAGTATGCTGCGAAGTGACGAAAGAGAAGCTGACTTGGCATGGACGATTTCCGTGTCGGATCCTTTCGCAGCGCTGGTAGCACTGTGGATCATCTTGTGCGAAACCGTGTTCACAAACATGACCAGCAGATCGGGCTGGCCGATCTGGCGCCGCAGGGGACCTTTGGTTTTTGTGAAGACCTTGGCTTTCCCATTGAACTCCCTGCACAATTGCTTATATCGTCCTTCCATACACTCGTTGCCGCCTATGATAACTACGCTCATAAGTACTCTCCTTTCATGTCCTGCCCAAATCTATGATTTGGCGCGCAGGACAGATACAGAAATCACAGCGCCTTTGGCGCGTGGCGATTTTTCAGTTCATGTCCTGCCCAAATCTATGATTTGGCGCGCAGGACAGATACAGAAATCACAGCGCTTTAGCGCGTGGCGATTTTTCAGTTCATGTCCTG